>JBEKIM010000198.1:0-12053 GCA_050011755.1 Bryobacteraceae bacterium | reverse complement strand
TCCACGCGTCTTCAGCAGCACCACACCGATTTCGTCGTAGTGGAAGCGGAGCCGGAGTAGCGCGTCGTCGATTTCGCGAAAAGCGCGCAGTGGCCAGAACCCGGCTCCGGCGGCGTGGATGGTTTCGGGTGTGTCGGGCTGTTCGCCCTCGGAACCCCGCACCGTCAGCTCCGCAGTCCGGGCATCGCGATTCAGTCGCAGCTCGACGTGGCGGTAGCGCACCGTGTCCGCCGTAACTTCCGGCGCAAGCGCGTCAAGCAGGATGCCTGGGCCACTTGGGCGCGCTTCCCCGGCAGCCAGCGCGACGGCGCGCTCGCGCACGGCTTCCTGGAAACGGCTGCGCGGAAAAACGCCGTCCACCAGGCGCCACTCCACCGCGCGCTTGCCTTTGATGCCTTCGGCCAGCGTGGAAAAAACGTCCGCCAGATCGCGGCGCACTTTACGCTTATCGACCACGCGCGTAAGGCCGCCGGTGCCCGGCAGCACGCCCAGCAGAGGCACTTCCGGCAGGCTCACCGCGGAGTTGCCGTCGTCCACCAGATAGATTTCCTCGCAGGCCAGCGCGAGTTCGTAGCCGCCGCCCGCCGTCGTGCCATTGCACGCGGCGATGTAGTGCTGGCCGCTGTGCGCGCGGGCGTCCTCGATGGCCAGGCGCGTTTCGTTCGTATACTTGCAAAAGTTGACCTTGAAGCCGTGCGTGGAAGTGGCCAGCATGTGGATGTTGGCGCCCGCGCAAAAAACGCGGTCGAGGCCGCCGGTGACGATGACGGCGCGCACTTCGGGATGCTCGAAGCGCAGGCGCGCGACGGCGTCGGCCAGTTCGATATCCACGCCCAGGTCGTAGGAATTCAGCTTCAGCTTATAGCCGGGAACGATGGGCGAGTCTTCAGCCACGGACAGCGTGAGCGTCGCGAGCGGCGGCTCAATGGCGAGGCGCCAGTGGCGGTAGGCGGACGGATGTGTTTCGAGTGCAAACCCAGCGGAGCGACTCGGCCCCATATGCTTTCATTGTACGGCGCGCGGGCCTCCGGATGCTGGCTGTTATCTATACGAAGCTAGCCGGGGTAATAGGTGATCGCCCGGCGCGTGGCGTTCGATCGCTCGAAGTTGGGCTCCTGGCGAATCCAGACGATCTTCTCCGTCCAATTCCCCTGCACGTCCTCCTGGTATTCAAAGCGCAGGTGTTGCGTATGGGAGGTTTCCTCCATCGTCTGCAAAGTTCCTTCCTCGCCAATCTGCATGCGGCGCGAAGTGTCTTCGCAGGTCTCCTCGATCACGCGATCCCGATCGTCGTAGACGTACGTCACGCGGTGGTCGCCAAGCTCGCTCATGCGCAACCGCCGCTCCACACGGCGGTCCTTCTCATCGTAGGAATAGGTCGTGCTGGAGATGACTTTTCCGGCGCCAAAAAGACTTGCAAATGCCGCCGTGGCTGCCTCGCGAACCTCCTCCGGCGCATTCTCAAGTTCCTTCACCCCGTCTGGAAACGGCAGCGCTTCGCCAAGGTACGAATCTTCGCTAATCAGGCGTCCCGCACTATCCCTGGTGAAGGTCACACGCCGCAGGAGGCGATGCTCGCCGTCATAGAACAAGGCCTCGTCAGGCTGTCCGCGTCCGTTATATCGGGTCGCGGTCGAGCGCGCGCCGGTGGCACTGTACGATTGCTCGGTAGTGTCGATCGCGTAGGCAAATCCTACGTTGGGCTCCAGCTTCGGAAGAAAGTAGGTCTTGGTAGTTTTGCCGTCCGGGCCGTAGCTATAGGTTTCAGATTCGTGCTCGGTTCCGTCCGCGTCCACATTGGCGATGCGCAGGAGGCGTCCGGACTCGTCGTATCCATAGATACTCGTGCCCGTTGGGCCGCCAATCGCTTCGGATTGCAACTCTTGTAGCCGCCCGGCTGCATCATATATATAACGGCATCCGGAGATCGAGCCATCCCGATTGTGACTCTCGCTTTCGACGATCCTGCCATCCGCATCGAAGCGGACTAAACCGTAGTATTCCGCTGCCTTCCATTGCTCCAGGGTCAGGTCCCACTCGACGTGCTCTGTGCGCAGCGTCTCGACCGCACCGTGGACGTCCCACTTGGCCAAATCATTCATCGGTCTCGCGATCAGATCCGGATCAGATCATACGGCTTCCGAAGTTCTCGCGTCAACAGCCGGGAGGCTTCCGTATCGTTTTCGAAATCTTCCTTCTCTGCGTCCCAATGCAGCGTGCGGCCCACCTTGGCGGCGATGGTGCCCATATGGCAAGCGGCGGTGGCACTGTGGCCCACCATCTCGTCGACCGCGCCCTTCGTCCCGATACGTACCTGCTTGACGAAGTTCTGGGCGTGCTCGGCGGTGGCATCCGCGCCCTGGAAAGCTTTCCGCTCGGCGCGATACTTGAGCCCCGTTTCATCCGGCGCCGGGGAGGCGTAGGGCGGTCCCGGTTCCAACTCCGGGAAGACTTCATAACCGATGCGGTCCACATACAAGGCCGCCTTGGTGCCATAAAAAGCGAATCCATGCGGACGATTGTACGGGCCGCGCATGCCGTAGTATTTCATGCCGGGCGAACGGCCTCCGATGCCGTGGCTGTTCACCCACGAGGCCACATACTCCATCAAGAAGCCCGGGTACTGATAGGTGACCACGTGCAGGTCGAAGATGTCGCCGGCGTTCGCGGGACATAGACGCCGGCCCACGGCCGAAATGGTATGCGGACTGGAGGCGCCCATGATCTGGTGGACGCTGTCGACGCGGTGATTGCCGTAATCCGTAATATATCCGCCGGCATAATCCGAGAAGACCCGGTAATTGGTGAGGAAACGCATGCGGTTGAAGGGCGCCTGGGGGGAAGGCCCGAGGTAGAAATCCCAGTCGAGTCCTTGCGGGGGATCCGCATCCGGCGCCTTTTTCTGAATGTCGGGCGCGATATTCCCGCTGTTCCAGACACGCACCAAAGAGACGTCGCCGATTTCGCCGCTGCGCACCATGCGCGCCGCTTCGGCGATGTGCGGCGCCGACCTGTGCTGGGTGCCCGGGAACAGAATCCGCTTGGTGCGGCGTGCGGCCTCCACCATGGCGCGGCCTTCGCGAATGGTCAACGCGAACGGCTTTTCCACGTAAACGTGCTTGCCCGCTTCGAGGCCCAGCACGGTAGCAATGGAGTGCCAGTGGTCCGGCGTGGACACCATCACGGCATCCACTTCCTTGATCTCGAGCAGGCGGCGAAAGTCGCGCAGCGTTTGCGCGCGGCCCCCGGCCAGATCCCGCGCAGCGCGTTCGGCGTTAGGGTCGTAGACATCGCAGGCCGCCGCCAGTTCCGTTTGGGGAGCCTGCAGCAGGCCGCGCATCACCAGCCGGCCCCGCCCGCCGCAACCGATCAGGCCCACGATGACGCGGTCATTCGCGCCCATCACTCGCGATGCGGACAGCGCCGTCCACGCCGCGGCACCGATGAAATCACGCCGTTCCATTGATCGCCTCCGCCTTCATTAATTGTAGACCGCGCGTCGGTTGGTGGCTTGGCCCTCCAAATGCTTCTATATATTGGCATGTATACACCGCAAACGATCGACACTTCCGGCGTGCGTCTGAGCGCCGATCTCGAGGAACTGGTGGAACGCCTGGCTGAGAATACCCACGATCATTGGGCGCGTCAGCGGCTCGGGGAGGGATGGCGCTACGGGCCGCGGCGTAACGACGGCGCGAAGGAACACCCGGATCTGGTGCCCTACCGCGACTTGCCGGAATCGGAAAAGGAATACGACCGCAAGACGTCGATGGAAACGCTTAAGGCGGTCGTCGCGCTCGGATACCAGATTACGCAGCGGCAGCGATAGCTCGCGGCGATAGCTCGCGGCGGTGCCCGCATGCCGGTTGTGGTAAACTAACTTCCCAGTCCGGAGGGAAGCCGTGGCCATGTACGACCTGTTTATTTCCTATAGCAGTAAGGACCGGCCGTGGGCGCAGAAGCTGTACGACGACCTGCTCGTCTCCTATCCTCAGTTACAGATCTTCTTCGACCGCACCTCGATCATGGCGGGAGCCACCTTCCGGCAGGACCTGGATAACGCCGTCTACGCCAGTAAACATCTGCTCTTCTTCTGGTCTAAGAACGCCGATTCGCCGAATGCCGCGGGCACCAACGAGGTTGGCCCGGAGATCGAGCGTTTCCTTGCGCATCGGGACCTGATCAAGGTGTTGGATGGCAGCGCGCGCAATGTTTTCCCTGTGAATCTCGAAGGCACTCGCGGCGGCGGTGTCCTCGACATCCAAGGTTTTCCAGACTTCAAGGCCCAGTACGATCCGCTGGCGGCCGATCTCGGCGTCTCGAAGCTGGACGCCGATCCGAGCGAATGGGAGCGGATGATCCGCATGGTGGGAGACGCCATCCTGCGCGCAAGTAATAAGATCCTGGTAATGGCCGGCATCATTGCCACCAACGCGTCGGAGTTTTGGGTGCTCGATCAGATCCACGGAAAGAAGAAGGCGCCGGATGGGCCCACGCTGGACGACTTTCTCACGGGTTTCGGACTCACCTGGGCGAAGGTACGGGATTGGTACGGACGTACCGCGCTGGAGTGGCGTCCCCACGGAGGCGAGACGATCGTGGCTCTCCTCGAAGAAGTCCGCGTGCGGGTGAACGCGAAGCTCAGCCCCGCCGACCAGTTCCAGTGGAAGTACCTCGACTTAACCAACGATAAAGACTATGCCCAGAACGTCCGGGACATGTACAAGGAACCGTCGGTCCTATTATTCGATCCGATCTCGCTGTACGACTCGATTTGCCCGGGCGCGTTGCTCAGGTTCAAGGCTTATGTGCGGAGGGAAGAATCGGTGATGATCTCTTTGTCGCCCAATGTAGAGCGGGCTGGGGATCTGCACGCCATGTATCTGATGTCGGTTTCCAACATTCTGGAAGATTACTTGCAGCCGGAAATTCCACCGGGCGATGTTTTCGGGGCGCGGTGCGCTCTGGACTTGCAAAGGACCTCGCAGATCGACGCCCTGATACGCAACCGCATTCGCTACCCGCGTCTGGTCGAAAAACGCGATGCCGAGCGCACGGCGGCGCGCGAGGCAGCCAAGGAAACCGCAGGTCTCCGATGATCTACACGCTGTACTCCTTTAAAGGCGGGGTCGGACGGTCCATGGCCCTGGCAAACCTCGGCGCATATTTCTGCAGGAAAGGGCTGCGGGTGGTGATGGTCGACTGGGACCTGGAGGCGCCCGGGTTGGAGAACTATTTCTTTTCGCCCGCCGAAGGGAACGGCGCTGAATTGGCAAGCGCCGCCACACGTCCTGGCTTAATCGATATGTTCACCGACTACAAGAAGAGGTTCCCCACTCTTTCGATTGAGACACCACTTGACGAGGAGCTGGCCTTCACCCGGACGCCGCCCTCAGGTGTCAGCGATGAATCGCTTAAGGAGGCCGAGGAGGTCGCTGCCATCACGCGGCAACACAGGGAACGCCGGAAGGCCTCCATGCCCCCTAAGCCACCGTCCGCCGAGGAAACCCGGCAGCCGCTGAGTTTCGCGGACATCCTGGACCGGTCGTTTCCTTCCATCGAGTCGTATTTGCAGCCGATTGAGACCACCAGCCCCGGCGGACTCTGGCTGCTGGCCGCGGGCGCGCGCTCGCCCGAAAACTTTGGCAAATATGCCGACGCCGTGCAGGATTTCGATTGGCTCGACTTCATCGCCGCATACGAAGGAAAGGCCTATCTGGAATGGCTGCGCCGCAGGCTCACGGACGTCGCCGACGTGGTGCTGATCGACAGCCGGACCGGCGTCACGGAGATGGGCGGGATCTGCACGCGGCAGATGGCGGACGCGGTGGTCGCATTCTGCGCCCCCAACAATCAGAATGTCGACGGTGTCGCCCGCATCGTCGGTTCATTTGAAACGCCCGCCGCTCAGAAAGCGCGTTACGACCGGCATCTTCAGGTGCTGGTGATTCCCACGCGGCTCGACGATTCCGAGTCGGGACTGTTGGGAGAATTCTCGGCCCAGTTCGCCGACAAATTCGAGGACAAACAAAAGGGCATGGATCTGCTGCCCGGGCCGCTGGAGAATCTGGACCGTCCCTTCTGGAACCTCCAGATCCCTTACATCCCCAAGTACAATTTCGGCGAGCGATTGGTAATCAGCGCCGCGCCGTCCTCTGGGTCAACCCGCCCCGATCCTCCCACCGAGAAGCTGATCAAGGCGTACGAGAACATCGCGCTGCATCTGGCGGTGCTGGCGCCCGAGCAAAGCGCGCTGCGCGCGGCCATGCAGTCTGAAATTGCCAGTTCCTTTCCCCATCTGCTGCCGCATAAGCCGCCGCGGATGACGCCGCCGGTACCCGGCAACTGGGTGGAACGTCCGGCAGAGTCGGCCAAGCTCAAAGAAGCGTTGCTGCTGTGCGCCCGGGCTCCGAAGGGCGGCCGCTTAGCCCTATGGGGACAGGCCGGAGCCGGCAAAACCACGCTGCTGGCGCGCGTCTGCCAGGACCCGGAGATTGCGGAAGCTTTTCCGGACGGAATCGTCTGGCTGACGCTGGAGGGTGCTTGGGGGACGGAGCGCGTACACGAGTTTCTACGCACCCAATTCGCCGTGCCGCGCGGCGGCGGCCCGGCCGCATTGGCACGCGCGCTCGACGAGCGGAAATTTCTGTTCGTGGTGGATGATGTCTGGACGGCCGATCAGCTCGACGCCGTATTCGAACTCGGACCGCTCGCCAGCCGCGTAATCGTGACGCGGGACTTCGAAACTGCCAGTCAATTCGCCGATATGGTGCTGACGATCGGGCAGTTCAGCGCCAGCGAATCGCTTGAGCTGCTCAAGATTCCCGCGCAAATCGCAGACATCGTCCGTTCCGATTCGGCTTTGAACTGGCTACTGCAGTGGCCCTTGGGCGCGTCGCTGCTGCGCACGGCCATGGAGCGGCAGAGCGCCCACGGCAGCACGCCGGAGTCCGCATGGAACGTGTTGCGCGCGCAGTTACAGCGTGCGGGTCTGGCGTCCCTCGATCAGCCGGGAATCGCGGGCAGGAACGGCTCGGTCAATCGCAGCCTGCGCGAAAGCCTGGGCCGTTTGCAGCCGGAGGCGCGCAGGCTGCTGATAACGGTTGCGGCGGCGGGCGAGAGGGGTGTCCCAACCCCCTCCGTGAACTTGTCCGGCCCCATGATCGAAGCACAAGTGGAGCGGAAAAGACGCCGCAGCGACCGGCCGCCGGCGCGTGCGCTGGTGGATCTCGCCCTCGCCGTTTACGATGGAGAAACGCTGCGCGCACAAGAGACCATCTACCGCTGGCTCGTCGGGCAGAGTGAACTCACCGAAGACGCCGATGCAAAACGGAGGCGCGAGCGGAAGGCAACCCTGGATGAGGGTAACGCCATCCTGCGGGGGCGCGCGGCGCCCTTGAAGGAGATCGAGGCGATCGCATACCGGGTCAAGGATCTTCGCGCCTTCTCTCTGGCGCGCAAACTGCTCGCGCTGGCGCGCCAACATCCCGAGGCGGCGTCGCTTCCGCGCGACCGCAAGTTGCGGCTGCTGCAACAGCACGCGCTCTGCACCTACAAAGACGACGATACGGTCGTCGACGAGCGCCTCTCCGGGGCCCTCCAGATTCTGAAGGAGGGCGACCTGCAAGATCCGGAACCGTCGCAGGAGACGCTGGGGCTGGCCGGTTCCATTTATAAGCAATGGTGGCGTTGGACCGGCCAGCGCCGCGACCTCGAGGATTCACTCACCCATTACCAGCGCGGCGCGAATGGCGATCTGGCGGGCGATTTCGGCTATACGAAAATCAACGCGGCATTCGTGCTCGATCTGCTGGCCAGACTCGAATCCAAAGACTTCCCCGACACCGCGCAATCGCGGCGGCGCCAGGCTGCCATCCTGCGGGAAGAGATTGCTTCCAGGCTTCCCGATCTGGCTGCGCAACCGTCCAACGCATGGCTCAAGGGCGAATGGTGGTACGGCGCCACCATGGCGGAAGCGCTGTTCGGACTCGGCCGCTATGCCGAGGCGCGCTACTGGCTGCGCGAAGCGCTGGCGCTCGACCCGCCTGCCTGGCAACTCGAAGCCACCACGCGCCAGATGTCGGCCCTGGCTCGTGCCCGGGATGCCGACACCACGGAAGATTCCGACGCCTGGTGTACGATCGCCATGCTGGTCGGCGACAGCGCCGAAGCTCTTCGCGCGATGACCGCGGGCAAGACCGGACTGGCTCTCTCCGGGGGCGGATTCCGGGCGTCTCTCTTTCACATCGGCGTGCTGGCGCGGCTGGCGGAGATCGACGTGCTCCGGCATGTTGAGGTGCTTTCCTGCGTTTCGGGCGGCTCCATTATCGGCGCGCACTATTACCTGGAAGTGCGGCGCCTGCTGCAGGACAAGCGCGATCGTGAAATCCGGCGCGAGGACTACATCGAGATCGTCAAGCGCGTGCAGCGCGATTTTCTGGCCGGCGTCCAAATGAACCTGCGCGGCCGCCTGTTCGCGGGCTGGATCGCGAACCTGCGCAGCATCGTAGTTCCCGGCTACACACGTACCCAGTATCTGGGCGAGCTTCTGGAAAAGCATATCTACGCGCGTGTAGCGGATGGCGGCGGCAGCACCCGCATGCTAAACAAGTTGCAGATCGAGCCCAAAGACTGGGGGCTGGATTTCAATCCCAAACTGGACAATTGGAGGCGCGCGGCCAAAGCGCCGATTTTGCTGTTAAACGCCACCACCTTGAACACCGGGCATGTGTGGCAGTTCGCGGTGAACTGGATGGGCGAACCGCCCATCAGCGCACGCAGTTCAGTGGATTGTAACGATCTCTTGCGCCGCATGTACTACACCACCGACGCGCCCGGCCCCTATAAGAGCGTGCGCTTGGGGATGGCGGTATCGGCCTCGGCCTGCGTGCCCGGCCTGTTCGATCCCGTCGAAATGGAAGGGCTCTATCCGCGGCGCAGCGTGCGCCTGGTAGACGGCGGGGTACATGACAACCAGGGTGTGGCCGGACTGCTGGAGCAGGAGTGCTCAGTTTTGCTGGTGAGCGACGCCAGCGGCCAGATGACCTCCGAACGGAAGCCCGGCGCGGAGCCGTTCACGGTTTTCAAGCGTACGCAGGATATCTCGATGGCGCGCATTCGCGAAGCGGAGTTCACCGAACTCGCCACTCTGCGGCGTTCTTCCGCGCTAAGCGGCCTGATGTTCCTGCACTTGAAGAAAGACCTCGATATCCAGCACGTCGATTGGGTGAACTCCCAGGATCCTTACGATTCCTCGGCGAATCCGGCGAAGGTGCGCCGCGGCGCCACGTTGACGACATATGGGATGCCCAAAGATATTCAGGGGGAACTCGCCGGACTGCGCACCGATCTGGACACGTTTTCAGACGCCGAGGCTTATGCGCTGATGCTGAGCGGCTATCGTATGGCGGCTGTAGATTTCGCGAGCAGTCTGCCCGAGTTTCCGATTTCGCACGCGTCGCGCGAGCCATGGGACTTTCTGGCGATCGAACCCACCGTGGACCGGGCCACGGATTACGAGCCGGAATACGACCGCCTGCGCGAGGTGCTCAAAACCGGTTCCCAGCTTCCTTTTAAGGTCTGGCGGCTGCGGCCGGTGGCTTCGGTGCTGGCGCTCGTGCCGGCAGCCGTTCTCTTTGCTTTGGCGGCCGTAGTGGTATTTCTGTTTGTCTTTTTGGCGGCTGGCGCACTCCAAGGGGCTATCGATCAACTGCACCGCGACGGCCTGGCGTGGATTCCCAGCAGCGGCGCGATTCTTAAGGGCGCCGGGTTGATTCTGGTCCTATATCTGCTTCTGCAGCGCCTGCGCGGCCGCAAGAGCCTAACCGTGATTGTCACCGGTTTCGCGATGGTCACCGTCGGATGGCTGGTCGCCCGGCTCCATCTTTTGCTGTTCGAGCCACTGTTTCGCGGGGCCGGCAAAGTGCGCCGCCGCGACGAATCCGTCCAGTGAGTTCAGCGCGTTCCACCCGCTCCAGCGTCGCACAGCCGGAATTCGCGGATCGCCGGCGCCCCGGAAGCCTCGATGATGCGCAGCCGGATCCGGCTGGCTTTCGTGCGCGGAAAGATGTCGATTTTCTTGTGGCCGATGGTGGTGCCCGCGGTCAGCGTTCGCCATTTCCCCGCGTCCCACGCTTCAATGGCATAGCGCGCGACGCGCTGGCCGGCCGTCAGCCGCTCCATGAGCACGGCACGGTCGAAGACCATCGGTTCCGTGCCCGAGATTTCCAGGGGCGCGGTCGATGACCAGTCCGCGTCCGGAGCCTCGTCGGCTTTTCCGTAAATGCGCCGGACCTCCGCGCCGAACTCGCCCAGACGCGCCACATCGGATTCCGGCAGCAGTCCCCGCCGATCCGGCGCCAGCCCGATCATAAGCTGCGCGCCCCGGCCCACCGTCTTGTGGTACGTATCCAGAAGTTCTGCCAGCGGCTTCAGGCTCTTCTCGTCGTTTGGATGCCAGAACCAATGATCTCTGCGCAGCGGGGTGTCGGCTTCGGCCGGCCGCCAGCGCAAGTAACCCAGGCGGTCCACCACGTTCCAGTTGGTTTCCGGCGCGAAGCCGCTTTCATTGCCCACCCAGCGGATGTCGCCGTATTGCAGGAAGCCCACATCGGCGAAGATCAGGGCATTCGGTTGATACGTGCGCAGCGTCTTCACATAGCTATCGAAATCGTAGACGTGCCCTTCGCTTCCGGCGCCATCCAGCCAGAACTCGACGATGTCGCCGTAACGCGTCACCAGTTCGGTCAGTTCCTTGCCGTAGTATTCGTCGTAGGCGGCGTTGTTCTTGTAGCGAGGCTCGTGCCGGTCCCACGGGGAAAGGTAGATGCCGAACCGCAATCCCTGCCGGTGGGCCGCATCCGCCACCTCTCGCACCAGGTCGCCGTGTCCGTTGCGCCAGGGGCTGGCTTTCACGCTGTACGCCGTTTGTTCCGTGGGCCAAAGACAGAAGCCATCGTGATGCTTGGCCACCAGCACTACGTAGGCCGCACCCGCGGACTTGGCCGCCGCCACCCACTGTCCGGCATCCAACTGAGCAGGATTGAAAACTTGCGGATCGGCCTGGCCATCGCCCCACTCCCGGTCCATGAAGCTGTTCGGACCGAAGTGGATGAGCGCGCCGATTTCGAGATCCTGCCACGCCGCCTGCTGCGGGCTGGGCCGCATGTCCACGAAATTCTGCGCGGACAGCAGGGCGGCCGTCGCGCAGATCGCCAGAGAGACCTTGAGCACGGCCGTATTCTACCACCCTGTCTCCTACGCCCAACCATACCGGCTTGACCGTTTCCCCCCCTTCGATGGCATACTGAAACGATGTACACCGCTCTACAACACGAGATCGAAACCTACGAAAAGCGCACGCCCAAATCCCGTGAAGCGCACCAGCGCGCCGTGTATCGCGTCCCCCTCGGGGTGGCCAGCAATTATCGCTACTATCCGCCCTACCCGCTGTTCGTGCGCGACGGCCACGGCTCCCGGATACACGATCTGGACGGCAACGAATACATCGATCACAACCTCTGTTATGGCGCGCTGATGGCCGGCCACTGCCATCCGGCCGTGATGCAGGCTGTCGCGGAGCGTCTCCAACTGGGCACCCTGTTCGGCATGCCTCACGGCATGGAACTGGAACTCGCCGACGAGATCTGCGCGCGCTATCCCGTGGATATGGTCCGCTTCGGCAATAGCGGCTCGGAAGTGACCATGCACTCCTTACGGCTGGCCCGCGCCGCCACCGGGCGAAGCAAGATTATCAAGATGGAAGGCGGCTATCACGGCGGCCACGACGCCATTTCGGTCAGCGTGAAGCCCAAGGGCAATGAGTTCGGCGATCCGGAAAATCCGACGCCCGTGGTTTCGAGCGCCGGGGTGCTGAAAGGCACCTCCGACGCCACGCTGGTCGCCCCGTTCAACAACCTGCCCGCCATCGAGCGCCTCTTCGCCGCGCACCCGGGCGAAATCGCCGGCATGATCATCGAGCCGATCATGATGAACATCGCCTTCTGCATGCCGGATGAAGGGTACATCCAAGGCCTGCTGGAGATTGCCCATAA
>JBEKIM010000197.1:0-12074 GCA_050011755.1 Bryobacteraceae bacterium | reverse complement strand
GCGGGCGGCCCCGGATTTAGCGGACCCGGCGGCGCAGGCGGGGCGGGAAACGTTTCGACCGGCCTGTTCGGTTCGCCGGCCTTCGGTAGCCAGCCCCAACCTCAGCAACCGCAACAGCCGCAGCAGCCCCAAAACTGAGGCCGCGGACTGCTCACTTCTCTACGGGCAAACCGGCCTGCTGCCAGGCCTTCCACCCGCCGTCGAGCGAGATGGCATCCGTATAGCCCATCTTTCGCAGGTTGTCGGCGGCCAGCGCGGAACGGTAGCCGCCGCCGCAATACAGCACCAGCCGGCTGCTTTTGTCCGGCACCCGCGCCTCGATGTCGCGCTCGATAATTCCCTTGCCCAGGTGCATCGCGCCGGCCGCGCGCCCGGCGGCCCATTCGTTGTCCTCGCGCACGTCCACCAGCAGGTGCGGTTCGCCCGCCGCCTGCATCTTGCGATAGCCTTCGATATCGATCTGCTGCACGCGCGACTTCGCGTCGTTTACGATCGCCAGAAATCCTTCGCTATGCACCATGCTTACTCCGCCCTCCTGATTTGCGCACCCACGCGAGCCAGTTTCGCTTCGATTCGCTCATAGCCGCGATCGATATGATAAACGCGGTCGATCACGGTTTCGCCGCGCGCGGCCAAGGCCGCCAGCACCAGCGATGCGCTGGCGCGCAGGTCCGAGGCGATCACTCCCGCGCCCGTCAGATCCGATGGCCCGGCCACGATGGCCTGGCGCCCTTCCAGCCGGATATTGGAGCCCATGCGCGCCAGTTCCTGCGCATGCATGAAACGGTTCTCGAAAATGGTCTCGACCACGATGGCGATGCCTTGCGCCTGCGTCATCAGGGCCATGTACTGCGCTTGCAGGTCGGTGGCGAAGCCCGGGTATTCTTCGGTGGTCACGTCCACCGAGCGCAGCCGCTTGGGCGCGCAGATCTGTACGGAAGACGCATCCGTCTGAGTGATTTCGGCGCCGGCCTGCAGCAGCTTGGCCATCAGCGCGCCCAGATGCTCCGGCACGCAATCCACGATCTTCAGATCGCCGCCCGTGATGGCTCCGGCGATCAGAAATGTGCCGGCCTCGATGCGGTCGGGAATGATGGTGTGGTCCGCGCCGTGTAGCCTCTCGACTCCGCGGATGTGAATCGTGGACGTGCCGGCGCCCTCGATCTGCGCGCCCATCTTCACCAGCAGGGCGCACAGATCCGCGACCTCCGGCTCGCGCGCGGCGTTGCGCAGCATGGTCTCGCCGCGCGCCAGCACGGCCGCCATGATCAGGTCCTCGGTGCCGGTCACCGTGATGCGGTCGAAATGAATGGTGGCGCCGCGCAGTCCCTCGGGCGCCTCCGCTTCGATATAGCCATGGGCCTGCTGGATGCGCGCGCCTAACTGCTCGAGCCCCAACAGGTGCAGGTTGATGGGACGCGCGCCGATGGCGCATCCGCCCGGCAATGAGACGCGCGCGCGGCCGGTGCGCGCCACCAGCGGTCCCAGCACAAGGCTGGAGGCGCGCATGGTCTTTACCAGTTCGTACGGCGCTTCCGAGGAAACGATGCGCGGCGTATGCAGCCGGATGGTCTCGCCGTCCACTTCCGCCTGGCTGCCGATATCCACCAGCAGCCGCTGCATGGTGCGAATATCGCGCACCCGGGGAATGCGCCGCAGCGTGACCGGTTCGTCGGTCAGCAGGGCTGCTGCCAGGGCCGGCAGCGCCGAATTCTTCGATCCTCCGATGGGGATCTCGCCCTGCAAACGAGGGCCGCCTTTGATTACGAATTTATCCATAAAAATAACTATAAAGTTCAGTCATCGGGGACCGGCACGTCATAACGCCTTTGAGATGCGGCCGCCAGCTTCGGCCAGGCGTTGCTCGGCGGCTTCGCGGCCGGCGCCCATCTTGGCCATCACGATGGCCGTGCGCACGCTGTTGCCGGCGGCGGCTAATAAATCCGCGGCGGCCGCATCGTCGACTCCCGCGGCCTTCGCCACGATCCGCCGGGCGCGATCCAGCAGCTTGCTGTTTTTGGGCTGCACGTTCACCATCAGATTGCCGTAGACATATCCGAGCCTGATGAATGTAGCCGTACTAAGCATATTCAGCACCAGTTTGGTGGCCGTGCCCGCCTTCATGCGCGTGGAGCCGGCCAGGATCTCCGGACCCGTCAGCGGCGTGATGGCGATGTGCACGGCGCGTGCCAATTCCGAATCCGGCGTACAACTGATTCCGGCCGTGATGGCCCCGGCTCGCCGGGCCTCCGCAATCGCCCCGAGAACGTATGGCGTACGGCCGCTGGCGGCGATCCCGACCAGCACGTCGCGCGCGGTGAAGCCGCGTTCGCGGAGATCGCGCGCGCCGATGGCCGGATCGTCTTCCGTCGCCTCGGTCGCGTGCGCCAGAGCCCGCTCACCACCCGCCATGATGCTTTCGACCAGCCCCGGCGGCACGCTGAAAGTCGGCTGGCATTCGGCCGCATCCAGCACGCCCAGCCGCCCGCTGGTGCCCGCGCCGATGTAAAATAAGCGGCCGCCGTGTTCGATAGCCGCCACAATGGCATCCACGGCGCGCGCAATCGATGGAACCTCGCGCGCTACCGCGTCCGCCACCTGGCGATCCTCGGCATTGATAATCTCGAGGATGCGCGCAGCCGGCAGCGCATCGATTCCCTCGGAGGCGGGATTGACCTGTTCGGTCAGCAGATCTTCGAGCGGCGCGGGCATTCTCTCAGGCCACACCGGCCCTGTGCATCGCCACCAGCGAGGTTTCGAGGCCCAGCCGCGCGCCCGCCTCCGGCGTCATATCCTTCAGGCCGCGGCCGAAGACTTCCACGCTGAGGGCGTCCTGATAGCCGATTTCGTGCAGCGCCATCAGGAACGCGTTCAGGTTGATGACGCCCTCGCCGGGCATCAGCCGCTCGTTGTCGCGGATCTGTTCGGGCGGTAGCTTGGGCGCATCGCTGAAGTGTACATGCACGATGCCCGCCTTGCCGGCCTTCACGATGTCTTCGGTGGTGGCGCCGGCGTGGTACCAATGCCACACGTCTAAGAGCAGACCCACATTCGAGCCGCATTCGCGCGCGAAAGCCAGCATCTCCGGCATCCGCCAGATGAATTCGTAAGGCTCCATCTTGCGCAGGTGCAGGGGGCCGAGAAACTCCAGCCCCAGCCGGACGTGCGAGCGCGCCAGCACATCCGCGCAGGCCCGGAAGCGCTTCAGATATAGCGCGCGCAGCTCGACTTTCGGCGTTTTGCTGGAAGGCATGATCCAGGTGATCATGCGCGGGCAGTCGATGGCCGCGGCGAAGGATGCGGCGTCGCCCAGCTTTTCCAGATCTTTGGCGAAGGCGGCGTCATCCTTGCGAAACTCCACCGGCAGACCCACGGCGGCCGGCTTGATCTTCAAGTCTTCCAGCAGGTTGTTGGTGGCCGGCAGGCCCGCCTTCATGGCCGCCGAGAGATCCACGTCCACGCCGGGGTATCCGACCTTGGCGGCCAGACGCGCAAACTCGGGCCAGGGGACGCGGCCCGCGACCACGGTTTCGTTCAATGAAAGGTACACGCTTTATTGTGGCACGCCCGTGCGGAGCGGGAACGGCGGCCCGGTGTATACTAGGGCTTACTTACCGCATGGACCTGGCTGCCAGACTTCAGGAATTTCGCACGCGCTATCCCAACCGTACCCTGTCGGCCGGCGGCGCACAGTGGACCTATAGGATCTGCGGAGACGCTCCGCGCTCGCTGCTGCTGCTTCCCGGCGGGCTGGGCAACGACCTGGCCTTCGACCTGGTGGCCGGGCTCGCCGGCGAGTTTCGCGTAGTGTACCCGGCTTATCCTCCGTTGAAATCTCTCGATGACGCGCTGGAAGGATTGGCCGCGATCCTTGCCGCCGAAAAGATCGCACGGGTGTCCATCCTGGGGCTTTCGTCGGGCGGCGCGACCGCGCAAAGTTTCGTGCGCCGGTATCCAGAGAAGGTGGAGCGGCTGGTTTTATCGAACACCGGCATTCCCATGGCGCATCGGGCGCGCGGACGCGGCACCGTGAACTCGATTTTATCCGTGGTTCCGTGGCCGCTGCTGCGGGTGCCGCTGGCGCGCAGCATCACGAAGCTGCTGAATGCACCCGCCGCCGACCGCCCCTTCTGGGACGCCTACGCGAAGGATCTATTCACCAACCGCCTGACCAAGGCCGAAGTGTTGTCGAACCTGCGGCTACAGCTCGAATACCAGACCCGCTGCCATTATTCGCCGGACGACCTGGCGGGATGGCCGGGCCAGGTTTTCATTATCGAGTCGGATAACGACATCTTCAATCCGGTGCGGCGGAAGGCGATGCTGGAGACTTATCCGCACGCGCCGGTGTACACGTTTCATGGCGGCGGCCACATGCCGGCGTTCATCCGTACGGGAGAATATCTGGATGTGTTGCGCGGGTTTCTAAGGCAAGAGATCGAGGCCCCTCCACCCCGGCCCAAGTAGTGTCTTAAAGTACATTTCCCCGCCTTACCAGAAGGAAAATTGCGGTCCAAAATAGGAAGATGGATATCAATCGTTTCACGGAAAAACTCCAGGAGGCGATCCGGGCGGCGCAGGGCAAAGCCACCCGATTCGGCCATCAACAACTCGACGTGGAGCACTTGTTTGCCAGCTTGCTCGAACAGGAGGGCGGTCTGGCCGGCTCCATCCTGTCGCGCGCCGGGGTCAACGTCGATACGCTGCGGCCGCGGCTCGAACAGGAACTGGACCGCCTGCCCAAGGTCTCCGGCCCGTCCGGCGCGCCCGACCAGGTCTTCGTTACCGCCCGTTTGAACCGGCTGCTGACCGCGGCCGAGGACGAGGCCAAGAAGCTCAAGGACGACTACATCTCCGTCGAGCACGTCCTGCTGGCGCTGACCGACGATGGCGGAGTCAGCGGCCGCCTGCTGCGCGAATACGGCGCCACGCGCGAACGGCTGATGCAGGCGCTGCGCGAGGTGCGCGGCAGCCAGCGCGTAACGACGCAGAATCCGGAGGTCACCTACGAAGCGCTGGAGCGCTACGGCCGGGACCTGACCAAGCTGGCGAGCCAGGGGAAGCTCGACCCGGTAATCGGCCGCGACGAGGAGATCCGCCGCGTGATCCAGGTGTTGTCGCGGCGCACCAAGAACAATCCCGTGCTGATCGGCGAGCCGGGCGTGGGCAAGACCGCCATCGTGGAAGGGCTGGCCCTGCGCATCGTGCGCGGCGACGTGCCGGAGGGGCTGAAGAACCGGCGTATCGTGTCGCTGGATATGGGCGCGCTGATCGCGGGAGCCAAGTTCCGCGGCGAATTCGAAGAGCGGCTGAAGGCGGTCCTCAAAGAAGTGCAGGAAGCCGCGGGCGACATCATCTTGTTTATCGACGAATTGCACACGGTTGTGGGCGCGGGCAAGGCGGAGGGATCCATGGATGCCGGCAACCTGCTGAAGCCCATGCTGGCACGCGGCGAGTTGCACTGCATCGGCGCCACCACACTCGACGAATATCGCAAGAACATCGAAAAGGATGCCGCACTGGAAAGGCGATTCCAGCCGGTGCGCGTCGAACAGCCGTCGGTCGAAGATACGATTTCGATTCTGCGCGGGTTGAAGGAACGCTACGAAGTGCATCATGGCGTGCGCATCAAGGATTCCGCGCTGGTGGCCGCGGCGATTCTGTCGAACCGCTACATCACGGACCGGTTCCTGCCGGATAAGGCCATCGACCTGATGGACGAGGCGGCCGCGCGGCTGCGCACCGAGATCGATTCCATGCCGGCGGAACTGGACGAAATCCTGCGGCGCACGATGCAGCTTGAAATCGAACGCGAGGCCCTGAAGAAAGAGAAAGACGCGGCATCGCGCGGCCGCTTGAAGAAGCTGGAAAAGGAGCTGGGCAATCTCAAATCGGAGGGTGACGCGCTGAAGGCCCGCTGGCAGGCGGAGAAGCAAACCGTCACGAGTTTGCGCGCGCTGCGCGAACAGATCGAGCAGACCAAGGTGGAGATCGAGAAAGCCGAGCGCGCGTACGATTTGAATCGCGCCGCGGAACTGAAATACGGCAAGCTGGCGGAGTTGGAGAAGCGCCTGCAGGCGGAGTCGGACCAATTCACGAAGAAGCAGGCGCAGTCGCCGCTGATTAAGGAAGAGGTGGGCGAGGAAGATATCGCGGAAGTGGTCAGCCGGTGGACCGGTGTGCCGGTGACCAAGCTGCTGGAAGGCGAGATGCAGAAATTGCTGCATCTGGAGGACGAGCTACACCAGCGCGTAATCGGGCAGGATGAAGCGGTGCTGGCCGTCGCGGAGGCGGTGATTCGCGCGCGATCGGGGCTGAAAGATCCTAACCGGCCGATCGGCAGCTTCATTTTCCTGGGTCCCACCGGTGTGGGCAAGACGGAGCTGGCACGCGCGTTGGCGCAGTTTCTGTTCGACGACGAGCGCGCCATGATCCGCATCGACATGTCGGAGTATCAGGAGAAGCACACGGTCGCGCGGCTGATCGGCGCGCCGCCCGGATATGTGGGCTTCGAAGAGGGCGGGCAACTGACCGAAGCCGTGCGGCGCCGGCCCTATGCGGTAGTGCTTTTCGATGAGATCGAGAAGGCGCATCACGATGTTTTCAACGTGATGCTGCAAGTGTTGGACGATGGCCGGCTGACGGACGGCCAGGGCCGCACGGTGGATTTCCGCAACACCATCGTCATTATGACTTCGAACATCGGCAGCGCGCGCATTTTGGAATATCGCGGGGCGTTCGCGGGCGAGGGATACGAACGCGTGAAGGAGGCCGTGCTGGAAGAGATGCGGCGCCACTTCCGGCCGGAGTTCCTGAACCGCGTGGACGAGGTGATCGTATTCCATGCGCTGGCGGAAGAGCATCTGAAGCAGATCGTGGAGATCCAGTTGGAGCGCGTGCGGGCGCGGCTGGCGGACCGCCACATCACGTTGACGCTGACGGACGCGGCGCGCCTGAACCTGGTGCGCACGGGGTTCGATCCGCATTACGGCGCCCGTCCGCTGAAGCGCGCGATTCAGAAGAAAGTGGAGACGCCGCTGGGGCGCATGATTTTGAAAGGCGAGGTGCGGGATGGGCAGCAGCTCGTAGTGGATGTGGACGCAAATGGGGATCTGACGTTCGCGCCCGCGGCGGAACTCCGGCATCGAACCGCGACCTGATGAAAACAATTCTGTGGGGCAGGATTGCCCGCCCCACGCTTTTCGACACGGCCTTGCTTTCTTTACGGGGCGACCGCGATCATGACTTGGTCGGTGGTCGTCACACCGCCAATCTGTATCTGGATGGGCACCGCGTCGCCGGTGGGCGTAGCGGGGTCCGGCACTACGCCGATCTGATATTCGCTGACAAATTGCGGCGAGAGCACGGAATAGACGGGCGTCGCCGCCACACCTCCGATCAATACGGTAGGCGTCAGCACGGTGTAGCGGAAAATGCCGTCCGAGGCGGCCACGTAGTCGTCGATCGACGGGGTCACCGAGCCAAGACCGGTACATGCCACGATCACAGCGTCACCCGAACTGACCGAAATCGGCGCCGTCGCGAAGCTCCCAATGGACGTGCCGCCTGGCGCGGCCAGCGCCCCCGTAGTGTTGTCGTACGCGAAAGCCTGGCCCAGCCCGTTCGCGGATGTGGTGAAAATGCCGGGTGACGCCGGCGTCACGGTCACATTCTGTGGCTGCGAAGTGCCGGTGCCGCGGGTAACCACGATAGCCACCGTGCCGCTATCCTGGCCCGATAGCACATCAAACGGGAGCTGCGCATTAATCTGAGTCTGACTGACAAAGTACAGCCCCGCGGGAATGCCATTGAAGGTCACCGTTGTCACATCGCCCAGCGTAGTCGGTAATGGGATCGTGCTCGCGGAGGCCGTGGCGGCAGCTAGGTTCGTGCCAAAGATGGAAACGATCGAACCGGGCGCCACGCCTTGCGCGGTGTAACTGCCGGCGTTCACGACACCCCCGGCGTTGACCACCGGCACGGATGGGCCGACCGCGGCCGGATTTGTGGCGGGCCACAGCGCAAGTTGGGGACTGCCGCTCAAATACGAATCCTGGTAACTGTTGATGGCGAAGCCGCCGAAAACCTGGCCCGCGCCATTGAATTGAAGAGCCACGGATGTCGCCACGGCGTTCATCGCCACTTGACCCATGCTGTAAAACGTCTCCTCCGGGTCACTCGTGTTATTGTCCGTATCCAAACCGACCTGGATCGTATTGCCTTCGGAGACGCTGTTCGCGTATGCGATCAAATTCTCATCCACGCAGAGCAGGCCGTTTCCCGTGCAAGCCAAAGTGTTCGGATCCAGAGTGCCCGCGGAGTTCCGGTAACCCATCGCGACCACACCATTCAGCCCCAGATCGACAATTTGTTGGTAAGGCGCCTCGGTCTGACCAGAGACCGGCGGGCTGTTCAGGACCGTAACGCTGAGGGCGACCGAGAGCCCCATTCCGGCCTGCTGGAGCTGACTCTGAATGCACTGATACAATGCCAGCAACGCTTGCGCATCCACCGGTTCCGGTTCAACGTCGAGAATCGCGCCGTCGAATGTAGCGCCTGGATAGAGGCTGTTATACGCGATCAGGTCGCTCATGCGGCTCATCGGATTCGCCGTCGTCGCGCAGCCGTCCGCCGGCCAGGAGGGGGTTCCGGAAGCGGCATACACTTGCATGCCTTGTAAGTGGGCCATCTGGATCAGGTTCTCGATGGCACTGTCCGGGTACAGCAGGAGGCCGTCGCTGTTCGGGGTGGAACTATAGACGCTGATGTAGAGCATGTTGACGCCACTAACGAAGGCATTATTGACCAGGGTAGCGCTCGCGGCACCCGTGGGATCCGACAGCGGATTCGGCACCTGGCTCGAGTTCACCCACACGGCGTTCAGAGCCGGGTTTGCGGGAGGCGACGACGGCTTCAACAAAACGGGGAGCGCGGCCACTATTAACGCCACTCTTGCGACGCACCCGAAACGAGAACAGCCTGCGCGCCAGTAACTGCGTTTTCCTTTCATGAGCGAACCCCCAAGGATTATACACCGCAACGGCGGACTCCGGGTCCGAAATCTCCGTGCCGGAAAAAGGGAAGTGTCCTGTTTTGCGCAAAAGAGGGGCGCGCATGTTAAGCGCTATCGCTGGCCGTACTTGCCTTGATCGAGGGCGCGATCCAGGCTATAGGCTGCGCTGATGAGACCCAGGTGAGTCAGCGCCTGCGGGAAATTGCCGAGCAACTCGCCCTTGGCGCCAACCTGTTCTGAGAACAGTCCCAGGTGATTGGAGAACGAAACGAGCTTTTCAAACAGCAGTTGCGCGTCTTCCGCCTGCCCCGCGCGCGCCATGGCTTCCACCATCCAGAAACCGCACACCGTGAAATAACTCTCGCCGCCCGGCAATCCGTCGTTAGCGGCCTGGCCGATGTGGTAGCGGCGCACCAGGGCATCCTGGGCCAGTTGGGCGCGCACCTGCCCGAGCGTGGAGACCATGCGCGGATCGGTCGGGGAAATAAATCGCATCAATGGCATGAGCATCACGCTGGCGTCCAGCGCGGTGGAACCGAAATACTGCGTGAACGCGCCTGCATCTTCGTTCCAGGAATGCGTCATGATCGCGCGATAAATACGATCCCTCTCGGCCTCCCAGGGCGTGCCGCCGGCGGGCAGAGAGCGCTTGGCAGCCAAACGCAGGCCGCGGTCGAGAGCCACCCAACACTGCATTTTCGAGTAAGTGAAATGCTGGCGGGGGCCGCGTACCTCCCAGATACTCTGATCCGGCTGTTCCCAGTTTTTCGATACCCAATCCAACAGACGCTCGACGACACTCCACATCTCATAGGAGACCGGCGTGCCGTACTTGTCGTAGAGATACAGCGAGTCCATCAACTCGCCGTAGATGTCGAGTTGCAGGTGTCCGGCGGCGGCATTGCCGATGCGCACGGGGCGCGAACCGCAATAACCATCCAGATGGTCGAGCGTTTCCTCGGGCAGTTCGTGGCGGCCATCGATTCCGTACATGACGTTGAGGGGGCCATTGCCGGATTCGAGTTCGCGGGCGCGCGCCTGCATGAAAAGGGCGAAGGCCGCGGCCTCGTCGGTATAGCCGAGACGCATCAGCGAATACACGGTAAATGCCGCATCGCGGACCCACGTGAAGCGATAGTCCCAGTTCCGCACGCCGCCAATTTCCTCGGGCAGGCTGGTGGTGGGCGCGGCCACAATGGCGCCGGTAGGACGGTAGCTTAGTAGCTTGAGGACCAGGGCCGAGCGATTGACGGTCTCCCGCCAACGTCCGCGATATTGGCTGCGGCCCGACCACGCGCGCCAGAAGCGGGCGGTCTCCGCGAGCAGGGTGTCGCCATCCAGGTGCTCCTCAATGAGCGCCCGGCTAGCCCGCTCTTCGCGATGGCGCAATGCGAAAACCGCCTGCTGGCCCGATTCGAGGACAAAATCCGCGATCGCACCATTTCCATTCTTCGTCAGTTGCCGCTCCGATTTCAAGGCGAATTGCCGCGCGGGGGAGGCGAAGATCGCGGCGCGGCCGTCCGGCTGAACGTCTACTTCATGCGGCTCCCGCGCGTAGTCGAAGGCGGGGAGGCACTCCATGCGGAACCGGACAGGACCGCGAATGGCTTTCGCGATGCGCACCAATTGGCGGGACGCCTGCTCGGTCTCACCGCCCGACTCCGTACCGATCGGCATGAAATCGGTGACTTCGGCCATACCCTCGCCGCTCATAAAGCGGGTGACCAGCACGTTCGTGCCGGGCAGGTACATCTGTTTTACGCTGCCATCGCCGGCCGGCTGCAGCCGGAAGCAGCCGCCCACGCGATCGTCGAGCAGGGCCGCGAAGATGCTGGACGAATCGAAACGTGGAAGACAGCACCAATCGATACAGCCATCCTTGCCGACCAGCGCTACAGAGCGCAGGTCGCCGATGATTCCATAGTCGGCGATGGGCTTGTAGCCCAGCATGTTCCCAACATTATCATGACCCAACTGGGGCGGGCAATCTTGGCCGCAGCCGGCTTTCCAGCCGGCTTAGCCGCCTGAAAAGGCGGCTGCGGGCATGATTGCCCGCCCCACGGTGAGTTTTCGACGATGCCCCGCAGGGGGTCACCGGCATCCGCGGGGGCGCACGCTAAAGCGGCTAAAGCGTGCGCCACGAGTGGCCCGCCAAGCCGCCCTACAGCGTATACTGGACGCAAATGTGGACGCAACTCTTGTTGGCTTTATCGGCCAGCGCAATGGCCCAGCCGGGAACGTATAGCACGATCGTATCCTAAGATTCGCCGGGAGGCGCCGCGATTACCGCAGGGCCGGATGGCGCCTTATGGTTCATCTCGGGCGGTAACATCGACCGCTCACCACCACTGGCGCGATCACCGAGTTCCCATTGCCTTCGCCCACCGATTCCTATTCGCAGATCGTCACTGGACGCCGGACACCGCGCCCCTGGGCATTACGGCGGGACCGGATGGCGCGCTATGGTTCACCGAGGAGGGCGTCAACCAGGTCGGGAGAATCACCACCGCCGGAGTCCTCCGCGAGTATCCGCTGACCGCACTCTGCTGTTGGCCCGAATACATCGCAGCCGGCCCGGATGGTGCTCTTTGGTTCGCCGAAACTTACGGCTACTTGTTCCGGGTGAGTACCGCAGGCGTATTCACCCAATACTTCGCGCCGCTGCCGGGTGAGGGCGACCCCACCCAGTGGATCGCGGCAGGGCCGGATGGATCCTCCTGGCTATTTTGGAGGGATCGCGGCCGGACCGGACGGCGGCATCTGGTTTACGAATAGCTTGCAGGAATTCCGCGGCGGAAAGAACTATGTGAGCCGCGCCCCGGCCTGTGCGCTCGGCCTCAGCGCGACGATCTCCGGCGCCGCGCCCGACACCAAATTCGATCTCGGAATCGACAGGCCCGCGCATTTCAGCATCCTTCTCGGAGACGCCATCGGACTTGGACAGTCCGTCCCACCGGTCGTACTGCCGCGCGCTTTCATACTCCATTGGGATGCCGCTGCATTTTCCGGCGATGTGCCCGTGAAATCGGAATTGAGTACTTCGGGCGGTGAGGCCGTCTGC
>JBEKIM010000196.1:0-12107 GCA_050011755.1 Bryobacteraceae bacterium | reverse complement strand
CGATTTCATCGACGCCAACGCCGCGCTGGTGACCGGCGACCGCGCGAACCGGCTCCGTATCGCTAAGGAAAACACCTTTCAATTCAATGGCTTCACTGGCGACCGGCAGCATAATGCGTTGACCGTCTATTACCAGGAAGTGATCGCCGGCCTGATTGGTTCGCTCCGCGCCCACATCGCCTCCGCACAGAGGCTCCCGCGGCTGGAACAAGCCGTACCGCTGGTGCTCAGTGGTGGTACGGCGATGCCCAAGGGCTTTCTGGATCATTTCCTCAAGATCCTCGAAGCAGAAGAGTTTCCGTTGCGGCTGTCGGAAGTCCGCGTCGCGGGCGACCCTTTGCACTCGACGGCGCGCGGGGCGCTGATGGCCGCGTTATGCTAGCTACCTGGCGCGGCAGCTCCGGTGTGCCCCGGACCCCAACAAGAAGGGGCCGGGCGATCCATCGGGCAGGATCGTATCGCGATCCGTACGCGCCTGGGCGAGTTGCGTTTGCGTCAACCCTTGCGCGGCGCGCAGGTTCGCACCGCGAAGACTGGCGCTCATGGTTGCGGCATCGTGGAAGCGAGCGCCGGACAGATCGGCGCCTTCCAGATCGGTGCCGTTCAGGCGAGCGTTTTGAAAACTGGCGCCGGCGAGCATAGATTTCCAAAATGAGGTTTGGCGCAGGTCGGCGCGATCCAGACGCGCGGAAGCCAGATCTGCTCTTCGGAATTCGCAGTTGTGCAGCGTTGCGGTACTCCAGTTCGATCCCGCGGCGGAAATTCCCGACAGCCTGCACGAACGGAACGCGCTGTGGTATAAATTGGCCCCTTCGAGCTGCGCTTCCGTGAAATTGCAGTCGAATGCTTTGGCTTGGAGCAGCCGCGCTTCGCGGAGGACGGCGCCTGCAAAATCGCATCGGTCCATGCTCACCTCCAGCATGTGGGCCTCCCGCAGGTTGGCGCTTCGCAAAGAGGTGCGCACCAGCCGGGCCTCACTGAAGTTGGCGCCCCCGAGAAGAGCGAATTCGAGTTTAGCGTCCATCAAATCGGCATGCGACAGGTCCGCGTCGATCAGCGTGGCATTGCTGAAGTCGGCGAACTGCAGATTTGCGCCGCTCAGATTGGCGCCGGACATCCGTGCGTCGATGAAGTTCGCGGATTTCAAATCGGCGCGCTCTAAATTCACATTGTCGAGGAGCGCCTCCGCCAGCACAACGCCATTCAGGCTGGCCCGCAGGCCGTCC
Source organism: Bryobacteraceae bacterium (assembly GCA_050011755.1). Classification (GTDB taxonomy): domain Bacteria; phylum Acidobacteriota; class Terriglobia; order Bryobacterales; family Bryobacteraceae; genus Bog-159. The sequence continues at coordinate 10,881 of JBEKIM010000196.1, read as the reverse complement.
TGAGCCAGTTGAAGCCAGGCGCGGTGAGATTCGAGGACACGCCGCAGCGCAGCGGGGCTCAGACGCGCGCCGATAGACGGCGAGACGTGCCCTTCGGTCAGGCGCGGCGATTCCGGAATAGGTATCCCATCCTGCATGGATCCTGCGGCCTCAAGCGCAATGCACGTAATCCGGCGCCATTCCCGTGAGTTCCGGATCGCTCGTCTCGAGGCTCCTCAATTTGGCGGCCAAAGTAGTGCGCTTGAGGCGCAGCAGATCCGCCGCCATTTTCTTGTTACCGTTTGTCTTGCGTAGCGCCTGTTCGAGAATGCCACGCGCGATCTCGCCCACGGTCTGCTCGAAGTCCAGACCATCGTCTGGCACCTGAACCAGGTTGGAGGTTGCGCGCTCGGCAGCCGGGCGCGTGCCGGTACCATCCAGAGGGAAATCCGACGGGTATAGAATATCCCGTTCTCCGCTGAGGACGATGGCGCGTTCCAGGGTATTCTCCAATTGGCGCACGTTTCCCGGCCAGGAATATGCAATCAGGCGCCGCAGCCCTTCGGGCGAGATCCGTTTGAGCGGAAGGTCCTCCAAGACGCAGATTTTCCGGACGAAATGATGGCACAACGCCACCACGTCCCCCGTCCGCGCGCACAGCGGCGGTACATGGATCGGGACCACATTCAGCCGGTAGTATAGGTCTTCGCGAAAGCGGCCTTGGCGGACCCGCTCCGGCAAGTCTGCGTTCGTAGCGGCGATTACGCGCACATCCACGCGCACCGTTTCACTACTACCCAACCGCTGGAACTCCCGTTCCTGCAGGACGCGCAGCAGCTTTGCCTGCAGCTCCAGCGGCATATCTCCGATCTCGTCCAGAAAAAGGCTGCTGCCGTTAGCCTGCTCAAAACGCCCGATGCGTTGATTCACCGCCCCGGTGAAGGCCCCTCGCACATGCCCGAACAACTCGGCTTCCAGCAGATTCTCGGGGAGCGCGCTGCAGCAGACCGGAACCATGGGTAGGCGGCCGCGCGGACCCGCCATGTGCAACGCGCGCGCGACCATCTCTTTGCCGGTGCCAGTCTGTCCCGTGATCAGCACGGTGGAGCGCCGGCTGCCGACCAACCGTACCATCCGCACGACTTCCTGAAACGGCTGGCTGGAACCGACCAGCACGCGCCGCCAAGGTTCATCGTCCGGCGGGCTATCGGGTCTCCGGCTGCGACGCTCCTGGAAGGCGTCCCGTACCACGCCCACAAAATGCTCTAGCTCAGTTTCCGAACCCCAGACATCGAAGGCCCCCGACTTGATCAAGCGAACCGCTTCCGGCAGCCGCGCGCCCGGGTCCCACAGGATCGCGGGAATCGCGCCATCGGCCCGCCGTAATTCCTCCAGCGCCTCAATCGGAGCATATTCCGGCAGCGGAAAGCAGATCACGACGGCATCTACGCGGGAGCGCATGAGGTATTCCAGACCTTCCGGAATCCCGGCCGCGCGGACCAGGGTAAACCCCCCGATTTCAGCGGCTTGGCCAGCAATCGTCAAGCTGGAATCTCCCGCTTCAATCCACAACAACCTAGCTGTTTCGGCTCTATCCATGGCTAAAGCAAGAATCGACAGATGGGAGCAGAGGCTTTAGGAGACGAGGGAAGAACCAGATGGCAGAACGGCGATCGGATCGTGCGGCTTGTCCATTCTAGCTTCGTTCGGTCAAATCTGTTCTACGATGATTCGGTGGACTTTGATGAGCAGATCCACTTCGCTGCGCGGGAGCGCCAGCGCGGCCGCGATTCCGGCGTTGTCCTGGCCGCCGCGGTGCATCCGCAAAACCTGCGTCCGCCGGCTGAGGTTGAGGCCCGAGCGGGTCGGCGCCGGCGATACCAGCATGCCGGTTTGCCCTTCCACTGCGCGCAGGTCGGTTTCGAGCGCCTGCACAGCCAGGCGCGCCTCGGCCAGGGCCTTCTCCAGGTCCTCGACCTGGCGCCGCTGATCCTGACGGCCGCGCTGCAACCGGCGCATTTCTACCTTGAGCGTGACAAACAGGTACAAGCACAATCCTAGACCCGCAGCCAGCAGGACGTAGAAGGCTAAGGGCCGCAACATGAATTCGGGGCTGCAAACGGTCGCTAAAAGCGCTCTCATGGGAGGGTCTCCAGGCGTTCCTGGCGGGTTACGATCTGGTGGATCCGAACTCCGTAATTGCCTTCCACAACCACAACCTCTCCGCGCGCAATGACGCAGTTATTCACGATTACCTCCACCGGCTCATCCACCGTGCGATTGAGCTCGATGATAGACCCGGCCGTGAGTTTGAGGACGTCCTTCAAGGGAAGTTGCACGTGGCCGAAAGAAACGCTCACGGGAAGTTCCACCCCTAGCAGAAGATTGAAGGTCTGGGAGGGCGGTGGTGGGCAGTTTCCGGACTCCGCAGACGGAGAAACACCCGCCGGATCGGAGCGGAGGGGCGAATCGGGTTCCTTCGGTGGATCTTGCGGCGTGCCGGTGATGGCCACGATCAGGGGCGGAAGGGCCGCGTCCTGGTAGGACGGCACTACGGTGTAGAACTCGGTAGGGCCGCCCGGCGCGCCGTTCGCCTCGTTTCCGGAACACTCAACCTTGCGGTTCCAGCGACGGCCCGCGCTACGGGACAATTCCGCCAATGACTGTTGCAGGATCTCGAGGTAGGTTTCGCGCGCCTGCGAATCGTCCTCCAGACCGGCCGCGCCCAGGACGCGTGATGCCAACTGGGTCGAGGCGTCCCGTGGCGCGCCGATCCAGGTGGAGGGCTCTCCGGGCAAGGGAAAGCGGTGCTGCCACCACAGAATCGCGCCGTGCTGCCCGCCGATCTGCGCGCTGCAGGCCTCCAGCGTCAAGCCTCCCGCAGCGGCGCTACAGGCCAGCGCCGGACGCTCGCCGGCCAGGGACTCCATTACGTTGCCCAGCAGAGAAGTGAATTCCTCGGCAAACCATTGCGCGGGACTCGTGCGGCCCCCTGTCAAACCACACCTCCCGCCTGGCTAGGCCATACTTTTTCGATATCCGCCCGCAGCCGCAGGATGGCTTGCGATTTGAGGTGAGAGATGCGCGATTCGTGCAGGTCGACAACTTGCGCAATCTCTCGCAACGTCAGCTCTTCAAGATAATAGAGCCCCAATACGGTCCGCTCCATCGGCGGCATTCGCCGAATGGCCTCGGACAGCAGTTGTTCGAGCTGGGAGCGCTCCAACACGCGAGACGGAAGCTGGTCCTGGTCGTCGCTCAGGTATTCGAGCAGACCTTTCCCCTCGCCGTTCTCCGAGGTGTATTCCAGGCTGCCGATATTGAGACCCTGCACCTCTACCAGCCAGCGATGATACTCTTCGAGGGGCAGACCCATCTCTGCGGCGATCTCGTCTTCCGCCGGAATCCGGCGCAGTCTTTGCTCGGCGCGCGAGATAGCGAATTCGATCTGCTTGGATTTCTTACGCCTTTGCCGGGGCGCCCAGTCAAGACCGCGCAGGCTGTCCAGGATGGCGCCCCTGATCCTGTGTTCGGCATAGGTTTTCAATTTGACGTTGTGCGCGGGATCGTACTGGTCCACCGCCGCGATCAGTCCGACGATACCGGCCGACACCAGGTCTTCGATGCTCACATTTTCCGGCAGGCGGTCGCGGATGCGTCGGGCAATCAGCCGGACTTGCGGCAAATGCTCAAGGATCAGGCGCTCGCGTTCCTCGGCGTGCGCCTCTGCCGACTCCGGGCCGTCGTAAGGGTTGGACATGGCGAGTCTTACGCAATCCCTCTCATGCGGCTAACCGTTTGGCGCCCGGAGCCCAAGGCCAGACCAAATCCAAAATGCGTTCTTTGGTGGCGGGGACGAGGTCGTCCGGAATTTCCTGCCCGGTTCCCAGGAACGAGATCGGTATTCCCATCCGCACGGATAGTGAGAATGCTGTGCCGAAGCAGGCCGTCTCGTCGAGCCTGGTGAAAAGCAGGCTGGACGGATGGAAGATTCCGAAGCGTTCCGCCACGAGGGTTAAATCGGCGGATTTCATGGAAGCCGTTAGGACCAGATGGGTCGCGATGTCCGGCCGGTTGGACAGAAAGCGGGCCAGATCCGCCGCCCGATCGAGGTCGCGTGGACCGTAGCCTGGAGTATCGATCAGCACCAGCCTTTTCCCGCGATATTCATCGAGCGCCTGCGCCAGCGCGCCCACACTGTCCAGCGCCTGGAAGCCGGCGCCCAGAATGGCGGCATAGGAGCGTAACTGGTCGGCTCCCGCGACCCGAAAATCATCCATCGACACGAAAGTCAGCGGCCGCCGTGCCGTCAGGCCGCACGCCACGGCCAGCTTGGCGAGCATGGTTGTCTTGCCGGCGCCCGGGGGACCGGCCAGCGCCACTCCCGGCGGCGCATGCACCGCTGCCAAAGTGTCCGTTGCGAGAATGCGCTGCTCGATCTCCGCCGTCACGGCGCCTTCCAGGCTGCCCGGTTCGGGCGTGGCTCGACGCTCGGCCGCGTCCAGTATTTGACACACCAGGTCGCCCTCCATATCGGTAGACATCAGCCGGGCATGCCATTCCGACATTTCCGGATTCGGCCAACGCGTACCGCTCCAGGCCGACCGGGTAATCGTCTTGCCCATGACCTCCAGTTGCCTGCGCATCTCGGCCATCTCGCGCGCCAGCCGCTCCCCCTCTGCCCCGGGTTCTTCTGCGGCCGGACTTGATGCCGGCTTCGCGGCTTCCGCCTCCGGCACCAATGCACACACCACTTCGTATTCCCCCAGGTGGCGCGCCTCGAGCGGAGCTTTGCGGGACTCAACCAGCATGGCTTCCACGCCCATCTCGCGGCGCGCCAGAGCTACCGCTCCTTCCACCGTGTTCGCATAGAACGATTTGATTCGCATATCTCTCTCTTTATTGAATGCTCCCCAGCGAAATCACCTTCACGCCGGCCGGAATCTCGTTGTGTGAAAGGAAGAATAGATTCGGCAGGGTGGGCTCCACGATTTGCCGAAGAAAATACCGGGCGCCGGCGCTGGTTACCGCCGCCGCCGGCCCCTCCAGGCTTCCGGCCTTGCGCTGGATTCGCTCCAGGATCTCCCGGATGGTCTGGGGCGCCATCCCCAGGTGGCTGTTTTGCTCGCCATGCTGTACCGCGGATTCCACAGCCTGCTCGATAGAAACATCTACAAAGTAGGCGGGCAGGTTGCCGGCCGCGTCCAGGTAGCGCTTGACCACTGTACGCCGGATCGCCTGCCGGGCGAACTCGGTGAGCAGCACCAGGTTGCGTGTAGATAGCGCCGCCTCGCCGAGCGCCTCCAGAATCGAGCCGGTATCGCGGATGGACACCCTTTCGCGCAGCAGGTTTTGTAGTACTCGCTGGACCACCGAGAGCGGAAGCTGTTTGGGCACCAGGTCCTCGACTAACTTGGGCTGATCGACAGCTACCAGGTCCAGCACCTTCTTGGCATCCTGGCGGGAAAACAACTCGTGCGCATAGCGCCGGGCCAACTCTGCAATGTGCGTGCCCAGCACGCTGACCGCGTCAACCAGCGTATATCCGGCCGCACGGGCTTGCTCGGCGCGCGGTTCTGGGATCCACCACGCCGCCAATCCGAAGGCCGGTTCGCGGGTGGCTATGCCTTCCAGCGCGACCGCACTACGTCCCGAGGGAATGGCTAACTGGCAGCCCTGGGGCAACTCGTAGCGGGCGATCTCGGCGCCCTTCAGCGAGATCGCGTATTCCCGGGCGCGCAGGGCCAGATTATCCGCTACCCGGACCGGAGGCAGGAGGTAGCCTACATCCGCCGCCAGTTGCCGCCGGATTCCCGATATACGCTTCAGCAGCGGGGAGTTCTGGCCTCCCTCCACCATTTTGACCAGGCCCAGCCCGACCTCGATTGCCAGGGGTTCGACCTTGAGCAACCCCTCCAGATTCTCGCGGGCCGGTTTGGCCACGCTCGGCGTTTGGCCTGTCGACGGCGGCCGCGAGCGCATGCGCCAGCTCCCGGCGCCAAGCCCCAGGCCCAACAACAGGAATGGGATTCCCGGCATGCCCGGCAGGCATGCCAGCACGATCAGCACACCGCTCGCCAGCAGCAGGGGCTGCGGGCTGCCGAAGATCTGCTTGCGGAAATCCGTTCCCAGCCGAACGTCCGAGCCGGAGCGCGTGATGATCAACCCTCCCGACACCGAGATCATAAGCGCCGGCACCACCGTCACCAGACCGTCGCCGATGGTGAGCACCGTATAGGTCTCCAGCGCGTGGCGGAGTTCCATGCCGTGCTGCAAGACTCCGATCAGAAATCCTGCAACGATATTGATGCCGGTAATCAGGATGCTGGCCACCGCATCGCGCTGGGTGAAGCGGGAAGCGCCGTCCATGGCACCATAGAACTCCGCTTCGGCCGCCAGCTGCTTGCGGCGCCGGCGCGCTTCGGACTCGTCGATCAGTCCGGAACTCAGATCCGAATCGATGGACATCTGCTTACCCGGCAGAGCGTCCAGGGTGAAGCGCGCAGTGACTTCCGAGATGCGCACCGCGCCGTGATTGATGACCACATACTGGATGGCAATCAGCACCAGGAAGATCACCGTGCCGATGATGTAGTTGCCGCCTACCACAAAGCTGCCGAAGGCTTCGATCACGTGCCCGGCGGCGGAGGTGCCCGTGTTGCCGTTGAGCAGGATCAACCGCGCCGACGAAACGTTCAGGGCCAGCCTGTATAGCGTCAATAACAGCAGCGTAGTGGGAAAGACGTTAAAGTCGGAGGGGCGCGTAATGTACATGGCGACCATCATGACGATTACCGACATCATGATGTCTACCACCAGCAGCAGATCCAATAGAAAAGAGGGCAGGGGAGTGATGAGAGCCATCACGATGGCAAGCACGGCCACCGGCACGCCGAGTTCAGCGGCTTCCCCCCCGGCAAAGAGCTCCAGAGGTTTCCAACCCGTTTTGGCCGCCGCTGCTGCTTCCGCCATTCCGCCTGTCTCCCGATGCCGCCGCCCTTGTCCTTAACCAGGTAATCGGCCGTTCATGAGTTTGAAAACATAGGCCAGGATTTCCGCCACCGCGCGATACAGATGGGCGGGGATCTCCTGCCCGACGTCCACAGATCCGTAAAGCGCTTGCGCCAGCGGCGGATTCTCGACAATCGGAACCTGGTGCTCCACAGCCCGCTGGCGAATGCGCAGAGCCAGATAATTCTTCCCCTTGGCTACCACCACAGGTGTGGCCATCGAATCCATGGCATAGCGCAACGCCACCGCGTAATGTGTGGGATTGACGATCACGGCGGTGGCTTTGGGAACTTCTTTCATCATCTGGTGCCGCAGCCGGTCTCGTTGTATGCGGCGAATGCGCGCCTTCATTTGTGGGTTGCCTTCGGTCTCCTTGAACTCATCGCGAATCTCCTGCTTGCTCATGCGCAGGTCCTTGCGGTAGCGGCGGCGTTGGCGGAAGAGGTCTACCGCGCCGAAAACCATGAAGACGCCACAGGCTTTCCACAGCAGCGTGCCCAACGACCCGCATACCTGGCGGAAGCCCGATTCGACACCCTGGAAAGGCAGAGCCATATAAGCGAACAGGTTGTCGCGGATGATTCCGTAGACCGCCAATCCGAACAGCGGGAGCATGATTGCCGCCCGCAGCAGCGCCGGCAGATTTTGGCGTGGCAACTCGCGCAGCCGGGAGAGCGGATTCAATCGTTGCAGATCGGGCGCCAGTTTCTTCAGGCTCACCCCGAGCTGCGTGGCGATCAATTGCACGGCGAGGGTAACCGCCAGCAGCACGCCCGCGGCGGGCGCCAGCAGCCGCAGCACGCTCATCAGCAGGTAGCGGCTGATCTCCACCACCTGCGCCTCCGGTTGCCTGGAGAAGGCGGCCGCCAACGCCAGCCGCATCAGCCGGCGCAATTCGCCGAACCACTCACCACCCCAGGCGTCGAGCAATGCCACAAATGCCAGGAATTGCAAGGCTGAGACAAACTGGCGCGCGGTGGGGAACTGTCCTTCCCGTCGCGCTTTGTCCAGGCGCTTGGCGGTAGGCTCTTCGGTTCTCTGACCGTTGTCGGCCACGGCTCGCTCTCCTTAAAAGCGCAAAACCTGGCGCAGCGTTCCGAACACCACACCGCCATAAGCCAGGAGCAGTCTCGGAAGAAGCGCGGCAATTCCGCCCAGCAGCACCAGCGCGGCGGTCATTTTGATCGGGAAAGCCAGGGTCAGCAGTTGCAACTGGGCATTGAGGCGTCCGAGCAATCCCAACGCAATATCCACCAGCACCAGCAGAGCGATCACCGGCAGCGCCAGGCGGACCGCCAGCGCAAGCATATCTCCACCCAAGCGCAGCAGAGCTTCGGCCGCGGGCCCGGTAATCCAGGCGCCGGCCGGATGCGCGTCCAAGCTGTAAGCCAGGGTGCGAATCACGTCCCTGTCCAGACCCAGGCAGATAAACACCATCCCGCCTGCCAATTGTCCGAACACCAGCAACACTCCAGATTCGGCCTGCGTGGTGGGATCGATGGTCTGGGCGAAGCTGAATCCGGCGTTCAAGCTGAGGATTTGCGCCGCCAGCAAAAAGACCTCCAGCAGGAATGCCACGGCCAGGCCGATCGTAACTCCCACGGCGAGTTCCGGCAGCAGCCACACCAGCATCCCGAGGGCATCCGGTGGCGCGGCCGGGCCGCGCGGCCAGCGCGAAAAAAGCGCCAGCGTGGTCCAAACCGACAGCACAATGCGCGCCTGCGGCGGCCCGCTCTGCAAGCCGGGCAATGGCACCAGCGCGAAGACGCCGGATACCCGCGCCAGCACCAGGAGAAACCCGAAAAGCGTGGGCAGGCCGAAGCTCACCTCAGCGGGCATAACGCCCCAGGTCGCCGAATAGCGCGGTGGTGTAAACCACCATGCGTTGGATCATGAACGGCATCAGCAGCAGGATCGCGAGCACAAACACGACCACCCGGGGGATGGTGCTGAAGGCGGTGTCCTGGATGGAAGTCACAATCTGGGCCAGACTGATCGCCACACCCGCGGCGAAGGCGATAGCCATGAGCGGCGCCGCAATCCAAAATGCCGCCAGCAGCGCCTGGCGTAGAATTTCGACTACAGTATCGGTGGTCATCCGTGCTCCTCAGGCGAAGCTTCTCATGAGCGATCCGACCACCAGGTTCCACCCATCCACCAGCACAAAAAGGAGGATTTTGAAGGGGGCCGAGATCATCACCGGCGGCAACTGGACCATGCCCACCGATATAGTTACCGACGCCACCACCAGATCGATGACCAGGAAGGGCAAGTAGAGCACCGCTCCAATTTGAAAGGACGCCTTCAACTCCGACAGGATATAGGCCGGGATCAGGACTTTCAGGTCCACATCGGCCGGCGTGCGCGGCGCGGGTGCATGCGATACTTCGAGGAACAGGGCGATATCTTTTTCCCGCGCGAAGCGCAGCCAGAACTGGCGCAGTGGCTTGGCGGCCTCCTCCGCGGCTTGCTGGACCGTCATCCGCCCGTCCTGCATGGGAGTCCATGCCTGTTCATAGATCTGGTTCGCCATGGGCTGGATCGTCAGCAGGCTCAGAAACAACGCCAGGCCGACCAGCACCTGGTTGGAGGGCGCGGTCTGCGTGCCGAGCGCCTGGCGGAGGAAATGCAGCACCACGATCGTGCGCAGGAACGGAGTCACCGAAACCAATGCCGCGGGCAGCAGCGTCAGCCCCGTCAGCAGCAGCACGATCTGCATCGGCGCGCTCAAGGAACCCGTCTTCCCGTTGACGTACCACCCCTGAGAAGCGGGGGCAGCCCATGCGGCCGATTGGAGCAGGAGTGCCAGTCCTGCCAAGTGCCTCAGCCGGCCGGACATCAGCGGCCCTCCACGGGCGTTCGAGAGGTCTGCGATTCCAGGCTCGCCCAATCGAAGCGTTCCAGGACCGCGCACCCCGCCGGTGAAGTCCCCACCAGCAGTCCGCGGCCGGCGAGGCGCACCAGGTGCAGCGAGTGCTGAGGGCCCAGCATCAGCCGCTCCACTACCTGGAGAGCGTGTTTCCGGGAGCCGCGCGCGCGATAGCGGGAGATTCCTTTGCGGCGCAACCACCAGAGCGCGGATGCCAGTAGCAGCAGCACCGCGCTTACTCCCACCGCTTGCCGGATTGGTTCCATTTACTCCTTTTTCCACCGCGGCTTCTATGCATCGCCGATGAAATCCGTAATGCGGACTCCCAGCGTGTTCTCGACGACCACAATTTCGCCGCATCCAATCAAGGTCCCGCCCACGTATAGATCGATGTTCTCGCCGGCCGAGCGCTTCATCCCGATCAGGCTTCCAGGCTCCATCTGCAGGATCTGCGCCACGCTGAGAATACGCCGGTCCAACTCGGCCTCAATGTCCACCGGCACGTCGGCGAACGGGGCGATCTGTTCCATGGCCGTCATGTCATGAGCTCTAGGTAATCAGGTTGGTGGTGGCCTGGGCGAGCGTATCCACGGTGGTCACCACCTTGGCATTCGCCTGATAGGCGCTTTGTAGCACAATCAACTCGGTTAACTCTTGGGCGATATCCACATTTGAGGATTCGAGCGCGCCGCCCACAATCGTGCCGCGTCCGCCGGTGCCCTGCGCGCCCACTGCCGGCGCGCCTGTCTCGGCGCTGACCTGAAAGAGATTACTGCCCACCGCCACCAGCGTCTGCGGGTTGCGGATGGAGGCCAGCGCCACTTCGCCGACGACGGCTTGTTGCCCGTTTGAGTAGGACGCCAGCAACTGGCCTCCATTGCTCATGGTTACGCCAGTCATCTGGGCGGCGGCCGACCCATCCTGGGTGTTGGCGGAAGTCGCCGAGGGCTGGTCGAACTGCGTGAGGGTGGCGGTGGTGCCGGCCGCATTCCAGATATTCCAGTTGATATTCAAAGGCGTGG
>JBEKIM010000195.1:0-12121 GCA_050011755.1 Bryobacteraceae bacterium | reverse complement strand
GTTCGATCCCGGAGGGTGGCTCCATCGTCCCGCCCCTTTCCGAAGTCGATTGTCTATGACTCTCAGACTGCCCGCGCTTTGCCGGCAGGACGCGGCGGTGCGATCCTCTCGTTTCCACCCAGCGGCGGCTGCTGGGCTGCGACCCTGTAGATCAGGATGATCAGTCCTGTCGCACAGGAGCGTCACCGAACCATTTGTTTGGCGTACGGCGGTGGCGAGACTTCGACAACCGCGCGTCCAATGCGATGAATCCATTGCGCATACAGATGAGCGTCGACGCTGCGACAAAATGGAGCGAAGCGTGCCATCTCCTGCGTAGGAAAGTAGAGGAAATCCATGCTGAAATCACTAATTGCTTTAACACTCATTGCCTCGTTCGAATTTGACCGATCTGCGCGCGGCAACCAACAATCCGGCCAATTCGGCCGAACCCGGCGTCCTCCTGGGAATGGTGGTCACCGCGAGCGTCGACGATGGCAAGCGCATGCCGGAAATCTTGAAAGGAGGCGTCTTCATGAAAAACGGGAATAATCGTTTGCCGGCCCTGGAGTATGCCGCGCCCACGGTGACCGCACCGGGTCGAACTGTTCATCCCGATCGATAACGCTTCGGTTTCGAGCCTCGGCATCCAGCCCGAGGACCTGCGCGACTTCATCAAAGCCCAACAAGCGCGGGACCAAGCTGGCCGGACCGCGCTAGTGCAAATGCGCTCTGATCGCGCAGCGCTACAGCCCCTACCTGAAAAACTACTACAAAAAGAAGAAGAGCCGCGGGACCGGAAAGCAGTCATCGCGCTGGCTCGTAAATTTCTGGGAATCATCTATCGAACGGCCAAGAACAAATGGCTGTTCGAAGACTTCCCCAACATTGCACTCGCGGAAGCCACGGCACGACAATTGCCGCCTACGCCTCCGCTGGCTTCGTCCAACTCCGGCGGCTCTATGGCCTTTGGAACGTGGCGCGCCAAAACCCGAGGCTCAGAACCTCGGAGTAGACGAACATCATAGGAGACATCAATGAATCAGACAGTCCTCATCACTGGAACTTCTTCCGGCTACGGCAAGGCGACAGCGGAGCTGTTCCTCGACCGCGGCTGGAATGTCGTAGCAACCATGCGTCAACCGAAGCCGGATACCTTCGGCTCGCGGAGCGACCACCTCAAAGTGATTCCGCTCGACGTCACCAATTCCGGCAGCGTCAGCAAAGCCATCGCCAAGGCCATCTCCACATTCGGGACGATTGACGTGCTCGTCAACAACGCGGGGATCGGTGTCGTCGGCGCCTTCGAGGCCACTCCGATAGCCACTGTGCGTGAAGTGTTCGAGACCAACACCTTCGGTGTGATGGCGATGGTGCATGCAGTGCTGCCGCTGTTTCGCGAACGGAAGTGTGGTGTGGTAGTCAACGTGACCTCGAGCGTGACTCTGGCCCGGATGCCGCTGGCCGCTGCGTACACCGCGAGCAAAGCGGCCATCGAAGGATTCACCGGGTCGCTGGCGTTCGAGGTGGAGTGGTTCAATGTGCGCGTGAAACTGGTTGAGCCGGGCTATGCCCCGTCGACGCGGTTTACGAGTAATGGCGCATCCCGCATGCGAGGATTGATCCCAGAGGCGTACGCCCCGTTCGCGGAACCGATCTTCGCCGCATTCGACCAACCGGCTGCGGTGACAACCGAGTCCGACGTGGCCGAGGCGGTGTGGCGGGCTGCGAACGACACGACGGGTCAACTCCGATTCCCCGCGGGTGCCGATGCGCTGGCGCTCGCTCAGTCGAGATGAGTGAACCCACTGGTTACCCCCTGAATCCGGCTCAATCGGTTCTTGCCCTGCCGGCCTTTGTGAGGCTCTCGCTCCTGCAACGCTGAGGGGGACAGGGGCGGGTAGGGGCCATCGTGTCCATGCGGGCGGGATTCTTGCTTCAAAAGAGGGCGCTGTGGGAAGTCGCCCTCTCACCTCCGAGCGGATCGGCGGCGATCCCGAAGCGATCACTTTGACCGTTTGTCGCGGTTGCTTGAACGAACGGATCAGCTGTTCGGTGATAGCGACGCCCGCATCGCGCCCGTATGAAACAGGGTCTCCGGTTCGATCCCGGAGGGTGGCTCCATGTTTTCGACCCTTTCCGAGGTCGATTGTCTATGACTCTCAGACTGCCGGCGCTTTGCCAGCGGGACGCGGCGGTGCGATCCTCTCGTTTCCACCCAGCGGCGGCTGCCGGGCTGCGACCGCGCGACATCAAGCCGCACACGCAGAGTTGCGCGTCGTGTAGGCGGCTATCCAAAGCGCGGCATTCGGAAGCCTGAGATACCAGCCGCGGGTTCCCGCACAGCGCGTACTTCCAGTCGGCACCATCGAAGCGCGTTCAGTCCGAGTTCGACATGCAAATTCGTGGCGCTTGTGCGGGGACTTGAGTGCCGGGCACCCAAAGTCCAACGCCCTGTGCGGATTTACTGGGTATGGGCCGCGAACCGGCGTTGACTTGGACATTTTCCACGCTGGCGTAAGACCCATCGACGAAACCGATCTGAATTGGACGATATACTTGACTTGCTCACAGCCTGCGCGATTTTTTACAGTGGACACATGACGTTCGGCGCGGTTCGATTCATGCCCTGTATCTGTCTGCTGCTGGTTTCGATCATGCCAAGCGTAGCTGCCGGGACCGTGCATCTGTCGATCGACGCGTCCAAGGCCGGAGCGAAGATCGACCGCAGCCTTTTCGGCCAGTTCGCGGAGAATCTCGGACACGGCCTTTACGAGGGCATCTGGGTTGGTGCGGATTCCCCGATTCCGAACACGCACGGCATCCGCAACGATGTTGTGAGTGCGCTGCGCGCTTCAGGGGGCCCAATGTCCGCTGGCCGGACGACTGCTTCGGCGACGAGTGTCAAACTCCTCGTGGGCAGGCGTAGTCGACAACAACAGCTTCGGCACGCGATCCTTACAGGGTCCCCTTTCTGGGCATTGGAAAAGAGATCCGGGGTTGTGGCGGCAATATGACCGCCGACTACTACCTGAGCCGGCTCAAGATCTACAGCCACTTCGTCAGGAGTGAAAATCCTTCCCAGCAGTTGACGGATAGGGAAAAGATGGTTCTCACTCCCACCTATTACGTCTATAAGACAGACGGCAGGCTGGCATTGACAGTCGAGCCGAGGTCGATGACGGTCATCTCGCTGGAGGCACGATGAATCGCAGGCAGCAATCCGCAATTACGCTCATCATGGCGATGGCAATCGGGCCAGGGCTGAGGGCCCAGGTGCAGACCCAGGTTCCGCCGGAAATCCCAGGCGCAAAACCAGTCACGGTCGAGCACATCAAGATCCACGGCGCGGCCCTCGAGGGCAACCTGGAGGGGGACGCCGTCGACCGCGATGTAATCGTTTTTCTGCCGCCCAGCTACCCGAAAGACAAACGCCACCACTATCCCGTGCTCTACGCTCTGCATGGTTACTCCATAGGCGCCGAGCAGTGGACTCACGAAATCCACGTTCCGCAAACCATCGAAGGTGCTTTCGCCGAAGGCGCAAAGGAGATGATCGTGGTTCTGCCGGACTCGAAGACGCTGCACAACGGTTCAATGTATTCGAGTTCCGTGACAACCGGCGATTTCGAGAAGTTCATCTCCCACGATGTGGTGGCCTATATCGACGGACATTACAGGACGATTCCCGACCGCCTGAGCCGCGGCTTGGTTGGGCACTCGATGGGAGGGTACGGCGCCACCCGCATCGGCATGAAACATGCCGATGTGTTCGGCAGCCTGTACATCATGAGCCCGTGCTGCCTATCCGCTCGGCCGGCCGGCCCCACCAACCCGGACATCGACAAAGCCCTCGCGGCGGCCAAGTCGCCGGAGGATTCGGCCAAGTTGCCGTTTTTCGCGCGCGCGCAACTCGCCAGTTCAGCGGCATGGTCGCCCGACCCCAAGAATCCACCGCTCTATCTCGATCTGCCGGTGAAAGACGGCGTGCCGCAACCGGATGTGCTCGCGAAGTGGACGGCGAATGCGCCACTGGTCTTCATCGACCAATACATTGGCGACCTACGGAGGTATGGTGGCATTGCGATCGACGTGGGCGACGAGGACGGCTTGAGGTCCGGCGCCGAAAAGCTGCACGGAGTCCTGGACACGTATGGGATTGCCAACATCTTTGAAGTCTACAAGGGCACCCATACCAGCGCTGTCGCCGACCGGTTTCAGAATCACGTCTTGCCCTTCTTCGCCAAAACCCTTAGGTAGCATTCGGCAGGGAAGGCCAATCGGTAATCTAAGACTCACCTCTTCCGGCGGACGGCACTAAACCCGCTCAGAGATGAAAGCGGACCCATTCAGCCCGTCGCCCGGCATAGTCTATCCGGCCGTTGACGGCACCGGCGCCGGCGGGCGGCCGGTTTTGGCCTTACAAGTGCTATCGTGGTCGAACCATGAGTGAACAGTTGATCCGTTGCGTCCATTGCGGCGCCTCGAACCGGATATCCGCCGAAAAAAGCCAAGCCGGGTTGCGACCGATTTGCGGCCGCTGCAAAACGCCGCTGACCAGCCGTCCTGCCTTAGTCGAGATCGGCGACAAAAACTTTGCGGACGAGGTGGAGCGCTCGCCCCTGCCCGTAATGGTCGATATGTGGGCGCCCTGGTGTGGGCCTTGCAGGATGGTTGCGCCCGTGGTCGAAGAACTGGCTGCCGAGTTTGCGGGCCGGTTGCGCGTCGCCAAGCTGAACGTGGATCAGAATCCGGTCACCGCGTCGCGCTTCGCGATCCAAAGCATTCCGGCCCTGCTCATTTTCAAAGGTGGGCGGGAGGTCGATCGCCTGATCGGGGCGCAATCAAAATCGGAGATCCTGCGCCACGTGGAGCGCGCGATCGCTTAGAGCGTTCCGTCCACGGCTACTTCCAGGCGTGCATGACCGCCCATGCCGTGCCGGAAGCACGCCGGCTCCAGCGGCGCGGCGGCGGGCTCTGGCGATGCAGGATCACCTTGCTGAAACCCACGGTTCGCAGCATGGCTTCCAGTGCCGGAACGTTGGGTCCGCACCAGTTGCTCGGGTCGCCCTCCAACTCCTCGCCGGGATAGAACGCAATCGCCGGGCGCTTTTCTCTTACCATGTCGATATTGCTGCCACAGATCAACATGTCGCCGCAGACGCTGGCCACCCGCTCTAACGCCAGCAAGGGGTGTTTCAGGTGGTAGAGCACGCCCGAGAAGACCACCAGGTCAAACGTACCTACGCGCTCGGGGCTCAGGTCGTAGACGTCGCATACCATGTCTTCGACGTTCGATTTCAATGCTCTTCGGGCAAAGTCAAAGCCGGCCTTCCCGGCGGTCCACGGCGCTTTGCCCACCCAGATAAACTCGTCGACCGCGAGCACCCGGCGGGCGCCGCGCCGTTCACACTCGAAGCTGAAAGCGCCATCCCAAGCGCCGATGTCCAAAACAGACTTTCCAGTCAGGTCGTCCGGAATTCCCGCAAGCTTGATGCGCACGGGGGTCTGATCGCGCCCGGGGGTGACGATGCCATCACCCAGATCGATCGTGTGCCACCAATATAGGGAGTTGAGCTCCTTCGTGAATTCTTCCGTGACCGGCATCGCCTAATTGTATTACACCCCACAGATCGGTCAGTGGCGCCGGACGCCGCGCGAGGCGGTCACTTCTCGGTCTTCTGATAGCCGGCGGGAATTGCGAATGCGGAATCCGGAATCGCGGCGGCGGAGAAGTTGCCGGCTTCCAGGGTCGTTTCCGATAGCGCTCCGGAACTCGCCCCGCCCATCCTGGCGAGGGCCTGCTGTGCGGCCGCGGCGGCGGGGCCACCCTGCTGGATCATCGCTTCCAATCGGGCACGCGCCTGGTCCATTTGCTGCGATTGCGCCGCGGACGGCCCGGCGCCGCTTCCGGATTTCATCCGTATGACTTCCATCACCACCACGCCATCGAGTTCCGCCAATTGCCGCTGCAACTGAGCCATGGCTTTCTGCATCCCAGGATTGTTGCCGGCGCCCAAACCGGCCATCGGAAAGCGAGTCGCGTTTTTCTTATAGAACGCGGTCAGTTCCTCCCTGCCCGGCACGTCTTCGGATACCCACAGTTCGATCTCCATCCGCGGTTTCAGGCCTGCCTGCCGGGCCTGCGGCATATCTACGTCCACGGTCATGATTAACTGGCTCGCATTGTATCCGTTAATCGTCTTCTTCTGTCCGGTGTTTTTGACATCGGCCTTTACGTCCACACCCGCGACGGCGCCGGCCAGGTCGCTGAAACGCGTCACGGTGTAGGTCTTGGCCGTATTATCGAGGATGGTCAAGGTCTGCGCCTCGAAATCCATTATGGTGGTCGTGGTTCCGCGTTCCACCTTCATCTTCTGACCCTTCACCGAGTGCGTGCTCGAATGGCCGGAGCCGGATTTCTGCGTCATCGTGAAACTGAAGTCGGCGTGCGCCGTCAGACTGGCCGCCAGCATCAACAGGGGAACATGTGCGTGTCTCATCGGTAAGGCCTCCTTTCGAATCTTATCGTAGTCATGGCGCCCGCAATAGCTTTCCAACGCGGACGAAGCGTGCCCGGCGTTTTCCGGCCAACCCCTGTGCTACTCTGTTGGCTTCGAACCATGCCCCTCACCCGCACCAAAGGCCAACTCATGAGCGCCTCGGAAATCGACCGCACGCTGGTCCGCCTGGCGCACGAAATATTGGAAAAAAATCCAGATCTCGACCGTCTGGCATTTATCGGCATCCGCCGCCGCGGGGTGCCGCTGGCCCAGCGCCTGGCGCGTAAAATCGAATCGCTCGAACAGCGCGCGGTGCCGGTCGGTATTCTGGATATCAATCTCTATCGCGACGACCTGACTACCGTAGACATCAAGCCTGTCGTCAGCGCCACCGAGATCCCGTTTTCGGTGCAGGGCAAAGACATCATCCTGATGGACGACGTGCTCTATACGGGCCGCACCATTCGCGCCGCGCTCGACGCCCTGTTCGACCACGGACGCCCGGCGCGCGTGCACCTGCTGGTGCTGATCGACCGCGGCCATCGCGAGTTGCCCATCGAAGCTCAGTTTGTGGGCCGCACCGTGCAGACCGCGGACCACGAAATCATCGAAGTGAAATTCCAGGAGATCGACCAACTGGAAAAAGTGTTGCTGGTCGAGAAAGTCGCTGAGAGCGAAACCGCTTAATCACCATGCCGGCAGGACTGCTGGGAATCGAAGAACTGGATCGCGCCGAGATCGAAGCCATCCTGGCGCGCGCCAAACAGTTTCAACCTGTCCAGGACCAATCCCAAAAGAAACTGGACACGCTGCGCGGGAAGATGATTGTCAATCTCTTCTTCGAAGCGTCCACTCGCACACGCACCAGCTTTGAAATCGCCGCCAAACGGCTGGGCGCCGACGCCATTTCCATCGCGGCGTCCGGCTCCAGCGTGTCCAAGGGCGAATCGCTGGTGGATACGCTTAACACCCTGGCGGCCATGCGCCCCAATGCGATCGTCATGCGGCACTCGGCGTCCGGAGCGCCGCAGTTTCTGGCGCGCCACCTGGCCATGCCGATCATCAATGCGGGCGACGGCACGCATGAACATCCCACGCAGGCCTTGTTGGACGCGCGCACCATTCTCGACCGGCGCCCCAGCCTGGAGGGTCTGCGGGTGGCCATAATCGGCGACATCGCGCATAGCCGCGTAGCCCGATCCAATGTCTATCTGCTTTCAAAATTCGGCGCGCGCATCGTGCTCTGCGGGCCGGCCTCCCTGCTGCCCAGGGAACTCGCGCACATGGCCCCCGGCGTCACGCTGACCAACGATATCAAGGATGCGATTCGGGACGCCGACGTGATCATGATGCTGCGCGTGCAGCTTGAGCGCCAGCACGAAGCCGCTTTTCCGGCGGCCGAATATTTTCAATTCTACGGCTTGCGGCTGGAGCATCTGGCGCTGGCCAAGCCGGACGTCATCGTGATGCATCCTGGCCCCATCAACCGGGGGCGCGAGTTGTCCTCGGAGGTAGCCGACTCGCAGCGCTCCGTCATTCTCAACCAGGTCGAAAACGGCGTCGCCGTGCGTATGGCGGTGCTGGAGCGGGTGATTGGCTGATGTCTCAACTCCTCATTAAGAACGGGCGGGTGATCGACCCTGCCTCGGCCACCGACATGCTGGCCGATGTCCTGATTCGGGATGGCGCGATCGCCGCCGTTGGCACGGACCTGGAAGCCGCAGGCGCGGAACTCTTCGATGCCACCGGGCTGACTGTGGCGCCCGGCTTCATCGATATGCACGTGCACCTGCGGGAGCCCGGCTTCGAACACGCCGAAACCATCGAGACTGGCGCGCGCGCCGCTGCCGCCGGTGGTTTCACTTCCATCTGCTCGATGCCCAACACGCTGCCGGTGAACGACAATGCCACCGTCACCAGCTATATCATCGAGCGGGCCCGTAAACTAGCCATTACCCATGTCTTCCCCATCGGGGCCATTACCAAAAACAGCGCGGGTGAAGAGTTATCGGCCATCGGCTCCATGAAGGCCGCCGGGGTAGTGGCCATCTCCGACGACGGCCGTCCGGTGATGAACGCGCGCGTGATGCGCCGGGCCATGGAATTCGCGCGCTCTTTCGACCTGCCCGTTATCGATCACTGCGAAGATCTGAACCTGAGCGCCGGCGGCGATATGCACGAGGGTTACGAATCCGTGCGGTTGGGCTTACGCGGCATTCCGGCCAGTTCCGAAGACGTGGTGGTGGCGCGCGATATCCTGCTGGCGCAACTTACCGGCGCGCGCTTCCACGTGGCGCACATCTCCACGCACAACGCCATGGCCATGGTAGCTTACGCCAAGCAGCAAAAGCTGCCCGTGACCTGCGAAGCCACCCCGCATCACTTCGCGCTGACCGACGCCCAGATGCTGCCCTACGACAGCAATTTCAAGATGAAGCCGCCGCTGCGCACGGCTTGCGATGCGGGCGCGGTGGTGGAAGGCATCGTGGCCGGCGCGGTGGACGCCATCGCAACCGATCACGCGCCGCACCCTGGCAGCGAAAAGATGCAGGAGTTCGAGAAGTGCCCGTTCGGCGTCATCGGACTGGAAACGGCGCTGGGTTTGGCGCTGGAACATCTGGTGCACACCGGCAAGATTCCGCTGGTACGCCTGGTCGCGCTGCTCACGACCGGCCCGGCGGGTGTGCTGCACCTCGATCGCGGCACGCTGGCCGTAGGCGCTCCCGCCGACGTGACCATTTTCAGTACCGATTTGCAGTGGACCTACGACGTAAACCAGTCGTTCTCCAAGAGCCGCAATTCGCCGTTCGACGGACACACCTTCCGCGGGGGACCGGTGGCGACGATTGTGGACGGAGCGGTAGTGTGGCAGCGGGCCTGACTGCGGACGCTCATCGCCGCGCCGACAGTTGACCGCTCAGCCGCTCGCGCATGCCCGCGAACTGCGGATTATCCACCTGGTTGACCTGCTCTTTCGGGTCCGCGGTCTCGTCGTACAATTCGTTGGCCCCTTTGCCCTGGTCGCGCAGGATCAGCTTGTAGCGGTCGTCGCGCGCCATCTGCGCATCGCGGATCCGGCCAAAGGCTATATCCGGCCACGATTGCCTTTTTCCCAGCCGCCGCCCGTAGACGAACGTCAGATAGCTGGGCACATGACTGCCGGCCGGAGGCGCCACGCCGGCCAACTCGCATAAAGCAGGCATCAAATCGTAAGAGTTCACGACCTCGTTGCGCACGGTCTGCGGAGGAAAACGGCTGGGCCACGACCAGAGCAGCGGCGTGCGCACCACTTCTTCGTACATATTCACCGGGGCCGAGGCCGTGGCGTCGCCCCACAACCCGTGCCTGCCGAGCAGATATCCGCCATTGCTGGTGAATACGACCAGCGTGTTGTCCCAAACCCCGCGCTTCTGCAGGGTGGCTTGCAGCGCGGGAATCTGTTCGTCCAGGGTGGTCAACGCGGCCGCATATTTGCGCAGGTTTCCCGGCACATCCCGCAACATTTCCGGATGTGTGGCATTAGGCGCGGCGGCGTCCCAGCCGATCGTTTCGAATCCCGTCGCCGCGTACAAATCCAGGTTTTTTTGCGTGCCCGCCACGGCATTCGGACTGGGCCATGCGTGCACCAGAAAAAACGGCTTGGCGGCAGCCTGCGCCTCCAGGAATTCGCCGGCCTTCGCCGCGGAGTCGCTGCGCGCGCAGTTGTAGCCCGCGGCTGAGAAAGCGGCTTGGTCCGCGGCAACCGGCGCGCAGGAAAAGCTATTGTGAAACCGTACACCGGTTTGGGCCACCCGGTCGATATTCGGTGTGCGCACCTCGGTGTTCCCATAGCATCCGGTCATGTAAGCGCCGAGTTCCTCTGCCACAATCAGTACAATGTTCGGATGCTCCGCAACCGGATGCTTCTTCGTTGCGGCCAGTAGGGGCGCAGCCAGCGTTCCAAACAGGAAATCACGTCGATTCAAAGGCATTCAACCCAGTATACGCCGGTCGGCCGGACGGTCTGGCTCATCACGCGAACGCACGGTGGATCGCGCAGCAAGCCCTGCATGTCACCGCTCGCCGGGATTATCTCTCCCGACGATATCAGCGCCGGCGGTAAGGATAAGGTCGCGAGCGAAGCTCTGTCAGGCTCACTGGGAAATTGGAATACACCCGCCCGAGACCCAAGAGAGTAGCGAGAATCGGTGAGGGGGATTCCAGCTCTGGGCACGGCATTGGATGCACGCTGGAAGCGGTATACTGGTGACTGGTTTCTTGCAAGCGGACGCCAAAGTAATCCTCCGATTGTCAACAATGGCGGCGTAGCTCAGTCGGTTAGAGCGACGGTCTCATAATCCGTAGGTCGAGCGTTCGAGTCGCTCCGCCGCCACCAATTTCCACACAGTTCGCCGTTCCGCGCGAGCCCTACTTTACCTCGGCCTCGATCGCCTCGAGTTCCTTCCCGGCATCCGTAAACTTCCCCTGCGCCGCCAACTCGCGGTACCGCCGCAGATGCTCCCGCACCCGCTGCAACCGCTGGTCGGCGGTGCTGGCGGTATTGGCACTCGCCGCCGCGGCGGGCGATCCCACTTTCGGCGCGGTAGCTTCCGCCTGCTGCACCAGCGTCTGCGCGCCCGGGGAAAGCTGCGCGAGGGCTTGTTCGAAGGTGTCGGTATAGATCAACCGGTTGCCTACCGCCAGCACGATCTTTTTTAATTGCGGCATGCTGGTGGCGCTCGATTGGATGTAAATGGAATCCACATACAGGAACGTACTGTCCACCGGCAGCACCAGGGTTTGCGACCGCAGCACGTGCGACCCCTGCTGGTTCCACAACGTCAGGTCCTTCGAAATCGTCTGCTCCTGATTGATGCGCGCCGCGATCTGCGCGGGCCCGAAGATCAATTCCTGTTTCGACAACTGCAGCACTACGATCTCACCCAGGTGCCCGCCATCGCAGCGCGCCAGCATGAGCCCGATCAGGTTGTCCTTATTGCGCGGCGTGAACGGCAGCAACAACATGAACTCCGCCTGGTTCTGCTCCGGCAGGCTGGCCACCACGTAAGTCGGCGACACGGTCTGGGGCTGGCCTTCCTGCGCCGCCGTGTACTTCGCCAGATCCCACATGTCTTCCTTGTTATAGAACGCCTGCGGATCGAGCATGTGATAGGTCCGGTAGATCTCCGCCTGCACGCGGAAGAGCGTCTCCGGATACCGCGCGTGCCTGCGCAGGTCCGCCGGCATCTCCGAGGCGGGGTGGAAGAGCGCCGGGAACAAGCGCTGATAGGCGCGCACGATGGGATCGTCCGGGGCGAAAATATATAAGCGCGTAGTGCCGTCGTATGCATCGATGGTGGCCTTCACGGCGTTGCGCAGATAGTTGACCTCGCCCAAATCCGCTACGTCCACGGTGCGGGAATAAGGATGCGAGTTGGAGTAGGTGTAGCCGTCGTCCATCCACACCAGGCGCCCTTCATCGGTGATCACCAGGTACGGATCGTGGTCCCACGCAATGAATCCGGCGAGAGTTTCCAGCCGCTCCTTGATGTTCCGGCGGATCATCATACGGCTTTCGCCCGCGATCGGATTGCTGAGCAGGATGTTCATGTCTCCCTGGTGCACCGCCGCCGCCACCCGCATCGCCCCGGAAGAAATGG
>JBEKIM010000194.1:0-12145 GCA_050011755.1 Bryobacteraceae bacterium | reverse complement strand
AGCGGGAGACGCGGCGGCGGGTGCTGGCGGGGCGTGCGCAGACCGGGGCGCGGCTGGCGCGGCTATCCACACTCACAAAGGGCTACGGCGAGATCGTCAAACCGCGGAGCAGGCTGGAGTGGTTGGCCTAGGGCGCGGAAATGCCCAAGTTTTATTTGGCCATCTTATTGCTTTTAGCGCTACCGTATGGCTAAGACTCAAACCACGACCTTGCAACGCTGCGAGACGCGGTACTTCGGACCGGTAGAATACGACGAGGAATCCGTTATGGTTTTCCCCGCCGGCATCCCTGCGTTTGAGCAGGAAAAGCGCTTTGTAGCCGTTCGGCAGGCGGTCAGTGAACCGCTCGTTTTTTTGCAAAGCGTGGCAGACCCGAACGTCTGTTTCGCAACCCTGCCGGCGCCGGCGGCCTGTCCCGGCTTTCGGCTGAGCATGGCTCCCGAGGACCTGGAGGCGCTGGGCCTCGACCGCGCGCGTCAACCGGTGATCGGAAACGACGTACTGTGCCTGGCGATCCTTTCTCTCACCGAAAATGCGCCTCCTACGGTCAACCTGTTAGCCCCCATTGTGGTGAATGTCCACACGCTGCGCGGCTGCCAGGCCATCCAGACGGATTCCCGTTACTCCCATCGGGAGGTACTGCCGATGCGCGAGGCCGCATGCTCGTGATGCGGCGGCGCGCCGGCGAATCGATCCTCATTGGCGAGGACATCGAGATCCAGATCATTCATATCGGCGAGTCGCGTATTAAGATTGGGATCACGGCGCCCAGGTCGGTGGCGGTCAGCCTGAAGGAGGTCAAGCTGGTGGGCCAGGAGAACCTGGCGGCGGCGCAGTTGCGCTCGGTGGCCGCCTTGCGGAACATGCTGGACCGTCTGATCGAGGGTCCCGCGGGCGGCGAAAAATGATCGCGCGGCAAGAACTTGTCCTCCTCGCATTGTGTGGGCTAGCGCGGGCCGAATCTCCGCAGGAAGCCGCGCGCCGGGCCATGGAATCCTCCATTGCCCGGCAGAGGCAGGCTGTGGCGGCCATGCAGATTCCCATCGAAAAGCAGCGCGCGGCGGTGAATGCCGCCCGACCGGGCACGAGCGGCGGCGTGCCTGCGGCGGCTGCCGCGCCGTTTTTCACGCTATCCTGGCCGGCCTTGGGCGCGGAATGCGATCCGCTGCCGGAGATCGAATTGAGTCCCCTGATCGAGCAGGCCGCGCAGCAGGCCGCGCTGGACCCCAACCTCTTGCGGGCGGTCGCCCGGCAGGAGTCCGGCTTCCGCTCCTGCGCCGTCTCACAAAAGGGCGCCATGGGCCTGATGCAGTTGATGCCGGCGACCGTTCAGGAATTGGGGGTGCGCGATCCCTTCGATCCGGCCGAGAACCTGTCTTCCGGCGCCCGCCTGCTCAAGCAACTGCTGACGCGTTTTGGAGGCGACACGGCGCTGGCATTGGGCGCCTACAATGCGGGACCGGGCCGCGTGGAGGAGAGCGGCGGGGTGCCCGAGATTCCGGAAACCCTTCACTACGTGCAGCAGATTCTGAGCCAGCTCCCGATTCCCTGAGCGCAGACCGCACATTCCGTCGCGCGTGAACGATAAGCTCAAGCGTGGGAGCTTTTTGGGCAGATGCGCAAGACCTCTTCGAAACGGCTCGCCAGGCTTCCCAGGCCGGCTCACCCGATTGCGACTGGGCCATTCTGATAGGTCCGCCCGGCGGCATCCGTATGCTCGAAGCCACCGGATGGGAGCTGCCCAGTCTGCTCATTGAGCACGGCGCCCATACCGGATACCGGGTTATCCGGCAAGGTGGCCGCGTGTCTCTCGAAGGGCGCCGCGGATCCGAAACGTGCATGCTGCGCAGCGAATCGCCGGCGGCCACTGCCCGCCATCTCCTGGAGCGCCTGCCCCCACCCATCGGATCCAGCCGGATTCCGCCCGCCCGGACACTGCTCGAGGCCCCGCATCCCACCCCTCACGCGCCAACCGAGGACTTATGGAAAATGTTTTCATGATCGGGATGGATGCCCAGGAGATCCAGTGGCTGCGCCTGGTGATCGCGCTGCTGCGGCACCCGGATCCGGTGGTCGGAGAAGTCACGCGGGAAGCGTTGCGCTATCTGGACAGCGTGGCTGCCCGCGCGAATCAATCGCGCGCGGCCGGCTAGGGCTGTTTGCCTGCCCGGTCCCATCGGGCCAGAAAAGACTCCGCGGCCAGGCTCTCCGTTTCACGGTCCGCCTCCCGCTGCCATTCCGCCTGGCGGCGCCCCTCGAGTTTCTCCAGCAGGCGGCACTGGCGCTGCGCGTCCAGGACCTTCCCCAGCTGGGCGGCCGCCTGCTGTTCGCATGTCCGCCGCCGCTCGGCCAACGCCTGTAATTCTCCATTCAGGCGCAGCCGGTAGGCCGCCAGGGCCCAAAGGTCGCACGCCTCGATCACCGGATTCTGGCGCACATCCGCCTCCGCGCGGCCCTTTACCAGATCCAGTTTGACCGCCGCCAGCGCCATCTCTTCGAGCGACGCTGCGAGTTGGCGCAGTTTGTTCTCTTCCATCTCCAGACGAGTTCTGCGCCATTCGAGGGCCCGGCGCAAAGGGAATTCGAATGCCTTCATGCTTCGCCTAGCCGAGCGCGGCGGCCACCTGTCCAAGCTGGCGCATGGTTTCCACGCGGGCCGATTGCACGTCCGGAGCCTGCCGCAGGAATTCCAAAATCTGGGCACGCGCCCGGATGGCCGCGTCCAACTGCGGATTCGCGCCGGAGACATAAGCGCCCAACTGGATCAGATCTTCCGCCTGGCGATAGAGCGACAGGGCCTGCCTGACGGCGCGCGCCTGGGCGCCCTCCGCGGGCGTCGCCAGTTGCGATTGCAGCCGGCTGACAGACTGCAGAATATCGATGGCCGGGTAGTGATTGGCGGCGGCCAACTGGCGGGAAAGCACGATGTGCCCGTCCAGGATGGCGCGCACCGCGTCGCAAATGGGTTCGCTGAAATCGTCGCCCTCCACCAGCACCGTGAAGAAGCCGGTGATGGATCCACGCGGGAAGTTTCCGGCCCGCTCAAAGACTTTGGGCAGCAGGGCGAACACGGATGGCGTGTAACCTTTCTGCGCGGGAGGTTCGCCGGCGGCCAGCCCGATCTCGCGCTGGGCCATGGCCAGGCGGGTGACCGAATCCATCACCAGCAGCACGTGCGCGCCCTGATCGCGGAAATACTCTGCAATTGCGAGCGAAGTGAAGCAAGCCCGCACCCGCAGCGGCGCGGGGCGGTCCGAGGTGGCCACCACTACCACCGCCCGGCGCATGCCTTCCGCCCCCATCTCATGCTCCAGGAAGGCGCGCACCTCCCGATTGCGCTCCCCGACCAGCGCGATGACCGTGATATCCGCCGAATTCTTGCGCGCCATCGACCCTAGCAGGGTGCTCTTGCCCACCCCGCTGCCGCCAAAGATACCGACCCGCTGTCCCAGGCCTATGGGCAGCAGACTATCGATGGCGCGCAGGCCGGTCGTCAGCGGCGCGGTGATGTGCTCCCGGTCGAGGGGGCCGGGCGCCGCGGCGTACAGGTCGTACGCGGCCTGCGCCTGAATCCCGGGACCGTGATCGATGGGGTGGCCGAAGCCATCGAGCACCCGCCCCGCCAGCCCCGGCCCCACAGCTACGCGCGCCGCGTCCCGGCGGGCCACCACGCGATTCCCTAACTCGATGCCGCCGGTCTCCTCCAGGGGCATTGAAAGCACTCGCCCTTCGCGGAAGCCGATCACCTGGCTGCGCACGGTGCGTCCGCCGGCGGCCGAGATTTCACAAAAATCTCCGATGGCCGCCGCCGGGCCCGCCGACTCCACCAGCAGGCCGGCCATTTCCACCACCGCGCCTACTTGCAGCATGGGCTCCAGGCCGTCAAGAGCCGCCAGGTGGGGACCAAGCACGCCGGGCATTCTCATTTCTCCGGCAGGCTGTCCGCCAGGCCGCGCCCGATTTCGGCAAGTTGGCTTTCGAGCGACGCGTCGAGCGTCCCGCGGGCCGTCTCGACCAGGATGGCGCCGCGCTCCAGGGTGCCATCGGCAATCAGCGACAGGCTGCCGCGGTTCTCCCGCGCCAGCGCCCGGCGCACGCCCGGCTCCATCTCCGGATGAATCCGGATGCGGCAGATCTCCTGCGCGCTCAGTTTGTGGAGCGCGCCGCCGACGATGCCCTCCAGGGCGGTGGGATCCACCGAGAGCTCGCGATGCAGGATGCGGCGCGCGATCCGCAGGGACAACTGCACCAACTCCGCGGTGGCTTCGCGCCGCAATTGCGGGCGAAGCGCGGCGATTTCCTGGATCCCGAGCGCCAGCTTATCGAGCACCGGCTGCATTTCGGCGGCCGCCCGCACGCGCCCGGCGGTCTCACCTTCACGCAGGCCGGCTTCGCGGGACTCCCTTGCCCGCTTCTCGATCTGCTGCTCCAGTTCCGCGATCCGCCGGGCATCCCGCGCGGCCTGCCCCCCGGCATCGTTCCCAGGGCCGGGAATCGCTGCGCGGGTCTGCGCCTGACCCGCCGCCACGGGCCAGTTCCAATGCGGCACCGCGGACCCCGCCGTCCCAGTCAGGATCTTAGACAACATACTGTTCTCCGCCGGCGCCCTTCAGGTTAATCGTCCCGTCGCTCTCCAATTGCCGCACCACGCTCACGATCTGCTGCTGCGCGGCTTCGACTTCCTTGATCTTCACCGGGCCCAGCGCGTCCATATCTTCGAGCAGCATCTCGGCGCCGCGCTGCGAAAGGCAGGCGACGAAATGCTTACGCACCTGATCGCTGGTGCCCTTGAGCGCCAGGGTCAGGACCTTGCGGTCCACTTTGGTCAGGACCTCCTTGAGGCTATTGCTGTCGAGGAGCAGCATGTCCTCGAAAACGAACATGAGGTGGCGAATGGTATCCGCGAGCCCGGCGTTCTCGGTTTCAATGGATTCCAGGATCTCTTTGCTGGCACCCGACTCCAGCCGGTTGAACATCTCGGACACGGCCCGCACCCCGCCGTACGATTCGCGGCTGAACTCGCCCAGGGTCTGCAGCTTCTGTCCGATCACAGCGGCGATCTTGTGGATGATTTCGGGGGAGATTTGATCCAGGTGCGCCATGCGCAGCGCCACGTCCGCGCGGATCGCCGCCGGCAGCGAGATCAACAGCGCGGCGGCTTGCGTCGAGCTGAGGTGTGAAAGGATGAACGCAATGGTCTGCGGGTGTTCGCTGTGGATAAACTTCGCCAGTTGCTGGGGGTCGGCCTTCTGCAGCGCATCGAAGGCCGCCGTGTCGTTTCCCATGGTTTTGACCAGCCGGTCGACGAGCTTGCGCGCGGCATCGGGTCCAAACGCGCTCAGCAGCAGTTTCCGCGCGTAGTCGATGCCGCCGCGCGAAACATACTCCCGGGCCATGCACATCTGGTAGAACTCTTCGAGCACCGCCTCGCCTTCCTCGTTCGAGATCGTGGAAAGCCGCGCGACCTCCCGGGAAAGCGATTGGACCTCGTCCTCCGACAGCTCCCGCATAAGCTGCCCGCTGGCCTCTTCGCCCAGCAAGACCATCAGCATGGCGGCTTTGCGCACGCCGGAGATCAGTTCGTTGCGCTTAATATTGGCGATCATCGCGTATGCATGCCAGTCTTCCGGACGCTCCTAGG
The DNA here is from genome assembly GCA_050011755.1 of Bryobacteraceae bacterium. GTDB lineage: Bacteria > Acidobacteriota > Terriglobia > Bryobacterales > Bryobacteraceae > Bog-159. The sequence continues at coordinate 6,504 of JBEKIM010000194.1, read as the reverse complement.
TTTTCTCATGCAGCCAGGTACGCAGCGTCTGTACCTGCATGATCGCGTCTTTCTTGAGGCTCTCCCGCAGATATTTGGTCAGCACGTCTTTCTTGTTGGTGCTGGGGGTGGGTGCTTTGATCGCCTCCAGCGCCTCGGCTTCCAGGCGCGCCTGCAAGTCCGCCTGGCCGCCCATATGGGCCTGAATCTTTTTTTCGACGGAATCGCCTTCGGCCAGGGCGGGCGCCTCTCCGGTACCCGGGGGCAAGGCGGCACGAAGTGCCGCGGCGGTTCCCGACCGCTTGTGAAGCAACCTGAAGCCGGCCGCCGCCAGCACTAAAAGGAGGATGACGGCGCCGGCTGCGGACGCCATACCCTTGGGACTGCGCAGCCACGCCGGCAGGGGATTCACAGGGGCCTGCGGAGACGCGGCCGGCAACCCGGTCACCGGGGGATCGGTATGCAGCGTAGCTTCGAAGGGCAGTGTCTCGACGATCAACTGATCTCCGCGTTCGGCTTTGAAGCTGATCACGCCGGCCACCAGATCGTGGATGGCCTTGAGCTTCTCGGCGGATGGTGGGATCAGGATCTGTTGGAGATGCGGGGCCTTGCCTTCCCAGCGCACCTCCTGGTCCAGCAGTAGGGAGACCGAAACCCTCTTCAGTTCGCCCTGCGGCAGCTTCACCCGGCGAACCATCCGGCTGGACTGATAGTTGATTTCCTCAGTCCGGCGCGAAGCGCCGGAGCTGCCGCCGGGCAACTTCGCCGGGGGACGCGGCAGATTGGAGGCCGTGCCTGGCACGCCGCCGGACAGGGCGGTGGGCGCGATATCTTCGCTCTTTTGGGAGCTGACCATCACCGAACGGGCCGGATCGAAGCTTTCCTCGCTCTGTTCCCCACTTGAAAAGTCGCACTCGGCAGATACAGACGCGCGGAAGCGGTCGGCGCCCAGCAAAGGCTCGAGAGTGGACTGGATTTTGGCTAACAGCCCTTTTTCGACCATGTCGCGATATTCCAGGCTGGCTTCGGACCCCTCCAGACCGCCCCCGTCGCCGGATTTCCGCGGACGATTGAGCAGATCGCCGCGCGTATCCACCACCGAGACCGCCTCCGGCGCCAGGCCTTCCACGGCGCTGGCCAGCAGGTTGCAAACGGCCATCACGTTCTGCGGGGAGAGCTGGGCGCCCGGACGCAGACCCAGCACCACACTGGCCTTCGCCGGCTGGCGGGCTTCCAGGTAGACCGAATCCTTCGGCAAGGTGAGGTGCACGCGAGCCCGCTCGACCTCCGCCAGGGAGACGATGGAACGCTCCAACTCACCTTCGAGCGCACGCCGGTAATTGACGTGCTCCGCGAAATCGGTCATGCCAAAGCTGGTTTTATCGAACAGTTCAAAACCCATGCGGCCGCTTTTTGGCAGGCCGCTGGCGGCTAGTTGCAGGCGCAGTTCGGCCAGCTTCGCCGAAGGCGCCAAAACCGTCGACCCGCTTTCAGAGAGCCGGTACTCGGTGCCGGTCTCCTTAAGCTTCTGCACCACCGCGCCGGCATCTTCAGGGGCCAGCCCGGTGTAGAGCGGGCGAAAGTCTCCCTCATGCCGCCACTGCGTAAATCCGATCAGCGCCGCGGCCGCCAGCATGGCCGCCCCCGCAATGCTGATCTTCTGCGCCATCGAGAGGCGCGCCAGAAGTTTCTTGATCTGTCCCATCGCCGGCCGCTAGACCTGCATTTGCATGACCGCCTGGTAGGCCGAAACCACTTTATTCCGGACCTGTAGAAACGTTTCAAAAGCCAGTTCCGCGCGCTGCGTGGCCAGCGCCACCGTGTGCACCTCACCGCCGTCCCCGGCCAGAAACTGCTCCACGGTGCGGCCGGCGTCCGCGCGCAAACGGTCGACGCCTCCGACGGCGTCGGCCAATAGCGACTCAAAACTGCCGGCGCCGCCAGCCAGGCCGCCCCCGGCGCGCACGGGAAGATCCGCCAACGGTACGGCGGAAATCGCTGAAATAGGTGAAGACATGGTGATTTCCCCGGCGTTCACTTGAACAGGTCGATCGAGCGCATAATCATGTCCTTGATCGCGGAAATGGCCGCCACATTGGCTTCAAAGCCGCGCGCAGCACCCGTCAGGTCGACCATATCCTCCGCCGGGTTGACCCGGGGAAACGCTACATATCCGTCCGGTCCGGCATCCGGATGGCCCGGCAGGTAGCGGCGCTCCGGATCGCGCAGGTCCACGCTGATCTCCTCGACCGCAACACCCTCCTGCAAATGCGACTCGAACAACGATCCAAAAGAAGTCGCCATCGGCTGCGAGCCGAAGACCGCGTCCTTCCGCCGGTATGGGCCGCCTTCGGGAGTGCGCGTGGTTTCGGCGTTGGCCAGATTCTCGACCAGCAACTCGGCCCGCGTGCGCTCCGCCGCCATGCCGGAAGCGCTCACGGTCATCGCCGAAAACAGGCTCATGCATTACTCCCGGTCTGCAGCGCCGCGCGGATCGCCTGCACCTCGCTGCGCAAGAGGTTGGAGGCCAGGTTGAAGCGCATGTCGTTCTCCGCCAGTAAGCGGGACTCGCGGTCCAGGCTGACGTTGTTGCCGTCGTTCTTTATGGGCAACCCGGCGACTTCGAATGCTTGGGGTACGCCACTGCCCAGAAACGACCGGAATTCGGACTGAAAATCGATGTCCTTCGTTCGGTAACCCGGTGTATCGGCGTTTGCGATATTAGAAGCCACCAGTTTCTGGCGGGCGCTCAGCAGATCCATGTAGCGTTCGAGCGTGTCCGACAAGTGGCTCAGCATGCAACATCCCATAGAGCAACCCGGGCTCCATCGCTAACTGACCGGGAATGAAGATCGGCGCGCTCGGCTGCCGACAAGATCCCGTCACGCGCGCAAAGATTCTGGCGCGCGCCGCGCGGCGGCGTTGCGCCGCGGAATGGCCGATCGGATGACGGCCGGCCAAGCTGGGCCGATGACGCGCCGAAGGCAGACGGAGGCTGGGCTGTGCGGGCAGACCTGCTGAGAGCGTCAAAGAAGAGCGCCGATCTTTTCCTGGATTTGTTCAGCGGTGAAGGGTTTTCGGATGTAGGCAGCCGAACCGAGACGGATCGCCTGGCTCACCTTTTCTTCGCTGCCCTCGGTGGTGATCATAACCACCGGGAGGTTGCGCCATTGGTCGGTGCCCTTAAGCTGCGCCAGCAGGCCCAGACCGTCCAGATTCGGCATGTTGATGTCGGAAAGGACCAGGTTCAAGGGATGGCTCCGGACGATCTCCAGAGCCTCGACGCCGTCGCGGGCCTCAAAGATTTCGCCGATCGCCAGCGCAGTTTGCCGCAGCACCCGGATCAGGATCTTCCGAATCGCGGTGGAATCGTCTACGACTAAAATGTTCAAAGCCATGCTCCGTTCTTACTATCGGTCGCGCCCTGGGATTACTTTACGGCGATAGCCGGGATGGCCGCCCGGCGCGTCAGCCGGAGAACGGCTAAAGCGCTGGCGGTTTCCGCCGATAAATACCTGGGACATACCAATGATAGACAGCGATCAAATCGTGCGCGATATTCGGGCAGCCACTGAAGATGTGTTTTCGACCATGTTGGGCGCGGAACTCCATTTCGCGGAGTCCTTTTGCGATAAGGGCCCTTCCCATCCTTCCGACGGTGTCATCTGCCTGATCGGGATGGCCGGCGAGTGGACCGGTACCGGCACCCTCTCCTGCTCGGCGGAGCTGGCCTGCCAGATTGCCTCACAGATGCTGATGACCGAGTACGCCCTGGTGGATGCCGAGGTCCTGGATGCGGTGGCGGAAGTCGCCAACATGATACTGGGCAACGTGAAGACCGCGCTGGAGAAGTCTTTGGGACCCATGGGGATGAGTATTCCCACAGCGATTTTTGGGAAGAATTTCCTGGCCAAGAGCTTCGGCGACGAAACCTGGACCGTCGTATTGTTTGACTGCGGGAACCACCGGCTGGAGGTCAAGTTGTTCCTGAAATCGGCGGCCTCCTCGCCGGCGACGGGCCCGGCCAGAAGTTGCACGCCGGTTTACCTACGCGCGTGACGGCCGGCTGGCCGGCCGGTTGAGGATTCTTGGGCCTCCTTCACCGGGGGCCCGCCGCAGCGGCCTGTGGTTCCGGACGGAGACCGTGCTCGTTCAGGATGACGATATCCACGCGGCGGTTATGCGCACGCCCCTGTTCGCTATCGTTGGACTCCACCGGCACCGTTTCGGCGTAACCGGCCACTGCCAGGCGCTGCGGCGGGATGTCGAAGCGGGACACCAGGAGCTCCAGCATAGCGATACTGCGCGCGGCCGAGAGTTCCCAGTTGCTGCGGAATCGAGGGGTATGAATGGGTACCGAATCGGTGTGCCCCTCTAGGCGCACCTGGCTCGGCAATGCGGCGATGGCCCGGGCGATTTTTTCTATGCTGGGATAGGTCCCGGGGTACAGCGCGTCGTCGCCGGAGGCGAAAAAGGCCGCTTCGCGCAAACTGACCACCAATCCGCGCGGCTCCAGGGCAACCTGAATCTGGCCCTTTTCGATCTCCCCCTTCAGAGCGGCCCGCAAGGAGTCCATGGAGCCGGCCAGATCCGGCGCGGCCGGCGGGTTCTCCTGGGCGTTAGGACGGGATCCGCCGGGACCCTTCATCATCGCGTTTCCTCTGCCTTTGTCTTCCCGCGTGCCGCCCAGAATGGCGGCCATCACGACTTTTACCTGGCCCTCCGCGAGCGCCTTGCGAACAGATTCCGAGACGCGCGCGGCATTGCCATGGTCTGCCTGGGCCGAGGCGAACATCACCACGAAGAACGCGAAGAGCAGGGTGATGAAATCCGCATAAGAGACCAGCCAGCGCTCATGATTAACATGCTCTTCGGTTTTTCGGCGCTTTCGCATACGCTCCCGCGCTCATTCCCCGGCGGCGGCCTCCGCGGTCTGTCGCGCGGCGGCGGGTTTGGCGGTCCCCTTAGACGCTTTCTTGGGAACCGGCGGGCGGGCATAGGCTTCCAGCTTGATCCGGATCAGCTTGGGATTCAAACCCTCCGCAATCCCCAATATGCCTTCGAGCATCAGCTCGCGCGTCTCCGCGGCAGCGTGCATGCGCGACCGGAGTTTGCTGCCGGCGGGAAGAAATAAGAGATTTGCCGAGGCCACGCCGTAAACCGTCGCGACAAAGGCCACCGCGATCCCCCGGCCGACCTCGTCGATATTGGCCAGATGTTTCATTACCTGGATCAGCCCCAGGACCGCGCCAATGATTCCGATCGTAGGCGCGTATCCGCCCGCCGCCTCGAAGACCTTGGCTTCGGCTTCCCCGCGGTGCTCCTCCAGGGCGATATCCAGCTCCATCATGCGGCGCAGTTCCTGCAGATCCGTCCCATCCACGGCCAGGTTCAAGGCCTTGCGCAGAAAGGGGTCCGCGATGGACGCTGATTCGTCGTCCAGGGAGACGATGCCGTTCTTGCGGGCTTTGGTGGCATAACCGATGATCTGTTCGATAATGGCTTCCGGCGCGTAGGTGGTCTCGAAGAGAATCGTGGGGATCTTACCGGCCGCGCGGCGGAGGTGATCCATAGGCGTTGTCACCATCACGGCTCCCAAGGTGCCCCCAAGAACAATGATGGCGGCTGTCAGTTGCTTGACGTCTTCGACGTTTCCCTTTTCGAGAACCAGTCCTCCCAAGATGCCGGCCAACGCCAGCGCCAGGCCGCCCAGGGTGGCTACGTCCAGCCGGCGGCCGGGCTGTTTCTTCGCCGGATCAGGCGTCTTCTGGTTTGTTTCCGCCATGTCCTGTTCGATTTCGACCCTCGTCCCCCGGCCCGCTGGAACACGAATTCTGGGCGCCTGCCATTTGGGTGCCAAGTTGATCGCCTCGGTGAATTGCCCGGCGAAACTCGACCACCAGCCGGACTACCTCATCGACGGATTCGAGCACCACCAACTTCTGGCCGGTGGTCAGAGCGATTACCGTGTCGGGGGTCACCTCGATCGACTCGATCAGGTCCGCATTCAGAACCAGCGGCCGGTGATTGAGACGCGTGAGGTGAATCATGAGCCTTTCAGTCCTTATCGGCCATGCCGGGCGAGATCGGCCCGGTCTCCAGCAGGAAGCCGCGCTTGCGGCCTGTCTCAACGATCCGGCCGCCGAACCGCAGTTTACCGTTGAGGAGACCGTCAAGCGGCCGGCTCACGGGAAAGTCGAAGGCCAGCACATCGCCTTCGGCGAGGCGCAACAGGTCCCGCGCCAGCAGACTCGGGCCGCGCAGGCGCACGTCGAGATCCAGACGCGATGGCCGGATTCGAGACAGCATGGCCGTCTGTTCCGCGTCGGTCGACTGGGTGCGGCGCAGCGACCACTGCTGGTCGAACTTCTGGCGCATCATCTTGGCAATGATGGATGGGACGGCGATGTTCATCATCCCTACGTTGTCACCGATGCGGATCTCAATGCCCACTGCAACGACGGCTTCGCTGGGCGCCAGCACACGGAGAAACTGGGGCTCGGTTTCGACCGTATGAATCGCGAA
>JBEKIM010000193.1:0-12190 GCA_050011755.1 Bryobacteraceae bacterium | reverse complement strand
AGCCGCGCCCACCTCCTCACGGCCGTTCTTGAATATCAGAAGCGCGATCGCCGCTATGGTGGGTTGAGCGCCGCGCCGCTCAACGGCGCTGCCTCCGCCGATTCCGAAGAAATGATCGCCCTGCCCACCAGATGAAGCGGGTCCTCACGGCGTTGGTCTTATCTCCACTGGTTGCCTACGTAGTCCTTTGGTCCCCGTCCTGGGCCGTGTTAGCCGTTACCGCGGTGGTGGCGCTGTTGTGCTTTTATGAATACTCCGGCATCGCCGCCGCCTATCAGCCCGGCAGTCCAGGCCTCCTTGGCTATGCCGCGGGATTGCTTGTGCTGGCGTTACCCGGCGACGGACCGGCGCTGCTTACCCTGATCGCCTTGGCCCTGCTTTCCCTTTGCCTCGCATTGCGTGCCGCCGACCTTCGCGCCGGTATCCTGCGCGCCGCGCTCCTGTTGCTGGGCGTCGCGTACGTCTTTGGCTGCTGGCGTTTTGCGCCGCTGCTCGCCGCCCGGAACCGGTATTGGCTGATGTACGCCCTGGTCCTCAACTGGATCGGAGATATCGGCGCCTATTACGTCGGCCGCTCCTTAGGCCGCCACAAACTGGCGCCCATTGTGAGCCCGGGCAAGTCCTGGGAAGGCGCCGCCGCGTCCTTGGCAGCATCTCTCCTGTTCGGCTTCTTCTTCCTGCGCTGGGCGATCCCCACCGTGCCGCCGCTGCCGGCCCTGGGCCTCAGCATCGCGGCCAACGTGGCGGGCCAGTTCGGCGATCTCTGCGAATCCGCCCTGAAGCGTGGCGCCGGCGTTAAGGATAGCGGCACCCTTCTGCCCGGCCACGGCGGCTGGCTGGACCGCGTCGATAGCAGCCTGTTCACCCTGCCGGTGGTGTACGGTTTCATCGCCGCCCACCTCGTATAACTTATACGCCGGGTTGGCAGGCCGGCCTACCGGCATAACTATCTGAAAACAATAGTCGCATATCTGCCAATCGAGCGCGTTCCCGTGGCACCCGTGCTACCCTGATGGCGGGCGTCGGAGCGCTCTCCGCAGCCCTCGAAACCATTCGCGGTCGATCCATGGCTTTGGCTCCGTCGTTTTTTAAATTGCGGCAAATAAAAAACTTATTGGGTTCGTTCGTCACAAAATGAGAATTTGGTGGCCCCGGCGCCCCCGCGCCGTAACCAAACGCTGCCGCGCGAGTCTTGTGCAGTATGCACGCACTCTGGAAGGACTCCCGCTACGCCGTCCGTACGCTTCTGAAAAGCCCGGCTTACACCACAGTAGCGATCGCCACCCTCGCCCTGGGAATCGGCGCCAACACCGCTATCTTCAGCGTAGTCAACCAGGTTCTGCTCAACCCCGCGGGCGTCGCCTACCCCGAGCGCATCGTTTCCCTGCGCGTGCATTACGACAAGCTCGCCCTCCTCAACATCGGCGTCTCCGCCCCCGATTTCGCCGATATGTTGCACAGCACTCGGCAATTCGATTCGGCCGCCCTGATCGATCGGGATGACTTCAACTACACCGGCTCGACCGTTCCCGAACGTCTGCGCGGCGCCGCTGTCACCTGGCGCTGGTTCGACGTCTTCGGCGCGAAACCCAAACTCGGGCGTGTGTTTCGGCCCGAAGAGGATCGGCCAAACGCCAATCGGGAAGTCGTGCTCTCATACGCCGCCTGGAAGCGGCTCTTCGGCGCGGATCCTGGCGCGGTCGGCCGCACCATCGAACTGAACCGGCTGCCCTACCGCATCGTGGGCGTGATGGGTCCGGAGTTTCGCTGGCCCGCTGACATCGATCTCTGGGCTCCGTTGGGCTTGCCTGAAAGCGCATATACCGAAGGTAATCGCTTCAACGAGAGCTATGCCGCCATGGCGCGCCTGAGACCGGGGCTCCCGTTTGCGCGCGCCAACGCATTCGTCGAGGTCCTGAGTAGCCGCGAGCGCAACAGCGGAACCGGGAACGGAGCCTATGCCAAAGACGCCGCCTGGGGCATGTTTCTGCTGCCCTTCACCGACTTCGTCGCCGGCGATACCAAGACGCCCATGCTGGTTTTGTTGGGCGCTGTTGGCTTCGTTCTGCTGATTGCCTGCTCCAATATCGCCGGACTGATGCTGGCCCGCGCGTCCGGGCGCAGCCGGGAGATCGCCGTCCGAACCGCCCTCGGTGCCGGCCGTTGGGACCTGATCCGCCAGTCGCTGGCGGAGAGCTTGATATTGGCGTTCGGTGCGGCCCTGGTGGGCCTGGGCGTAGCCTTCGCCGGCCTGAAGGGGCTGCTGGCGCTGGCGCCGGACGGTCTTCCGGTGGCCGTCGGGGTCACCATGGACGCCACCGTCTTGGGCTTCACGGTGCTGGCGGCGCTGGTGGCCGGCATCCTCTTTGGCGTGGCCCCGGCCTGGCAGATATCCCGCTTCGACAGCTACGAACTATTGAAGGAAGGCGGCCGCGCCAATACCGGAGGTTTGGGGCGCCAACATCTACGCTCCGCCCTGGTGGTCGGCGAAGTCGCGCTAGCCTTGGTATTGCTGGTCGGCGCGGGATTGTTCCTGCGCAGCCTGGCGGCGCTCGAAGACGTCAATCCAGGCTTTCAACCGGGCGGCGTCATCACCGCGTCCCTATCGCTGCCCCCTGCCCAATACGCCGGCCGCGCCAGTCGCGTCGCGTTCTATCGCGCCGTGCTCGGCAATCTCTCAGCCATGCCAGGCGTTACGGCAGTGGCTGCGGGTACCCCCGCGCCTTTCAGCGGCGAGGGTGGTTCCGCGTCGTTCTCCATCGAGGGCAGGCCCTCGCCCCCAGGCGATCCCGGCCCGCACGGCGATGTTTCTTACGTCAGCCCGGATTTCTTCGCGGCACTGCGCATCCCTCTCCGCAAGGGGCGGGTCTTTACCGATGCGGACCGGCAGGATACCGCGCCCGTGGCCCTCATTGATGAAATCCTCGCCCGCCAATACTGGCCAAACGAAGATCCCCTTGGAAAGCACCTCCGCCGCGGCCGGGCGGCGTGGGCCACCATTGTCGGCGTCGTTGCCCACATCAAGAATGCGGATCTCGGCGGCGAAGATGTGAAGGGACGGTACTATTTCCCGCTTTTTCAGGACCCCCCGCCTATGGCGACATTCCTGGCGCGCACGCCTTCGGGCCCGGCACGCCTGGCGGCCGGCGTCCGCGAAGCAGTCCGCACGGTGGATCCCACCCAACCCGTCTCGCGCATCAGGTTACTGCCCGAAATGGTGAACGCTTCGCTCGCGCCACGCCGCTTCGTGGTGACGGTGTTGGGCGTCTTCGCCGGCATGGCGCTGCTGATGGCCGTCATCGGATTGTATGGCGTAATCGGCTATGCGGTGACCCAGCGCACCCAGGAATTGGGAGTCCGCATGGCGCTCGGCGCCCAACCGGGAGAGGTCCTCTGGCTGGTGCTGGGCCAAGGCATGCGTCTGGCGGCCGCCGGCGCGGCGATCGGACTCGTGGTGTCGCTGATCGCCGGCCGCTTGCTGCGCAATCAGCTCTTCCATGTCAGTCCGTTCGATCCGCTGACCTTTGCCCTGGTGGCTGCCGTCATGATCGGCGCGGCGTTACTGGCCAGCTACATCCCCGCGCGCCGCGCGACCCGCGTCGATCCCATGGTGGCCTTGCGCTACGAATAGCCGGCGTGGCGCACGCTTTAGCGTGCCGGCGGGACTTTTAAGTCCCGCCCAGAACCCGCTCCTAGCGCCCAATCCGGGTGAATACACCCTATCGTTTTCGCCTTTCAGATAAATAACTCCTTAATTGCACCATTTTCACCCAATTCCTCCCTGGCATCGCGATTGCACTCGAAACCCAAGCGGAAAGGACGTTCTCATGGCTACAGCCGTCGAGCCCAAACCTGAAACACTGCGCGCCTTACCCGGCGACGATGTCCGGCAGATCCAATGGCGTTTCGCCCATAGGTACGATCTTCAAATGTTGGTGCAATCCACCAGAGCGGTGGCGCGCGGCCCGGTGGCGCGGCTGGTCGCCGAAGGAGCGCGCAATACCCACGCCTGGACTCCCGCCAAGCAAACCCTCCTTCAGCATTTCGATGCCTCCGGTATCACGGGTGTTTTCCTCGATCCCGAGCAGGGCGGCCTGGTCGAGGGCCCCAAGAATCTGGCGCTGGCTCTGGTGGCCTTCGAGCTGGCCTGGGTGGACGCCGGCGCCGCCACGGGTAGCCTGGCTGGATGTCTGGCACTATCCCCGATCCACGAGCGCGGCACACCTGAGCAGCGCGATGCATACCTGCGCCTCTGCGCCCCCGCCCAGCCCGGCGAGGACCGCCAGCCCTGGCGCGGCGCGTTCTGTCTCACCGAGCCGATCCCCTACGTGGGTGTCGAGACCGGCATTCTCGCCGGAAAGGTCCGCGTCGTCGAATGGGAGGAGGGCGCCGAGCCGATCCTGCAAGTGGAAAAGCGCGGCCGCTTTATCACCAACATGGGATTCGCCAATTTCGTCACCGCCGCCGTAGACACCGACGACGCCCGCATCGCCAAGACCTGCATGGTGATCCTGCACGAAACCGATCCAGGCATTTTTGACCGCGGCGTGCCTACGCGCAAACTGGTGCACCAGTTGTCCTCGACCAGCGATCCCATCTTCAGCCTGCGCGTTCCCGCCAGCCGCATCGTGGGCGGCTACTCCGTCAAGAACGGCGTCATCGTGCCGCGCTATAGCCATGGCGAGATCATCGAAGCCGTTTTCCGCCGCACCCGCGTCACCGTCGGCGTGATGACCGCCGCCAAACTGCTCTCCGCCATCGAGCCAATCATCCGCTATCAGCGCGGCCGCTTCCGCGGCGGAGAAAGCGCCTCGCCCGGCTCCCCGCGCTACGAATTCGGCCTCCAGCTTAAAGAGGATACCCTGCACCGGCTGATCGATATCTGGGCCACCGGCGAAGCCAGCGCATCGCTGGGGTTCGCGGCCGCCCGCCTTTTCGACGAACTCGATCCCCTGGAGCGCATCAAAAACCAGAAGTTCGCCGCCGAAGGAGTCGCCGGAGGCACCAGCACCCTGCGAGCCATGCGCAAACTCCAAAAACAAGCGCTGGATTACCTCAACGCGCATTCTGGACACAATCCCAGCCGCCAGCCACCAGCCACCAGCCCCGGCGAGCGCGAGCTCGCCCCAGTCCCCAGCCCCGACGAGCCCCAGCTCGTCCAATTCGCCCTGCTCGACTCCGTTGCCAACGTCCTCTGCCCCGCCTGCAAGCTCTGGAACACGGGCCACGGCGCCAACATGATGCGCGAAGCCGTCAGCCTGATGGGCGGCTACGGCATCACCGAAGATTGTCCCGGCTTCCTGGGCCACAAGTGGATGGACGCGCAGCTCGAAGCCACCTACGAAGGACCAGAATCCGTGCAGCGCCGCCAGTTGACGCTCACCATGACCGACGAGCTCTTCCTCGCGCAGTTCCGCAATTGGATCGCCGAGATGCGTCAGATCGCTTCCACGCATCCGGGCACGGGTGCTTGCACGCTGGCCACCGCCATGCAGATGTGGCTGTGGTCGCTCCATCATTTGCAGAAGGCCACCGACGCCGAAGGCAACCGCCTCTATCAAAGCTCGCGCCACGGTGTGACATTCCCGCTGGCGGACGCTTTGTGTTGGCTACTGGCCTCCCGCTGCCAGATCCTCGACGTGCTGGAACTGGAAGCCCACAGCGGCGATGCGGCCGCTCCCAGTACGCTCGCTTTCTTCACCGACTTGTGCCATGTGCAGAGCGCTCGCGCCGCCGGCGAAGTGGGCCGCATCTGCGCCGAGTTGGTCTTCGGCTATAATCGCCACCCGGCTTGGGATGTGGAAGGCTGCGCTTCCTGCTATCACGGCGAAGAGTTGGAAGCCATGGAAGGCCTGATCCCGGGTATCGCCAGCCTGGCGCGCGGCTACACGGACGTGATCGAAAACGACGGCTCGCATGCCGCCAAAGCCGGCCCCTGTGCGCATTTCGAAGGATACGACCAGTTCAACCGCCTGCGCGTGCGCATGGATGGCTGCCTCACTGGATCGCATCTGGCCAAGGATCGCGCCGCCGACGCGCTGCAACACGTAATGATTCCCGAGGCGCTGGATTATCCGGCATAAGCTCCCATGAGCGACGATCGCCAGTCCATGGCTGTGGATATCGTGTGTGTCGGCTTCGGGCCGGCCATGGGCGGCTTTCTGTCCACTCTCGCCCGCGATGCCGACCCCAACTTGCAGGTCATCTGCTACGAGCGCGCCGACGATATCGGCTTCGGCGTCTCCGGCGCGGTGACACGGGCGCGCGGCATCCGTCAATCTTTTCCCGATCTCAATCCCGACGAGATCCCCATGGCGGCGGCGGTGGGGCACGAGAAGATTGCCTACCTCCTCGATCCTCTCGGAGCCGGCCGCCACGCTCCCAGCCGCCGCTCGAAATCGCTGCGCGCCGCGGACCGCCTGCTGCGCCTGCTTCGTCTCCCGGCCGACCACGCCTTCGAGCTGCCCTGGGCGCCGCCTTTCCTGCGCAAAGAGGGCGGGCTGCTGTTGTCGATCGGACAGTTCATGCAGTGGACCGGCGCGCAGGCCATGAGCGGCGGAACCGTGCAGATCTGGCCTGGCATGCCGGTCTCCGAGGCGCTCGTGGAAGACGGTCGCGTCGTGGGCGTGCGGCTGCTCGATCAGGGCACCGATCGCCAGGGCCATCCCGATGCCGGTTATATGCCGGGCATGGACCTGCGTGCCGCGCTCACCGTCGTCGGGGATGGGCCGGTCGGTGCCGTGGGCCGCCAACTGGATTCGTTATACGGCTTGCCGGACGGCCACCATCAGCACGAATGGGCCGTAGGCGTCAAGATGGTCGTGGACCTGCCAGACGGCGTGGATCTGGAGCCGGGCACGATTTTCCACACCTTCGGCTATCCCGAACCGGAGATCTTCGGCTTCTTCTACGTGCATCCCAACCACGTGGCTTCCGTAGGAATTTTCGTGCCGTCCTGGTTCCATAATCCCGCCCGCACGTCCTACCGTTATCTGCAGCACTACATGCTGCATCCGTATCTGTGGCGCTATCTCGAGGGCGGCAAGCTGCGCTCCTGGGGCGCCAAGTCCCTGCAGGAAGCCGGCAAGCGCGGCGAGCCGTTTCTGGCAGGCGATGGATACGCACGCATCGGCGAGTGCTCGGGCAGCACCAACGTTCTGACCGGTTCGGGCGTGGACGAAGCCTGGACTACCGGCATCCAGCTTGCCGAAGCCGTCAAGGAGTTGCGCGCCGCGGGCCGGCCGTTCACCAAAGCCGACCTGGAGGAAACCTACCTTGCTCGCCGCCGTGCCAGTTGGGTGGAGCGGGAGGGAAGCATCGCCGAAAAAGCGCGCGACGGCTTCCATCGCGGTGTCGTGACGGGACTCATCGGCATGGCCATGGCTGGCGCCACCAAGGGCCGCCTTTCGATTGCGGGTGAGCCGCAACTGCTTCCCGGCCTGGAAGAATACTACCGCGGCAAGCTCACTCCCGTAGACATCGACGAAGTGCGCCACCAATGCTATGGCAGTGGCATCGCTATGCACGATGCCTTGATGGATCGCTGCGGCTGGCCGGCGGTACCCTTCGATGGCCAGTTGCTGATGTCCCAGCAGGATGCGCTGCTGGTAGGCGGCAAGGTGCAGGCGCCGGCGGGCTATGCCGATCACGTCACATTCCTCTATCCCGATTTCTGCGAGCGCTGCGCCACCAAGCTGTGCATCGAGATCTGCTCGGGACAGGCTCTGACGCCGGGCCCGGATGGCGTGCCTCTGTTCGATCGCGACAAGTGTGTCTTCTGCGGCGCCTGCTTATGGAATTGCCGCCAGCCGCTCGACGACGATCCCGTGCGCACCAACATCGCCTTCCGTGCCGGCGCCGGCGGCTTGCACTCGACAGAGAATTGAGTGGGGCCACCCGTGGCGCACGCTTTAGCGTGCCGGCGGGACTTTTAAGTCCCGCTTGTAATCCTTCCGCATCGCCTTGTGAATGGCCTTCCATTTCTTCTTGACCGCCTGCGCCGCCTGCACATCGGTCTGGCGCGTGTGCCAGGCGATTTCGGCGCGCAGCTTCCGGTAGCTCTCCCAGCGGCTACCCTCCAATTCGCCCGCCTCGATCGCCGCCTGCACGGCGCAGCCCTCTTCCACCACATGGCTGCAATCCCGGAAACGGCACGCCGCGGCCAGTTCGGCGATATCGGCGAAAGCCGAGTCCAGGCTGCCCTGGTCCGCCCACAACTGCAGTTCCCGCATCCCCGGTGTATCGATCAGCGCGCCGCCCTGCGGCAGCGGCAGCAGTTCCCTGTATGTGGTGGTGTGCCGGCCCCGGCTGTCGCTCTCCCGAACCTCGCGCACGAGCTGCCGCTCCCTGCCCAGAAGCTGGTTCACCAACGTCGACTTGCCGACGCCCGACGAGCCCAACAAGGCAATGGTCACGCCTGGACCCATCAACCGCCGCACCGGATCGATGCCCTCGGCCGTTCGGGCCGTGATCGAGACCACGGGGGCGCCGCCCGCTACCCGCGCCGCTTCGTCCACGCGCGCGCCCACATCCGCGCACAAATCCGCTTTGTTCAGGACGATGGCCGCCTCCACGCCGCTAGCATGCGCCAGGGTCAGATACCGCTCGATGCGCCGCACGTTGAAATCCCCATCCAGGCCGCAGACAATCAGCGCCAGGTCGATGTTTGCGGCAATCACCTGCGCCTGTTCGCGATCGCCGGCCGCGCGCCGCGAGAAGACCGTGCGCCGCGGCAGGACGGCGTGGATCATGCCTTCGTCCGGCCCTATCGCTTGTACCGCTACCCAATCGCCCACCGCTGGCCATTCCGGCCGCTCCGTGCGATAGAGCAGCGCCCCGATAGCTTCCGCGGTCATCTCCCCGGCCGCGGTATAGACCTTGTATTGATCGCCATAAACCACCGATACGCGTCCCAATACCAGGCCGCGCATAGCGTGCGGTTGAAAGGTTTCGAAGACGGCGCCGGTGGCGCCCAACGTCCCTAAGTCACAGAAATCCTGCATTCCAATTCCCCTCCAGAGGTTATGTTTTGGGACAAAAGGTTGGAACGATTCGCCGCGGGCAGTCTCCGAGTATTACCTCAAAAGGCTCGCGGTGAATCGACTCTTAGCGGACGGCCAGTGGCAATACCAGCCTCCAGCCTATCCCAAGCTGGTTTCGTACGCAAGCCGGCGGCCGCCGATGAATGTTAAGTTTGAAGGGATGCGCTACCTCTTAGCCTTACTGGCCTCCACGGCAATGCTGCTCGCTTCCGGAGAGTTATCCGGCCGCCGCGCACCGGGTTTCTCGCTGCCGGATCTGCGCGGCCAACAACACGATTTGCAAGACTTACGCGGCAAGATCGTGATCATCGACATCATCCAGACCACCTGCCCGCATTGCCAGCAGTTGGCCGGACTCCTGAAGAAAGTGGAAGCCAAATATGGCGACAAAGTTGCCGTGCTGACGTTTGCCCTGCCTCCCGACACGGCCTCCACGGTAGCCCACTTCGTGGCCGAGCATCAAGTCTCCAGCCCGGTCCTCTTCGATTGCGGGCAGGCGTCGGCCTCTTACCTGAAAGCGGGACCCCAAAACCCGAAGGTGAGCGTGCCCCATCTGTTCCTGATCGATGGCGAAGGGATGATCCGCAACGATTTCGGCTATGACTTCGACACGCGGAACATCTTCGAGGGCGACGGCTTGAATATCGAAATCGACCGCCTGCTGGCTGGGAAATCGAAAAAATAGCGCTCCACGCGACAGCCTGAGACAAACGCCGGCTTGCCGCCACTATATGGGCTATGCTTTCGATGCCCCAGCGAGCATGGGCCTGGCTCATGCCCATAGCGTTAGGCGCGGCGGCCGGGTGCCTGCCGGCAGCCCAATCCGGCGGCGCCCGCGCCTACCTGACCGGCACTACCGTTCCCGATTTCCCCACTAAGTGCGATGTGCGCGTGGACATGACCGGCGACCAGGAGATGCTTTTCGTCACGCGATGGCTGACCCTGCATGTCCCGTACGACAAGGTGAACACCCTGGAGTACGGCCAGCACGTCGGCCGGCGCTACGCCGAAGCCATCCTGATTTCGCCGCTCTTTCTGCTCAGCAAATCGCGCAAGCATTTCGTGACCGTGGGCTATGTCGACGCCAAAGGCCGGCAGCAGGCCCTCGTCATGCAGGTGAGCAAGGGCGACGTGCGCACGGTCTTGGCCGAACTCGAAGCCAAGACTGGCCGCCGCGTGGAATACACCGACGATGAAGCGCGCAAGGGGAGGGGTTGAGCATGCCGCCGCTTACATGCGTGCTGGGTGCGCTGCTTTTGCTGCCCTCCGATCCCGTCCCTCCGCCTGCGCCGCCCGCACCCGCCGCGCAGCCCCATGCCGTGGATAAGGACAACCTGCGCCAACTGCTGGCCCTGCGGCGCGTGTACGTGGACCGCTTCTCGGGCGGAGAAACCGCCGCGCAGATGCGCGACATGATCATCAATGGCCTCGAAGGCTCGAAGCTTTTCGTCATCACCGAGAACCAGGAGAAGGCCGATGCCATCCTGCGCGGCTCCGGCGAAGATCTGGTATTCAACGAGCAGCATTCGTCGAGCGACAATCTGAGCGTGCATAGCAGCCTGAACACCAGCCAGACCGACGAGGACACCGCCTTGAAGGGCGGCACGCGCAGCTATGAGCGGAACGGCCGGGGCATCGGCCTCGGCGCGGGAGAAAGTGAGTCCAGCCACTCGGTGGAACGCCGCCACGAAGCGAACGCGGCGGTGCGGCTTGTAAGTAAGGACGGCGACGTGATCTGGTCCACCACGCAGGAAAGCCTGGGCGGCAAGTTTCGCGGCGCCAGTGCGGATGTAGCGGATAAGATTACGAGGCAGCTTACGGAAGACTACGAGCGGGCGCGCAAACTGCCACGCTGATCGCTTCGAGCAGTTGTTCATTGCGGATCGGCTTACCCAGCACGCACGCCACCAGCTTCTCTTCGGGCAGATCGCAGAGTTCTTCCGTCCAGCCGGAAAGCACGATGACCTTGGCTGTGAAGTGTTGTTCATTCACCGCGCGGATCAGGCTTAGCCCATCCTTGAGTCGGGGCAGGCACAAGTCCATCACCAGCACGTCCGGCTGCATTTCCGCCAGCAGCAGCCGGGCTGCCGGCACATCCTCGGCTACAGCCACTACATGACCGGCCGCTTCGAGCAGCAGCTTGCGAATCCCGAGTTGCTGGACGTCGTCGTCCGCCACCAATAAGCGGTACATCAGAAGTGCATTCCACCGCCGCAAATCAACACTTCGGCGGTCACATAATCGGAAAGCGGCGAGCAGAAGAACAGCACGGCTCCCGCGGCTTCTTCAGGCGTGCCTGCGCGCCCCAGGGGACACACGCTCTTGAGCGCATCGAGCATCTTGGGCTGCACCCCGACCGGGATCTGCCGGCCCTGCACGTCGATGGTCGCCCCCGCTTGCGTGAGGGGCTGAGTCAGGCGCGTTTCGATCATGCCGAACCCCACCGCGTTGACGTTCACGTTGTACCTGCCCCACTCCTTGGCCATGGTCTTGGTGAGCCCGATGATGCCGGCTTTGCCCGACGAATATCCGGCTTGTCCGGCATTTCCGTCCGTGCCGGCGATGGATGTGATGTTCACGACCTTGCGCATCACGCGGCGGCCTTCGGCGGCTTCCCGCTTGGCCGCTTCACGGATGTACGTGGACGCGGCCCGCAGCAAGCGGAAGGGCGCTACCAGGTGGATGCCGAGCATGGCCAGGTACTGCTCATCGGTGGTCTTCTGGATGACGTTGTCCCAGGTGTAGCCCGCGTTATTGACGATGATGTCCAGGCCGCCGAACGTGGCGATCGTGGCGTCTACCAGTCTCTGGGGGAAATCCGGAGCGGTGACGTCACCCGCGAGATGCGCGGCCGCCCGGCCGGACTGCCTGATGGCCGCCTCGGCCTCCGCGGCAGGCGCCGGGTCCAGGTCGTTGATCATCACAGCGGCGCCCGCGGCCGCCAGTTTTTCGGCTATGGCCCGGCCGATGCCGCGGCCCGAGCCGGTGATGAGGGCTACTTTGGAATCGAGCGAAAAGGGCATAAGAACTATGAGACCACAGATAGACTTGTACATGATGCCATTCGAGCGGTATAAACGTCCTTGAGGACACTATCGATGAAGCTGTGTTCGCGCTGTGCTGGATACCCAATCGATCGCGATCAAGCC
>JBEKIM010000192.1:0-22699 GCA_050011755.1 Bryobacteraceae bacterium | reverse complement strand
CACCCCGCTGGCCAGAGTGAAAAATCTCTCCAGGGGGTTCGTGATGTCGTACTCGATATCCTCCGGCGGCATGCCGGAGTAAAAAGTGGCCACTACCACTTCAGGAATGTTGATGGCGGGGAACAGATCCACAGGCATGCGCGCAAAGCTAACCACACCTATAGCCATCAGCGCCAGGCAGAGCACGATGATGAAATACGGATTGCGAATGGAAAAGCCAGACATAGGAGTAAGTTATGCCGCCTTCCGGCCCGCCTAATTCCTGCCTTCGTAGTTGATTAAGTCGACGGTCTGGGGCCGAACGGCTTCGCCGGGCTTCAGGGCGCCGCGGTCGCTCACCACCACCTGCTCGCCGTCCTTCAGCCCCGCCAGCACTTCGGCAAAGCCGGCATTTTGAACGCCCAGTGTCAGTTTGCGCTCGTCAATGCGGTTTGCGGGCGTCACCACCAGCACGCTGGCAGTCTCGTTCTGGTGATCGACAGCCTGTAGGGGCACCGCCAGGGTGGCGGATTTGCTCTCCAGAAGCAGGGTGGCCTGCGCGTACATACCCTCGACCAATCTGCGGTTCGGGTTGGGCACATCCACTTCCGTATGCATGGTGCGCGTATCCGCTTTCACGTCCGCCGAAAAGCGGGCTACCTTTCCAGGGAAGGTCCGGCCCAGCGAGGGAATGCTCACCTGAACAGGATCGCCCACGTGAATGTAACGCACGTCCGATTCGGGCACCGGAATCACCAGCCGGAAGAGGTTGTCCTGCGAGAGCTTGACCAGCGGCATGGCCTGTGTGCTCGAATTCGTTCCGGCTTGCATCAGCGTGCCGAGATTCGCGTAACGTTCGGTGACCACCCCGGCGAACGGCGCCGTGATGCGCGCGTAGCCGTAAAGCACCTGGTCGTGTGTCAGCTTGGCCTCCGCGGCGGCCAACTCGCTTTGCGCCGACTGGAGGCCCGATTTGGAGGCTTCCACCTGCGCCTCCAATGCCAGGTCCTTTCCTTGCCAATCGTCCACTTCCTGCTGCGCTACCAGCCCCGGCTTGCTCTCCGAGACGGTCTTCAGGCGGTCGTACTGTAAGTGCGCGACGTTGTGCTGAGCTTCCACGCGGTTCAACTCGTGCTCGGCGTGGGTCACTTGTTCGGCCATATTCCTAATGGCCGCCTGATCCTGTTCCAATTGCGCGCGTAGCTCCGGGATCTCGAGCACCGCCATCAACTGGCCTTCCGCGACACGCGTGCCATAGTCTACCTTGAGTTCCTTGATGAAGCCGGACTCTTTGGCGTAAACGTCGATTTCCTGGAAGGGCACCAACTCCGATGACAAGGTCAATTGCCTCTCCAGCGGCATGCGCACCACGCGCGTGACTCCGACGGTAGCCTCCAACGGGGCTTCACGAGCCTCTATCCGGTTGCCCCGGGAACAAGCCGTCATACCGGCAGCGGCCATGGCGACCGCGGCCAGAGTCAGGCGCGCGGCTTTGCTACTTGGATGCATGTCTCGTCCGTTCGATCTGCCGGCGCAGCTCATCCAGGGAAAACTGGGAGGACTGGCATAACCGGATCAGTTCTTGCTCTTGCGCCGCCAGTTCCGCCGCTACCTTGGGGATCTGACCGGCGATGGCTTGAGGAACCGAAACGACCCCATGCAAATCGCCATGCAACACGTCTCCCGGATTCACCCTGAGTCCGCCGGTCTCCACCGAGCCGCCAAAATCAACCACGTGCGCGTAAGCGTGCGACACGGATACACCGCGGGCGAAGAGATGAAAACCAGTCCGCGCGATTCCGGGCAGGTCCCGGACCGTGCCATTCGTAACGTATCCAATGCAATCCAGCGCGTGGCCGATATGCGCGTGTATCTCGCCAAATAGCGCGCCCAATCCGGGATGAACGTCAACGTCCTGGAGGACGATCACACGGGGCGCGGGAATCGTCAGGATGTACGCCCAGAAATCCATGTGCTCGTAGTACCAGTGCCGCATGGTGGGGGCAGTGGAAGTACGAATCCTGCCCGTGACGGCGTAGCCGGCCATGGGCGGCAAATCGGGTGAAAGACAACGTACGGTGCTGTCGGTAAACCCCTCGTTGCGCAGGCGCACGTTTAGCCGCTCGATCGCGTTCGAAACAGAACAAGTATCGAGTTGCCGCAACTGCGCAAGGACTCCGGACGGAATCTGCCTGGTCATCTGGTCGTTGGCCACTACTGCCGATGATAGGCGGAGCGGGCCTGACCCGGGTATACCTTGATCGAAGTATTTTGGTTGGGGATGTAAGGTACAGTACCAGGCTTCGGCTGCGCCTGCCTCTACCCAGGCCCGATTCCGGCTTTTCGAATCGCTTCGGGTCTAAGAGGCATTTAGCATCGCTTCGTAACCGGAACTTAACAGTTCCGTCATCAACCCATAATCGCGTCTCGTTACCCTAGGTGAGGCCCGAAGTGCAGGGATTCACTTGCCTGCGGCCTGTCACTTCCAAATTTCATAAGGAGCTTCAATGAAAAGAAGAGTACTTGCGACGCTCGGTGGAGTTCTGCTCCTTTGCGGCGCCCTCGCGGCGCCCTCGCGCGCCCAGGAACCCACTGCCACCAACCCGGAGATCGAGCGCTTGAAAGCGCAACTGGCTGCCCAACAGGACCAGATCGATCAACTTCGACGCGTGTTGGACGAGCAAAAGAAGGTGTTGGACCAGGCTACCCAGCCCAAGGCGGAAGAGCAAAAAGCCTCAGATCAGGCCAGCCAGGCGAAACCCCCCAGCCTGGGCCAGGTGGCCAGCGCGACCGCCATCATCCCGGCGGGCGATGTGGCGCCCGTGCTGCATCCCGGCCTGTCGGCTGCGCTATCGCTGCAGCCGCAGGGTGAGCCCGCTTCGCCGCTGCAACTGCACATAGGAACCGCGACGATTACGCCCATAGGGTTTATGGATATGACCGCCGTCTTCCGCTCGGCGGACGGTGGCAGCGGCATCGGGACCAACTTCGGCAGCATCCCGTACAACAACGCGTCAACCGGTTTGGGGAAGCTTAGCGAACTCCGCTTCAGCGCGCAGAACTCGCGCATCGGAGCGCGGGTCGACGCGACCGTTCATAACACACATGTGCTGGGCTACTGGGAGTCTGACTTCTTGGGCAACCAGTCCACCAACGCCAGCGTCACGTCCAACGCCATCACGTTTCGCATGCGGCTCTACTTCGTGGATTTGCGGAACGGCAAATGGGAACTGCTGGGCGGACAATCCTGGAGCATGATGACGCCGGGCCGCAAAGGGATCTCCCCGCTGCCTTCCGACATCTTTTATAGCCAGGATATGGACACGAATTACCAAGTGGGCCTGACGTGGACGCGGGCTCCTCAGTTCCGCGTCGTATATCACGCCAGCGACGCCGTGAGTTTGGGTTTTGCCCTGGAACAAGCCGAACAATATGGCGGCGGTTCGGGCGGCGGCGGCTCTATCGTTCTGCCCAACCTGCTTTCAACAGCCTATACCAACAACCAGATCGATCTTGGCGCCGCGAGTTTCACTCCGCCGAACCTGCACCCGGACGTGCAGGCCAAGCTGGCCTTCGATCCGGTCGTCAACGGCAACCTGCTGCATTTCGAGGTCGGCGGCGTTTTCAGCTCTTTTAAAACGTATAACCCCCTCACCAGTACAAGTTTCACCTCGCACGGCGGCGGCGGCGAGGCCAACGTCAATCTTGAACTGACCAAGGGTTTCCACCTGATCGTCAACTCGTTTCTCAGCGACGGCGAAGGCCGGTATCTTTTCGGCGATGCTCCCGATCTGATCATCGACGGGACTGGCGCTCCCTTGCCGCTACATGCCGCCTCCATCCTCCCCGGGTTCGAGTACACCACGCACAACACCATGATCTTCGGGTACTATGGGGAGGACTTCATCGGCCAGGCCGTGAGCCTGGATCCAGGCAACAAAAACGCCTTCATCGGCTACGGCTATCCGAAGTCGGCCAACAGCCAAAACAGGCACATTGAGGAAGGCACGATCGGCTTGAATCAAACGTTCTGGAAGAACCCGAACTACGGAGCGTTGAGCTTCATCTTCCAGTACTCTTACCTGACCCGTAATCCTTGGTACGTAGCCACCGGCCAGCCGTCGAATGCGCACGCCAGCATGCTGTGGGTCGACTTGCGGTATACATTGCCGGGACAGGCGCCTCATTACTAACCGATGTGTGTGGGGCCTGCCTTGCAGGACCGCCCTACATTCTTCACCGTTTTGTAACAATTTACTGTGGCAACCTGAATAAGGAGTCCTATATGAAGAAGAGCAGTTTCTGGTTGGGCGCGATGGGCGCCCTCGCCATCCTGTTGACTTTGGCTGAAGCGAAAGTGCTGATTAACGCCGCGGGAGCCACTTTCCCGTACCCGATCTACGGCAAGTGGATCGAAGAGTTCGCCAAGGTCAATCCGGATGCGCAGATCAATTACCAGTCGATCGGTTCCGGCGGCGGAATCCGGCAGTTTTCCGAAGGCACTGTGGATTTCGGCGCTTCGGACATGCCCATGACCGATGAGCAGATCGCCAAGTTCAAGAACAAACCGCTCCATTTTCCAACGGTCTTGGGTGGTATTGTCCCAACCTACAATCTTCCGGGCGTCTCCCAGGAATTGAAGTTCACACCGGAAGCATTGGCCGGGATCTATCTCGGCAAAATCAAGAAGTGGAACGACCCCGAAATGGCGAAAGTCAACCCCGGCGTGAAATTGCCCGATAACGAGATCGTCGTCGTGCATCGCTCCGATGGCAGCGGCACCAGCTTCGTATTTACCGATTACCTCTCCAAAGTCAGCCCGGAATGGAAGTCGAAGGTGGGCGCGAGCACTTCCGTGAGTTGGCCGGTAGGCTTGGGAGGCAAAGGCAATGAAGGGGTGGCCGGAATCGTCAAGCAGACCCCCAACTCAATCGGCTACGTCGAGCTGATTTACGTTCTGCAGAACAAGATGGCGTACGGTTCGTTGCGCAATGCCGCCGGAGTGTTCCTGAAAGCGGATCTGGAAAGCGTCACGGAGGCGGCGGCCTCGGCCGCGCAGAGTATGCCTGCCGACTTCCGGGTTTCCATTACCAACGCTCCCGGGAAAAAGGCTTACCCGATCGCCACCTTTACCTACTTGCTGATACCATCGAAGATCGACGACGCGGCGAAAAAGAAAGCCATCGTTGGTTTCCTCCATTGGGTGCTGGCTGACGGTCAGAAATATGCAGGTTCGCTGGGCTACGCTCCTTTACCCAAAGAAGTGGCAGCCAAGGAAGAAAAGCAGATTGCGCTAATCAAGTGATATGGCAACTTCGGCGGCAGTGAGCGCGCCGCCCCCGAGCGGCGCGCGGGCGCTGCTTCGGCGCCTTCAGAACGGCGACGAGGTGGCGCGCCTGATCACCCTGGCTTTTGCGTCCAGTATCCTGCTGGTAACCGTAGGGTTGATCTACCAGCTCTGGGTCACTTCCTCGTTGCCGCGCCAGAAATTCGGCTTCGGATTTCTGACGTCTTCGCTGTGGAACCCGGTGAGCGGTGAATTCGGCGCGTTGCCGTTTATTTATGGCACGGTCATCACGTCGTTGATCGCCCTGCTGATCGCGGTGCCCCTGGGAGTTGGCGCCGCGATTTTCCTTTCGGAACTAGCGCCGGCGCGCATTTCCAGCACGTTCACCTTCTTCATCGAACTGCTGGCGGCCGTGCCCAGCGTGATTTACGGCGTGTTGGCCATCTTCACGCTGGTGCCCTTGATGCGCGACTACGTCGAGCCTTTGCTGAAAAAATCGCTGGGGTTTCTGCCTATATTCTCGGGTCCTGTCTTTGGCTTCGGTTACTTCACGGCGGGCGTAATCCTGGCCATCATGACGCTGCCATTCATCATTTCCATATCCCGCGAGGCGCTGCTGGAAGTGCCCACCGAGCAGCGGGAGGCGGCGCTGGCGCTGGGCGCTACGCGCTGGGAGTCCACCTGGCAGGCGGTTGTGCCCTACGCCCGGCTGGGGATTTTCGGCTCGATCTTCCTGGCCTTGGCGCGCGCCCTCGGCGAAACCATGGCCGTCACCATGGTCATCGGAAACGATCCCAGCATTCACGCCTCGTTGTTTGCGCCGGGATATACGATCGCCGCCGTGATCGCCAACGAATTCTCGGAGGCCACCGGGGACCTCTACCTGCAATCCCTGGTGGGTCTCGGCTTGGTATTGTTTCTGCTGACGATCGTGATCAACGCCATGGCGCGTCTGCTGATTATCGCCACCGCGAGCCGCGGGAGCTCCCATCCATGACACTGCGGAACCGCTGGCGAAAGACGTTGAGCTACATCATGCTGAGCCTGACCGGCGTGTGCGCGGTCGTGGCGGTTTCGCTCCTGTTTCTGCTCCTCGGCTACCTGGTCTACAATGGATGGCGATCCATTGACTGGGACTTTTTCACCAAACTGCCGAAGTCTCCCGGCGAAACGGGGGGCGGGATGGCCAACGCCATCGTGGGCAGCCTGCAGATCATTCTGCTGGCGACTCTAGCCGGTCTGCCGGTGGGTTTCATGGCCGGAATTTACCTTTCGGAATTTGGCGGCAAGACTTTCGCCTTTCTGGTGCGCTACATGGCCGATCTGCTGAATGGCGTGCCCTCTATCGTCATCGGTATCTTTGCGTACGCGGTGGTGGTGGTTCCCATGCATGGCAACTCCCCGCTGGCCGGCGGGTTCGCCCTGGCGCTGATGCTGATTCCCATTACCGCCCGCAGCACCGAGCAGTTCATGAACTCCGTGCCCCAGACCTTGCGCGAGGGTGCCCTGGCGCTGGGAGCGAGCAAATGGAAGACGATTGCCACGGTGGTGGTGCCGGCGGCCTATCGCGGAATCGCCACCGGCATGATCCTGGGCGTGGCGCGCATCGCCGGCGAAACCGCGCCGCTGCTATTTACCAGCGGCAGCAGCAATTATATGAACACCGGGTTCACCCAGCCCACCGCGTCGCTCCCCGTCATGATCTTCTACCGTGCCACGGCGCCCTACGACGATTGGCATCGCCAGGCGTGGGCAGCCGGAATGGTTCTTTTATTGCTTGTCTTACTTGCCAATGTCGCCGCCCGCCTGGTTCTCTCGCGGGGAATCTCACTGCAGAAATGAACGATATGACCATGGGCACAGCTAATCTACCTTCCGCCAGTCCGGCCGCCGGGAAGCCGGTCGCACAGCCGGGCAAGCTTAAGGCTGTCAACCTGAACTTTTTCTACGGCGCCTATCAGGCCCTGCACGATATTTCGCTGGGGGTGCCGGCCAACAAGATCACGGCATTGATCGGACCTTCCGGCTGCGGCAAGTCCACCTTCCTGCGCACCCTGAACCGCATCAGCGAGACCATCCGCAATACGCGTGTCGAAGGCCAGGTTCTGCTGGACGACGAAGACGTCCTGAAGGTGGATGTGACCGCCCTCCGGCGCCGCGTGGGCATGGTGTTTCAGAAGTCTAACCCATTTCCCAAATCTATCTTCGACAATGTGGCTTACGGGTTGAAGGTGAATGGGTTCCCAGGCTCGCTGAAAGATGCCGTGGAGCATAGCCTGAAGCGCGCCGCCCTGTGGGAAGAAGTGAAGGACAAGCTGCACAAATCGGCCTACGCGCTTTCCGGGGGGCAGCAGCAGCGCTTGTGCATCGCGCGGGCCCTGGCCGTCGACCCCGAGGTGCTCCTGCTCGATGAGCCTTGCTCGGCGCTCGATCCCATCGCCACCGCCAAAATCGAAGACTTGCTGTTTACGCTGAAAGACCAATGCACCATCGTGATCGTCACGCACAATATGCAACAGGCCGCGCGCGTGGCCGACCGCACCGGTTTCTTTCTGTTGGGAAAACTGATCGAGTACAATACCACCGAGGTTATCTTTAAGAATCCCGCCAGGCAGGAAACCGAAGATTACATCACAGGCAGATTCGGGTAGGGCCGTGCGAATAGGAAACAGGGGGTTGAATTGAGGCAATTTTCGGTTGAGCTTGAGGAGTTGCACGAAAAAGTTCTGCAGATGGGCGGCTACGTGGAGTCGGCCATCCACCGCAGTGTGCGTGCGTTGGTGGATCGCGATCCGGACCTCGCCCGCCAGGTCCTGCGGGACGAAGCCCGCATTAACCAGATGGAGATCGAGATCGATAATCTGACAACGCGCCTGTTCGCTCTCCGCCAGCCCATGGCGAGGGACCTGCGATTCCTGACCGCCGCCATGAAAATCAATACCGATCTGGAGCGCATGGGAGATCTGGCGGTAAATATTGCGCAGCGGGCGCTATCGCTGGTCGCGCAATCGCCGGTGAAACCCTTGATCGATATCCCGCGCATGGCGCAATTGGTTGAATCCATGCTGTTGCGCACCCTGGACGCTTTCGTGAAGAGCGACGCCGTGGAAGCCACTAGCGTATTGGCCGCCGACGATGAAGTGGATGCCTTACGCGACTCGGTTTACCAGGAACTCGTGGCGTATATGCAGAAGGATCCCAGCACGGTGCCCGCGGCGGTAGACCTCATTTTCGTGGCGCGCAACCTGGAGCGCATCGCCGATCATGCCACCAACATTGCCGAGGACGTGGTCTTTCTGGTGAAGGGTGTGGATGTCCGGCACCATGCCGCGGAGGTCCGGGACGCGTAATTTCTGCCGGGCGGGCGTGTAAAGCGTGCCTCTTGGGTATCCAGGCCGGCGCTAAGTCTTTTCGAATCGTTCTTAGGCGGAACTGGCACTCGCCTTGCAGGTCTCAATAGCAGTTGAAGTGGCGCGAACCGGCGGACCGGGAGCCGTTCCAAGGAACGAAATCCCCGGCTCCGCCGGTCATTATTTGGGAGCCACCGGGATGCCGGCGCGCGTGAGCGCGGCGTGGACCTCGGCGGGCCGCAGCCGCGTAGCATCGTATTCCACCGTCAGGCTGTCTTCGGACGGCGCCAGGTTGATCTTCTGTATCCCGTAAATCGAATAGGCCTTGCCGAGCCGCGTCATCAGCTCGTCGTCTAGGGTATGCTGCAGTTGGAAGTCGATCTGGACCTTGGTCATCTCAATCCAGCATAGCTCGTTGTTGCGCAAGTGCAGACTCGCAACGCAAAGCAAACGACCTGCGCCGCGCCTGGAAATCCGTGTTTGACACTCCCTACGAGCAAGTGATATGTGTAGTGATCTTCACTAGGGAAATCCAATGGCTGACGAGCAAAAGCCCGAGGGCTCTGGGGCGCCTCCTCCCGCTGGGAGCGAGGCGGCCACTCCGGCTGAAAAACCGGCGGCTCCGGCGCCCAAACCCGCCGCTCCCAAGCCCGCCGCGGCCGCCCATGCCCCCCCCAAACCCCCGGCCGCCATGCTCACGACGCCTTGGGAAAGCGACATTACCCAGACTTTGAAAGAACGCTACGGCGACGAGATCGCCGAGTTCTCCACGTACCTGGGGCAGAGTTTCCTGATCGCCAAACCGGGCGCGGTCATTCCCATCCTCGAAACGCTCAAGCTGGAACTGGATTTCGACTACCTGGTGGATATCACGGCAGTCGATTATCCCAAGCGCCCCGAGCGTTTCGACGTCATCTACATTTTATATAGCTTCGCGCGCAATGAACGCATCCGCGTGAAGACCATGATCCCGGACGGCTACACTCCAGCCACCGCCGTCAGCGTGCATTTGACCGCCAATTGGCTCGAGCGCGAAGTGTTCGATATGTTCGGCATCCAGTTCGCCGGCCATCCCGATATGCGCCGCATCCTGCTGCCCGAGGAATGGCAGGGCTATCCTCTGCGCAAGGATTATGGAATCCTGCAGCAGGACGATGCCTGGGTGAGGGACAACATGGGTATCGAAAGCGGGCAGTGATCACATGCCGGAAGCCACTTTTCTAGACGCGACCGAGTTAGTCATCAACATGGGTCCACAGCACCCGTCCACCCACGGCGTGCTGCGTGTCATCCTGAAGCTCGACGGCGAGAAAGTCAACGGCACCGAGTGCGTGATCGGCTACCTGCATCGCGGGGTGGAGAAGATCGGCGAAAACCGTACGTATCAGCAATTCGCCCCCTACGTGGACCGCATGGATTACGTAGCCGCGGTCTCGAACGGCCTGGGTTACTGCCTGGCAGTCGAAAAGCTGCTGAACATCGAAGCGCCGCCGCGGGCGCAAGCGGTGCGGGTGATCCTGACCGAGCTGAATCGCATTGCCAGCCATCTGCTTTGGCTGGGTACGCACGCCCTCGATATCGGCGCCATTACGCCGGTATTTTATTGCCTGCGCGAGCGCGAAGAAGTGCTCAAGATCTTCGAGAATTACTGCGGCGCGCGCCTCACCACGCACGCTTTCCGCATCGGCGGGCTGCAGTACGAGACCTACGAAGGTTTTGAGGAGGAGGTCAAGAAATTCTGCGACTGGTTCATCCCCAAAGTGGATGAATACGAGGAACTGCTGACCAACAACCGGATCTGGGTGGGGCGGCTGAAGGGCGTCGGCATTCTGTCGGCCGACGAATGCAAGGAGTACGGCGTCACGGGGCCGGTGCTGCGCGCGGCCGGCGTGAAATGGGATCTGCGCAAGGCGCAGCCCTACTCCGGCTACGAGCAGTACGACTTCGAAATCCCCACCGCCGAAAACGGCGACACCTACGACCGGTACACCGTGCGCATGGAAGAAATGCGGCAGTCCACGCGCATTATCCGGCAGGCGGTGGACCGCATCCCCAGCGGGCCGATCATGGGCAAGGTGCCCAAGGTCGTGAAACCGCCGGTGGGTGAGGCTTATGTTTCGATCGAAGCGCCCAAAGGCGAACTCGGGTATTTCATCGTGAGCGACAATTCCACACAGCCGTATCGCATGCGCGTGCGGCCGCCCTCGTTCATCAATCTGCAGGCGCTCGACTGCATGGTGCGAGGCGGGCTGGTGGCCGATGTTGTAGCGATTATTGGTACGCTGGATATCGTGCTGGGCGAGGTGGAC
The DNA here is from genome assembly GCA_050011755.1 of Bryobacteraceae bacterium. Classification (GTDB taxonomy): domain Bacteria; phylum Acidobacteriota; class Terriglobia; order Bryobacterales; family Bryobacteraceae; genus Bog-159. The sequence goes on along the minus strand of JBEKIM010000192.1, from coordinate 11,774 downwards.
CGATGAGTGGGGTGCTCCCCGGCATCGAGGAAAGCAAATGATTTCTAAGCTGTTCCGCACCGTTTTTCTGGTGGACCTTTTCCAGGGTCTCTGGGTGACCTTCCGCAACCAGGATCCCAAGCGTATCTACACCGAGCAGTATCCGGCCGAGCGGCCCAAGGTCGGCGAACGGTATCGCGGCGCGCCCCGGCTGAACATCAATCCGGATAACGGCGAGACGCTCTGCATCTCCTGCAACCTGTGCGCGCTGGCCTGCCCGGAGAATCTCATTGTGGTCACCAGCCAGCGCAATGAACAGACCAAGCGCAAAGAGTTGACTACTTTCACGTACGACACATCCCGCTGCATGTTTTGCGGCCTGTGTGAGGACGCTTGTCCGGTGGACGCGCTCGAGCTGACGCAGGATTTCGAACTGGCCAGCTATACCCGCGAAGGCGCCATCTGGGATCGCCAGATGCTCGAAGAAGGTCCCAAGCCGACCCAATACAAATGCTGACTCCCGAGCTGACGCAGGCTATCTTCTTCTATATCTTCGCCGCCATGGTATTGGCCGGCGGCGTTTTGACGATCACCCGCAGAAGTGCCGTGCACAGCGCCATGTTCCTGATCGTTTCTCTGATGGGCGTGGCGGGCCTGTACTTGTTGCAGCAGGCGGAATTCCTGTTCGCCGTGCAGATCATACTCTATATCGGCGGCATCATGGTGCTGTTCCTGTTCGTGATCATGCTGGTGAATCTGGACCAGGCCGCCAAGGAAAAGCAGTTCAACGGCCAATGGTGGATCGCGCTGGTCTGCGTGGCTCTGGTGGGCGCGCAGGTATTCTGGTTCCTCTCGAAGGGCCGCGCCGCGTTCAAGATCGCGCAGCCCGGCATTCTGCCCGCGGCCTCCGCTCTGGGCAATACCGAGCAACTGGCCGATGTCCTGTTCAAAGAGTATCTTTTGCCGTTCGAGATTGCTTCCATCCTGTTGCTGGTAGCGGTAGTGGGTTCGGTAGTGATGGCCAAGAAACGGATCTGACAATGTACCCGATAACTACGGCGCATTACATCGCTTTAAGCGCGGCACTCCTGCTGATCGGGACGGTGGGCGTGCTGACGCGGCGGAATATTGTCATTATTTTGATGTCCATCGAATTGATCCTGAACGCGGTCAATATCAATCTGGTGGCTTTCTCCCAGGCGCTGCACAATCTGAAGCAATAAAGAAACGGTGCTGGCGGATGAGGTGGACTTACTGAAATGGTAACCACGCAGCCTAACACCACATTCTATTGCTGTGCATCTTGTGGGGCGGGCAATCCTGCCCGCAGCCGGCTTTCAGCCGGCTTTTTCCATTATTTGCTATCGGGGCGGCCTGAGCCGGCTAAAAGCCGGCTGCGGGCAGCATTGCCCGCCCTCCAAGAGGTGGTTCGGTGAATTTCCTGGACCTGATTTGGCTCATCCCGCTCGTCCCGCTGTGCGGCGCGCTGCTGATGCTGCTGTTCGGCAGGCTGCTCGATCCGCAGCCCGCGTCGGCTGTCGCGGTAGCGCCGGGAGTGGAGCACATCCACGACGAACACGATCATGGTCACCATCACGATCACGGCCACAGTCACGATCATGGCCACGATCATCATCACGGCTCTCCCCTGAAAATACTCGTGAGCCTGATCTGCCCCGGCACCGTGCTGATCTCGTTTCTGCTCTCGGTGGGCGCGGTCTGGCAGTTGACGGATACGCCGGGCAGGATCCACCAGGTGATCCAGTTCACCTGGCTGGCGGGGCTGCCATTCCACATGATGGATGGCCGCATCGCCACCTTCAGCGCCGATTGGGGCTTTCTGCTCGATCCGTTAAGCTCCGTGATGATCCTGGTGGTCACCGGCATCGGCTTCCTGATCCACGTCTATTCCACCGGCTACATGGCCCACGACAACGGCTACTACCGTTTCTTCGGCTACCTGAACCTGTTCATCTTCTTCATGCTGATGCTGGTGCTGGCGAACAACTATACGCTGTTGTTCGTCGGATGGGAAGGCGTGGGACTGTGCAGCTACCTGCTGATCGGGTTCTACTTCCAAAAGAAATCGGCCGGCGATGCGGGCAAGAAGGCCTTTATCGTGAACCGGGTGGGCGATGCCGGGTTCATCCTCGGCATGCTGCTGATGTTCAGCCTGTTGGGCACCGTCCGCTTCCTGGACGTGAATGCCGCTTTGCGCGGACCGCACTTCCACGCGGAGACGGCCGGCTTCGGCGTGCTGAGCGCCATGGCGCTGCTGTTCTTCGTGGGCGCGACCGGCAAATCCGCGCAATTCCCGCTGTATGTCTGGCTGCCGGACGCCATGGAAGGTCCCACGCCGGTTTCGGCCTTGATCCACGCGGCCACCATGGTCACGGCGGGTGTCTACATGGTGGCGCGTTCCGCGGCGCTGTTCCAACTTACGCCCCAGACGCTCAATATCGTGGCCTTCATCGGCGCGTTTACAGCGATCTTCGCCGCCACCATCGGGCTGGTGCAGAACGATATCAAGCGGGTGCTGGCGTATTCCACCGTGAGCCAGCTCGGTTACATGTTTCTGGCGCTGGGCGTGGGCGCGTATTGGGTCGCCGTCTTCCACTTGTTCACGCACGCCTTCTTCAAGGCCCTGCTCTTCCTCGGTTCCGGGTCCGTGATTCACGCCATGAGCGGCGAGCAGGATATGCGGCGCATGGGCGCCTTGAAGGACAAGATTCCGATCACGCACTGGACCATGTGGGTCGGCTCGGTGGCTATCGCCGGCATTCCGGGCTTTGCGGGCTTCTTCTCGAAAGACGAAATTCTCTGGCAGACTTATAGCTCTCCCGCCGGCTCGAAGGCGCTCTGGTTCGTCGGCCTGGCCACCGCGGGCCTGACCGCCTTCTACATGTGGCGCCTCATGAATATGACGTTTTACGGCAAGTCGCGGGTCGCCCCGGAAGTGGCCGCCCACATCCATGAGTCGCCCCCGGCTATGACCGTCCCGCTCATCGTTCTGGCGGCGGGCGGTGTGTTTGCGGGCTGGCTGGGCGTACCGCGCGCGTGGAACCTTTCGGAGCGCTTCTACACCTTCGAGAAATGGTTGGAACCCGCCTTCGCCTCGGCGGCCACGGAAGCCGCGAAAGGCGGTGCGCACGATGCCTCCACGGAATGGATTCTGATGGGCATCTCCGTGGCGGTGGCCATCATCGGGATCGTGGTGGCACGCTACTTCTATCACCACAAGCCGGGATCGCCGGGTTCCCTTCCGAAGTCGCTGAAGCCGCTGCACGGCTTGCTTTACAACAAGTATTACGTGGACGAGATCTACGACTTCCTGTTCGTGAACGGCCTCGGCAAAGGCGGCGGCGAAGTGTTGGGCGCGTTCGATCGCAACGTGGTCGACGGCGCGGTGAATGGCGCGGGATGGCTGACGCGGTTTTCTTCGCGTGTCTCGATGTGGTGGGATACCTGGATCGTGGATGGCGCGGTGCGCCTGGGCTCCTTCACCGTGAAGCTGCTGTCCTACCCGGTGTGCATCCTGCAAACCGGGCGCGTCCAGGCCTACGCCCTGTTCGTCGTGGTGGGCGTGCTGGTCTTCTTCGGGTATTACCTGGCGGGTAAATAATGAGCGACCACTTACTCAGTCTGGTTCTGTTCACGCCGCTCGCGGGACTGTTGATCCTGCTGTTCATCCCCTCGCGCCAGAAGGGCCTGATCAAGGTCTGGGCGAACCTGGCCAGCTTCGCCGGTTTCCTGATTTCCCTGCCGCTGGTTTCGCGCTTCGACAAAGGCGTATCCGGCTTTCAATTCGTGGAGCGCGCCAACTGGATACCCAGCCTGGGCGCGCAGTACCTGATCGGTATCGACGGCATCAGCCTGCTGCTGATCATGCTGACCACGGTGATCGGCTTCATCGCCATCCTGTCGTCGTGGAACGCCATCCAGGACCGGCTCAAAGAATACTACTGCATGTTCCTGCTGCTGCAGGTGGGCATGCTGGGCGTATTCATGTCGATGGATTTCTTCCTGTTCTACGTGTTCTGGGAACTCGTCCTGGTGCCCATGTATTTCATCATCGGGGTGTGGGGCGGCCCGCGCAAACTCTACGCGGCTATCAAATTCTTCCTTTACACGCTGGCCGGCTCCGTGCTGATGCTGCTGGGTATCCTGACGATCTACTTCCAGTACGCCAACCAGTTCGGCCGCTACACTTTTGAAATATCCGAGTTGATGAAGCTGAGCCTGCCGCTCGGTTTGCAGGAATGGGTCTTTTGGGCTTTCTTCCTGGGCTTTGCCATTAAGGTACCCATGTTTCCGTTTCACACCTGGCTGCCCGATGCCCACGTGGAAGCGCCTACCGCCGGCTCCGTCATCCTGGCCAGCGTGCTGCTGAAGATGGGGACTTACGGGTTCATCCGCTTCTCGCTGCCCCTGCTGCCCAAGGCTTCCATGGATCAGACCATCGTGCAGATCCTGGCGGTGCTTTCCATCATCGGCATTATCTACGGCGCCCTGGTCAGCCTGATGCAGAAGGATTGGAAGAAGCTGGTGGCGTATTCTTCCGTGAGCCACCTGGGTTTTTGTACGCTGGGCATTTTCGCGTTGAACCCGAACGGCCTGGCCGGCAGCGTGCTGCAACAGATCAACCACGGCATTTCCACCGGCATGCTCTTCCTGATCATCGGCGTGGTCTACGAGCGCCGGCATACGCGCGAGATTTCGGAGTACGGCGGACTGGCGCACGTGATGCCGAAGTACGCGGTGATCTTCGCTATCGCCATGCTGAGTTCCGCGGGCCTGCCCCTGCTCAACGGATTTGTGGGCGAATTCACGATTTTGCAGGGTGCGTTTGAAGCGAATCGCATCTGGGCCGCGTTTGCGGTGACCGGCGTGATTTTCGGCGCGGCCTACCTTCTCTGGCTCTACCAGCGCACCATGTTGGGCCAGATCACCAACGGGAAGAATCTGCACCTGCCGGATCTCAGCCTGCGCGAGATTATGGTGTTCCTGCCGCTGATCGCCTGGGCGATCTGGATCGGCGTCTATCCCAAGCCGTACTTCGACATCCTGGAAAAACCGGTCCAGCAGATCGTGGAGCGTGTGCGGCCCGGATATTATCAGGGCGGCGCGCAGGCCATTGCGCGGCCGGTGGTGAGCGGCCAATGAATACCTTTTACTCCAGCACCGATCACTTCGTCCTCGTCCCGGCGGTGATGCTGGCCTTGTTCGGATGCGCCATCCTGCTGTTCGATTTTATCGTTTTCCCCGATCCCCGGCAGCGCAAGTACCTGTTGTATTTCCTGGTCCTCGGCGAAGGGTTTGCCGGGTTCGGCTTGTGGAAACAGCAAACGCACCTGCTGGCGGACGGCGTTCCCAATTACACGGCCTTTCACGGCGCGCTGGTGGCGGATGGCTTCTCCATTTTCTTCAACTGGATCTTCATTGCCGCCACGGTGATTGTGGCCATCGTCTCGTACAAATATCTCGAGATCGAGGGCGAACACCACGCAGAGTATTACTCCCTGATGATGTTCGCCCAGTGCGGCATGTTCTTCCTGGCCTCCGGCACGGACTTGGTCACCCTGTTTATCGGCCTGGAATTGATGGCTCTTTCGTTCTATGTGATGGTGGGCTTCCTGCGCACCAGCAAGCGCTCCAACGAAGCGGCCATGAAGTATCTGCTGCTGGGCGCTTTTTCGAGCGGCTTCCTGGCGTATGGTTTTTCGGTGATGTACGGCATCTCCGGATCGACGCGCCTGGCGGACATTGCCTTGGCCATAGGCGCCCGCGGTCCTTTCGATCCGCTGGTCCTGCTTGCCTTGGCCACCACTTCCGTAGGCCTGCTCTTCAAAGTTTCGGCGGTCCCGTTCCACATGTGGGCGCCGGATGCCTACGAAGGCGCGCCGACTACCGTCACGGCTTATCTTTCGGTGGCCTCCAAGGCCGCATCCATCGCCTTCCTGCTGCGCATCTTCCTCGGCCCGTTAGCTTCCGCGAGGGAGGCCTGGGAACCGATCCTGGCCTTCGTGGCGGTCGCCACCATGACCGTCGGCAACCTGGCGGCCATCAATCAAAGCAACCTCAAGCGCCTGCTGGCGTATAGCTCGATCTCACACGCCGGATATATGCTGCTCGGCCTGATCGCCGGAAATGCCACCGGGATCAAAGGTATTGCGGTCTATGTCCTGGTCTACACGTTCATGAACCTGGGCGCGTTCATCGTGCTGGTGGCGCTGCGCCGGAAGGGCATCGTCGGCGAAGATATGGACGATATCGCCGGCCTGGTTTACAAAAGTCCGGGCTACGCCTGGCTCATGCTGCTCTTTCTGCTGTCGCTGGCGGGGATTCCGCCCACCGCCGGATTCCTGGGCAAGTATTATATTTTCCTGTCGCTGATCGAGACGCGGCACTACACGCTGGCGGTGATTGCCACGCTTTATGTAGCCGTCGCGATTTACTATTACTTCCGCATCGTGCGTAGCATGTTCGTGCGCGACCTCACGGAACAGGCGCCGCTTTCCACCAGCTTCGGATTGCGCGTGGCGCTGGCTGTGAGCGGCATTCTCACCCTGGGCATCATGTTCTATCCCGAGCCTTTCCTGCGGCTGGCGGAGACGTCGTTGCTGCGTTAGGAACCTATGGACGCCATCATCCATCATCCGTTATTCACGCCGATTCTGGTCACGCTGGTGATCGTGGCCCTGTTCCCGCTGGTGGCCGGGTACATCGTGCTGATCGAGCGCAAGGTGCTGGCCGATTTTCAAGTCCGCCTGGGGCCCATGCGGGTAGGGCCGCACGGACTGCTGCAGCCCATCGCCGATGCCTTGAAGTTGCTCATCAAGGAAGACATCATCCCCACGGATGCGGACCAATCTATCTTCTGGCTGGCGCCCGTAATCTCCACCTTCACCGGGCTGACGGCGTTTGCGGTGATCCCGTTCAGCAAATATCTCTATGTCGCCGACGTGAATGTGGGCTTGCTGGTGATTTCGGCGATGTCGGCGGTAGGAATTCTGGGGATCATTCTAGGCGGCTGGGCTTCCAACAGCCACTATCCGCTGCTGGGAGCGCTGCGCAGCGCCGCGCAACTGGTGAGCTATGAAGTGGCGCTCTCGTTTGCGCTGCTTTCCGGTGTGATGGTAGCCGGCACGCTCAGCATGCAGGGAATTATCCAGGCGCAGCAGACCCGCGGCATCTGGTTTGTCTTCTCCAACTACGGTTTCATGATCGTGCCGTTCGTGGTCTACATCATCGCCGCCACCGCGGAGACCAACCGCGCGCCCTTCGACTTACCGGAAGCCGAATCCGAATTGGTGGCCGGATTCCATACCGAGTACAGCGGCTTTCGTTGGGCGCTCTACTTTTTGGCGGAGTACGCCAACATCTTCGTGATCTCGTCGGTGGCCGTGACGCTATTCTGGGGCGGGTGGCTGCGGCCGTTTCCCAGCGTATCGTGGCTGGCGGCGCTCAACTATATCGTGCCGCTGGTGGTATTCGCCGGCTCGGGCCTCGCGAGCCTGACTTTGGTACGCAAGCTGAAAGACACGCTGCAGCAGAAAGTGCTGATCGGCGCGGCGCTGCTGCTGGTCGCGATCGGTGCCATCTACATGATTCCCGGCTTCAATGCGTCCGCGATCGGCATCTTCTGGTTCCTCTTTAAAGTGTCGACGATCATCTACCTGATGATCTGGTTCCGCGGCACGTTCCCGCGCTTCCGCTACGACCAGCTCATGAACATCGGTTGGAAAGTGATGATCCCGGTGGGCATGGCGGCAATCGTGATCAACGCACTACTGGGCATGGCGTAATCGCGCGCAATTCGCGCAAGGCATCGTGGCCGATCCAGCGCGCCGCGCGTGACTGCGACACCGCCAGCGACTCCGCAACCTGGATGGCCGCCGCGCGCAATTCCGGATTTCGCTTGCCCGTCTGGCGCAAAGCCCAATTGACAGCCTTTTTCACGAAATTGCGATCGTCGCCGGCTGCCTTGACGATCAGCCGGAGACCCGTGCGGAATTGCTTGTCGGCGGCCTTCTTGTCGTGGACTGCCAGTCCAGCGAGCAGCGCAAATGCGGCGCGCCGCTCGTATTCGGGTTCGCGGCGGGACCATTCGCGCACCTTGCGCCAGGCGAATGGCGTCTTCCAGAGCAGCCCGATGCAGGCGGAGTCGCAGACCGGCCAGCAGTCGAACTCGCGCACCCAGCGCTCCACTTCTTCCTCGGTAATCTGAAGAGGATCGGCGATCATGGCGGCGAGCATGCGGGCCTCGAGGACGTTGCTCGACCACAGCGCGGCGGCCAGTTCCGTGTTCCGTCCCAGTTCCCTGGCGATGGAACGGATCGCGGGCGTAGCCACCCCGTATGCTTTGGCCGGGCGAATGCCGTAGCGGGCCATGCCTGCGACGTTGACGGCGCTGCCGGCCGCGGAGAGGCGCTCCAGGATATCGTGGGTTTCGCGCATGCCTTCTACTCCAAAGCGAGGATGATCGCGCCCGCCATGATCAGCAACCCGCCGGCCCCGCGGACCAGCGTGAGCCGCTCGCCCAGAAACATCGCCGAGAACAGGATCACGAAGGCCACGCTCAGCTTGTCGACCGGCGCGACGCGCGAGGCTTCGCCGAATTGCAGCGCGCGAAAGTAACAGAGCCAGGACAACCCGGTCGCCAGGCCGGACAGGATCAGAAAGATCCAGGTTCGCGAGGTGAGTGTGCGCAGCGCGGCGGGCGGCGCCGTGGCGTAGGCCACCAGCCAACTGAAAACCAGAATCACCGAGGTGCGAATGGCGGTGGCCAGGTTCGAATCGACGCCCGCGACGCCCACCTTCGCCAGGATGGCAGTGGCGCCGGCGAAGAGCGCGGATAGCAGTGACCAGTAGATCCAGTTCATGAAGCCTCTATTTGCATCTTACTGATAAACTGGTCCGGTGCGAATCACGCCAAAGTTGACCAAGTCGATCGTGGGGCCGCTGGGAATGGTGCTGGCGGCGACCGCGTGGTGCCAATCCCTGCCGGTCGCCGGCCGGCCCGAGGATGTTGGTATTTCTTCCCGGAGGCTGGAGCGCGTGCGGATGCAGATGAAGGCGGACGTAGAGAAGGGCCGCATACCCGGCGCAGTGCTGCTGATCGCCCGCCAGGGTAAGATCGCGGCGCTCGAAACCGCCGGATTTCAGGACAGGAAATCGCAGACGCCGATGAAGACGAACTCTATCTTCCGCATCGCATCGATGACCAAGCCGATTACGTCGACCGCCGTCATGATGCTCGCCGAGGAAGGCAGGATCGATATCGGGGCGCCGGTGGCGCAATACCTGCCCGAGTTCAAGGAAGTACGGGTGGGCGTGGAGAAGGCCGCACCGAAGCGGCCGATGACCGTGCAGGATCTGCTGCGGCACACTTCCGGATTGACTTACGGTATCTTCGGAAATTCGCCGGTGGACGAGCTGTACAAGAAGAGCGGCCTCTTCGCGGCCAAGTCGCTGGCCGATATGGTCGCTATTATCGCGGGCCTGCCGCTGGCGCACCAGCCGGGAGAGTTCTGGGAGTATAGCGTGTCCACGGACGTGCTGGGACGGATCGTGGAAGTCGTCAGCGGCATGGATCTTGACCGCTTCGTAGCCGGGCGCATCACAGGTCCGTTGAAGATGACCGATACCGGCTTCTATCTGAACGCATCGCAAGCCGCCCGCCTGGCGCACGCGGATTCGGCCGTTACGCCGGGCGGCGATGGGACCGCCAAGCCGGCGGTCTTTTCGGGCGGTGGCGGCCTGCTCTCGACGGCCGGCGACTACGCGCGCTTCTGCCAGATGATGCTCAATGGCGGCGACCTCGATGGCGTGCGAATTCTCGCTCCCAAGACCGTGGCGTTGATGACCTCGGACCAACTGCCGCCGGCCACGGAGCGGCACACCAGCGTCGCGAATCTGCTGGATGCGTTCGGCCCTGTGCCGGAGATGGGCACCAGCTTCGGATTGGGTTTTGCGGTGCGCACGGATCCGGGCCGGAATCCAGTGCCCGGATCGGTCGGGGACTTCTCGTGGGCGGGTATCTACGGCACTTACTTCTGGGTGGATCCGAAAGAGAAGCTGGTCGCGGTATCGATGATCCAGGTTCCCATGACGACGAATGTCCCCTATTGGCGGCAGACGCGGATGCTGGTGTATCAGGCCCTGACTAACTGACCGTCAGTCGCTGTAACTCACTTCCAGCTTGCGGGACTTGGCGGCGGCGTAAGCCAGCACCAGGCCGGAAACGATCAGCAAACCGGGGATGGCCAGCCACGCGGGCGTGGGTTCGGTCATCGTGGCGAGAAAGGCCAGCGGGCCGTCGGCCGGGATCTCGCCGGTGGGGCAGAGCGATTTCAGGTAAAAAATGATGCTGAATTTCTTCAGCAGCGACGGCAGAAAGGGATTGAGGTTCTCCCAGACGAAAACTACCGCCGCCGGGATCATGGGATTGCGGAAGACGATGCCGGTGAGCAGAAACACCGATCCGTAGCCGATGCAGGCTAAAGCGGCGGTCAGGGCATACCAGCCTAACTGGTGCAGGCCGGGCCCCCGAAAGAGATACTGCTCAAAGACGGGTCCCCAGTGCGCCGAGATAAACAGGAAGCTCAGCACCACGCTGCCCACGAAGTAGACCGTGGCGGCGATCACCCCGGCCAGGTACTTACTCACCGCCAGCACTTCGCGGCGCACCGGCGACATGAAGTAGTAGTGCAGCGTGCGCTCCAGCACTTCGGCGCGGAACAGGTTCGAGAAGATGCCGAGGCAGCCGAAGAAGATCCCCAGGCGCAGGAAATAAACCTGGAAGATGCCGGCGAAGATCATGTTGTCGTCGCCCATGGTGTGTCCGCCGTTTCGGCCGAGCAGGGAATGCAGCCCGGTGATGGCTACGGGTCCCAGCGTGAGGATGTAAATCCACCAGGCGCGCTTCGAGAACAGGCTCTTCTTCAGCTCCAGGCGCAGGATAGCGGCCACCTGGCGCCGCCAGAGCATCCAGGGCTGGGTGGCGATCTGGTTCCAGGTCACGTCGTGCCTCCCTCGGCTCCGATCAGGTATTGATAAACGGAATTCACGTCGTCGTCGGCGGGCGCCACGGCTTCCACTTCCAAGCCGTTGTCGAGCACGATACGGTTGAGCAGCAGGTACAGGTTGTCGGCGTCGCGCGTCCGGACCAGCAATCCGCGGCCATCGTCGTTGACCTTGGCTTCCACCACGTGATCCTGCTCGAAGAGACGGGAGGCCAGCAGGCCCGGTTTGTCGCAGCGCACCAGGATCTGCATGGGCTGATCTTTGACTTCGCTGCGGACGCCCTGGATCTGGCCTTCGGCGACCACGTAGCCATGGCTCAGAAGGATCACCTGGTCGGAGATGCGGTCCACCTCGTGCAGAATATGGCTGGAGACGATTACATGGCGGCCTTCGTCTCCGAATTGCTTGAAGAGCGCGATGGTTTCGTTGCGCGCCATAGGATCCAGGCCGTTCAAAGGCTCGTCGAGCACCAATACGGACGGGCGGTGGGCGATGGCTTGCGCCAGTTTGATGCGCTGCCGCATGCCCTTGCTATAGGCGGCCACGGGGCGGTCGGCCGCTTCGGTCATGGAAACGCGCTGGATGGCTTCCTGGGTGAGGCGGGCGGCTTCGGATTCGATCATGCCGTGCACCAGCAGGAACGAATAGACGAACTGGTAACCCGTGAGCCCCTTGGGGAAGGCGTCGAATTGGGTGCAGTAGCCCATTTTGCGGAAGAGTTCTTCGGGGCGGGTGGGCGGGATGCCCAGCACGCTGATGGAGCCGCGCGA
>JBEKIM010000191.1:0-12257 GCA_050011755.1 Bryobacteraceae bacterium | reverse complement strand
GGGGTGCGTGGGCCAGTGGATTTTTTGGCGTTCTGGCGATTGGCTTCGACCTGATGTTGGGGAAGTTTCCGATATTTATCTGTGTTCATCGATTTTCGGGCGCGGGTGCGCCCTACCTTTCGACTTCAGGGTAGCTGGGAGGATTTAAGGACTACGGGTATTGTTCTTGCAAGCGATTGAAAGGAAGGGGAAATTTCTTGGGCTCGATAAGTGACCGAAAACCGGGCGGGCATAAATGCCCGCCCGACGGCGGACTGAAGTCCGCCGCAGCACGCTGAAGCGTGCGCCACGGGTATTATTGCTTGGCGGCGCCGGTTTCCCTGGCCAAACGCACTTTGGCGTCTTCCAGCTTCTTGTTGATCTTGGCCAACTCGCCGGGCTCCATGTCGGATTGCGTGTCGGTTTCGGCTTCCTTCACGGATGCCTGCCACTGGGTGATGGCTTCCTTGGTCTTACCCAGCTTCAGATAGACGTCGCCCAAATGGTCGTGCACCGTGGGATCCTGGCCGATGCCGTTCTTCGATAGCGCCTGCACTAAAGCGCGCTCCGCATCATCCAAGCGGTTTTGGCGATAATACAGCCAGCCGAGGCTATCCAGATAGGCGCCGTTGTCGGGTTCCAATTCAACCGCGCGTGAGATCATCTTCTGGGCCTCGTCGAGGCGCACCCCGCGATCGGCCAACATGTAGCCGAGATAGTTGAGCGCACCGGCGCTATCGGGGTCCATATCCAGAACCTTGCGAAACTCGGCCTCCGAGAGGTCGAACTTCTTCAATCGCTCATACATGGCGCCGCGCATGAAGAATACCGCCTCTTTGTCGGGCTTGGTTTCCGACAGCTTCTCGGCGGCGTCCAATGGCTTGGTCATATCGTCATATCGCTTGGCTCGTTCATAGAGCTGGGCAATGGCCAGTTGCGTTTCGCGGTCATGATCGCCACTCAGCATGCCGCGCAATTCGGAAACGCCCTGATCGACTTTGCCCATGTCCACCAGCACGGTGGCGTACACGCCTTTCAGCGCACGGTCGTCCGGATATTTCTTGAGTGCCGCTTCGGCTTCCGCACGGGCATTCTTGAAGTCTTTGGCGGTGTCGTAGGTATCCACAATCTGCGCCGCTGCGCGGGCGCCGGAGTCCGGGTCGAGGTCGGCGATCTGGCGGAAGGTATCTATGGCGGGCTGGTTTTGATGGGCGACGCGATAAAGCTCGCCCAAACGCTCCAGGAGATTGACGCGCGTGCCCTTCTCGGTTTCCGAGTAACTCTTGCGTTCAGTGTCCTTGAGGACGGCTTTCAAGTCTTCGATGGCTTTGTCGTTCTGACCCTCCGCCGCCAACAGATTGACCTCGTCGTAACGAACTTCGAGGTTTTCAGGGTCGGCGGCTTTGGCTTTGTCAAGGGCGGCGCGCGCCTTGGCGAAATCTCGCTTCTCACGGTAAATCTCGGCCATGCGCAGGAGGGCCTCGGTGTCGTGCGGATCGTCGTCGGCAAATTCCTTGTAGTACTTGAGGGATTCGTCGAGGCCGGCGGAGCCGGAATACAGCAGATTACGCGCCAGGGCGCGCTTCACGCGGCTGTTTTCCGGGTCCAGATCGAGGGCTTTGCGCAACACCTCGGCGGCGCTCTTATTGTCGTGCAGTTGTTCGTAGGCGCTTGCCAGTGCCGCCAAAGTGCGCGGATTGGGGTCCTTATTGGTGACTGCCTGCAGCTTTTCGATGGCCTTTTTGGTATCGCCCACGTCCGAATAGACAATGGCCAGACCGGTCAGCGCATCCTCGTTGTTCGCATCAATCGCCAGCGCCTGTGAATAAGCCTTCTCGGCGTCGACGGAGTTGCGGGCGGTGCGATAGAGGCGGCCGAGGGTCAGCCAACTCTCGATGTCCTTGGGGTCTTTGGCTACGATCTTTTCGTACTGTTCGGTGGCGGCGCGGAGCATCTCTTCATTGATCTTGCCTTGCTGGGTGTCGCCGATCATGCGGGTATAAATACGGCCCAGGATGCGGCGGGCATCCAGGTTGTTGGGCTCGCGCTTGAGGATATCCTCAGCTTCCGTAACGGCATCCTTGAGCCTGCCGCTTTGGATGTACAAATCGGTGAGTTCTTCGAAGAGAAAACTGGCTCCCGGGTCCAGCTTGAGCGCCTGTTTGTAGTAGTCGATGGCCTTGACGACGTATTCGCTGCGATTGCCGTACACGCCGGCCAGCTCGGCGTACAGATGGCCCATCGAAAAATTATAATAAGCAGCTGCTTTATCGACCGGCGGCGCGGGTGCCGCAGGGGTCTGTCCGAAGGACAGGCAAGCCAATGGGAGGGCCAAGAAAAGCGCTTTTAGGGGAAAATTCATGTATGCTTCCTTTCGACCTAGATGCCTGGGAGGGTCGAATCGTTCCTTTTCATTGTATAACGGCGAAAGATGACAGCGATGTGTTACGTATCGGGAGAGGTCCTAGTTGAAACCAGTTGTGGCGATCGCCGGCCCCACCGGCGCCGGCAAGAGCGAATTGGCTCTGCGGGTTGCGGAGGAATTCGACGGCGAAGTCGTGAACTGCGATTCATTACAGATCTATCGATTCTTCGACATCGGCACCGCCAAACTGACGCCGGCGGAGATGCGTGGCGTTCCGCACCATCTGATCGATATTCTGGATCCGGACCAGATCTTCACGGCCGGCGAATATGCAAGGTTAGGGCGCGCAGCACTGGCCGATATCGTTAGCCGAGGGCGGCTGCCCGTGGTGGCCGGCGGTACTGGATTCTATTTACGGGCATTATTTGAAGGACTATTCCGCGGACCCTCGCGAGACGACGTCTTGCGCGAACGCCTGGCCGCGCGCGAACGCCGGCGACCCGGATCTTTGCATCGGCTCCTGGGACGTTACGACGCGGCTGCGGCCGGGCGCATCCATCCCAACGACGTGCCGAAAGTGATGCGCGCGCTGGAAGTATGCTTGCTTGCGCGCCGGCCGGTAACCGAGATGTTTCGCGAGGGCCGCGACCGGCTGGAGGGCTTTCGTGTGCTGAAAATGGGCCTGGCGCCGGATCGCGACGCGCTTTATACCCGGCTGGACGAGCGCTGCCGCCGCATGTTCGAAGGCGGGCTGCTGGAAGAAGTCCAAAGCATCCACGATCGCGGATTTCCGCTGGAGGCGAAGCCCTTCGAATCGCACGGCTACCGGCAGGCGGTGCAGATGCTCCGCGGCGAGCTCAACGCCCGGGAAGCGCTCTTCTATGCTCAGCGCAACACGAGGAATTACGCCAAACGCCAGATGACCTGGTTTCGCAAGGAACTCGGGATGGAATGGCTAAGGGGTTTTGGGGAGGAACCGCGCATTCAGGGGGAAGCGGTAGGACGGGTGCGCGAATTCCTGACAAACTGCTGATACGGAACCGTAAGCGTTTCGCCGTTTGCTTCGTCTTATGTTTAGACGGCCCCCTTGTAGAGCGCGGGCTGTCCAAGAAAACGCTTTAAGGAGCAAATACCCCATGAAGAAGGCATTAGTATTCGTGTGTCTGATGGCCGGGATGGCCTTTGCCAGTGCCAAGTCGTTCACTGTCACGCTGTTTCAGGCCGCTATGGTAGGCGGTACGGAACTGAAGGCGGGCGATTACAGATTTGAATTGCAGGACCAGAAGCTGCTGATCAAGCACGGTCATGAAACCACCGAAGCGACTGTAAAGGTGGAGAACAGCGACAACAAGTATCCGTCGACCACCGTCACGTACGCCAACGCCGATGGCAAGAACAAGGTCGAAGAGATCCGGGTGGGCGGCACACATATGAAGCTGGTGTTGAACTAGCGGTGCGGTCGAAAGCTCTCAGAAAGCCGCGGTTGATACACTGGATGTAGATGCAGCGGCTTGTCGTTTTATTCTGGATGGTTTCCGCCGTTTGCCTGCTGCGCGCGGAAACCGTCCTGGTCCTTCCTTTTTTTAATCAATCGAATTCCACGAATGTGGACTGGATCGGCGAGAGTATTTCCGAAGCCGTCCGTGAATCGCTGGTGTCGGGGGGCGTGCTGGCGCTCGAGCGGGGAGATCGCCTGGAAGCTTTCCGGCGCCTGTCGCTACGTCCAAACGCGTTGTTGACGCGGGCTTCGATCATCAAAGCGGGCGAAGCGCTGGACGCCTCCGAGGTAGTGTATGGCCAGTATGATCTTTCGCCGACCGTTCAGGAGCCAGCCGGGCAGCATCGAACGTTGCGGATCGGCGCGCATATCTTGAACCTGAAGCGGTTTGAACAGGGGCCCGAGATGGAAGAGACCGGGGCCCTAGAGGACCTGGCGACGCTGGAGGGCCGGCTGAGCTGGCAGGTACTGAAAGCCCTATCGCCCAAGGATGCTCCGTTAGAGGAAGAGTTTCTGCGCGATCGGCCGCGCGTGCGGCTGGATGCGCTGGAGAGTTACATCCGCGGGCTGCTGGCGGCCGATCCCGAGCAGCAGCACCGGTTCTTCACGCAGGCGGCGCGTCTTGACGCGGCGTATTCGCAGCCGTGTTTCCAATTGGGCAAGTCATATTGGAGCAAGAAGGATTACCGCGTGGCTGCCGGATGGTTGGGGCGCGTGCATCGCGGCGATCCTCACTATCTGGAAGCGCAGTTTTTTCTAGGCTTGTGCACGTATCAGATGGGAGACCACGCGGCGGCCGCGAAATGTTTCGAAACGGTGGCGGCCAGTGTGCCGTTGAACGAAGTCTACAACGACCTGGGCGCGGCCCAAACGCGCAACGACCTGCCGGCCGCGATCGAGAGCTTCCGCAAGGCGCTGGAGGGGGATAGCGCGGACCTCGACTATCGGTTCAATCTGGGATATGCGCTGTGGCGGGCAGGACAATTTCCGGCCGCGGCGGACAACTTCCGGACGGTGCTCACGAGCAACCCCGACGACGAAGAAGCGGCCACGCTGCTGGGCCGCGCCGAGCGGCGAGAGCCCTTCCGTCCGGGCAGCGAGGGGCACGAGCGGCTGAAGACCAATTACGAAGAAACGGCCTACCGGCAACTGAAGGCGGAACTACACCGAGCTTCGCCCTGAAACCAGAATCGCAGGGCTACCAGGGGCCGTGTTTTTCGAGGACTTCCTTCGCTACCCGGGCGGTATTGGCGTGAATGGTGACGGTATCCTGCACATTCATGGCGTAACCGCCTGCCAGCACAATGGCCACCGGAATGTGTGCGTGGAGCGCGGACCAGATCACCAGCCGGTCGCGCTCGCGCAAACCTTCGAAACTCAGCGAAAGGCCGCCGAGTTGGTCCTCGCAATAAGGGTCCGCGCCCGCAACGTAGACGAGCAGTTCGGGATGAAACAGGCTCATGGCCGTGCGATAGCCGTTGCCGAGGCGATGCAGATACTCCTCGTCGCCGATGCCATCGGGCAAGTGAATGTCGAGGCTGGAGGGCGGCTTTTCGCTGGGGTAATTGTTGAACTGGTGAATGGATAGCGTGAAGACCGAAGCGTCCTGCGCGAATATGCCGGCGGTTCCGTTGCCGTGGTGCACATCGCAATCGACCACCATGGCGCGCTGAATGCGGCCGTTGCGCTGCATGGCGCGGATGGCCACGGCGATATCGTTGATGGCGCAAAAGCCCTCGCCGTGGCCCGCGAAGGCGTGATGGAAGCCGCCGCCGACGTTGAACCCGATGCCCCCGTCAAGGGCCAGGCTCGCGGCCAGCATGCTGCCACCCGCCGCCAGCCAGTACGCCTCTACCAGTTCATGACTGTAAGGAACTTCCAGTTGCATGATCTCCTGGTAGCTGAGCGTGCCGGTTTTGAGACGCTGGACCCAACCTTTTTCGTGGACCGCCAGAATGTCCGCATCGGCGGCGGGTTCCGGACGGACGAAATCCTCCGGCGCGGCGAAGCGGTCGCGCAGCAGCCGGTCATGGATATACCGGAATTTCTGGGATGGGAACACATGGTCTCCCAACCGGAGGTCGTAACCTTCGTGGTAGACGAGCCGATATGGCAACATAGAATGGCGCGGCTTTCGCGGTGGGCGTCAGATGTAGGCGATGACGTCGATTTCCACTAGCGAGTCGCCGGGAATGCCGCCGGCGGCGGCGATGGTGGTGCGCACCGGCGGATTCTCTCCGAAACGGCCCAGGAACACTTCGTTCATTTCTTTGTAATCCTTCAGGTCGTTGAGGAATACGCTGCATTTCAGCACCTTATCCATGGAGGAGCCGGCGTTTTCCAACAGCTTCTGAATCTCATCCAGCACATGCTTGGTGTGCGCCTTGATATCGCCGGAGAAATGCGCGCCCTGTCCGGCGATGAAGAGCAAATTGCCATAGGAAACCGCGCTGCTGAACAGCGGGGTGGTCTTGGGCTTCTCGCCCATATAATGGACCTTTTTCTGCGGTCCGGACTGCGCCTTGACGGTACCGCCCGCGGCGGCCGCCAGCGCTCCTCCACGAATGAATGCCCGCCGGTTCGAGTTGCTCATACGCCTCCAGTCACAAGTCGAGAAATAACCTTGCGGTTTTCGCAAGATCTGCGTTGAGTATAACTTAGCGCAGGGGATGGCTGTTCGGCCCGGCGGACGCCCCGGAGGGCGGAGGTTACACTGAAGGCGTCAGAAGTTTGCGTGGGACCCTTTCCCCCGGGCTCTCGATGGGCCCGGGGTTTTTTTTCGTGACGAGGTAAGCATGGCTGTTAAGAGAATTGTATGCGCCGCATTGACCGCCTGGTGGGCGATTCCGCTTTTGGCCGGCCCCATCGTGACGACCATCCAGGACGTGGTCTATAATGCCGACGGCACTCCTTACAACGGATTTGCGGTGATCAAGTGGACGCCTTTTGTAGCCGGGGACACGTCGCAGATCGCCACGCAATCGGTGACCGTAAATATCACGGCGGGCGGCCTGATGGTACAGCTTGTGCCCACCACCAATGCGACGCCGGCGGGATACTATGCGGTGACGTTCACCAGCGCCGGCAACGACCAGTTCACCCAGACCTGGGCCGTTCCGCCGAGCACGGTACCGCTGCGCGTGCAAGCCGTGCTGATGTCGACGGGTGCGGGCGCTTCGCCGCTGATCACCGGAACCACGCCTATCGCGGAGTCGGGTGTAATCGGGCTATTGGCGGATCTCGCCGTTCGTCCGCTGGGGGGATCCGCGTATGCCACGGGACGCGTGGCCGTGATCGATGCGATGGGCCTGCTGGAGGGAATTGCCGGCGATGTCTCGGATTGCGTGCATGTGGACGGCTCGTCTGGGCCCTGCGGGACGGCGGGCGCGGGCACGGCCGGGCCGAACTTCACCGATGCGGAAGTACCTGCGGGCCCGATGAACGGCGCTAATGGGTCTTTCACCCTGAGCGCGGTACCCATACCCACTTCCAGCCTGGCGCTTTACCGGAACGGCGTGCTGCAGAAGCCGGGCCTGGATTACAATCTTTCGGGCAACAGCATTCAGTTCCTGACGGCGTCCACTCCCCAGGGCGGCGATACTCTGTTGGCGTCTTACCGGGTGACCCCGAGCGGGAATACACAGGGGCCGGCCGCGCCACAGATTTTGTGCGCCGGTATGGGCGGGTCGACCTCTTCTACGTCGCTTTCGGGATTGGGCACTTGCACCATTCCAGCCGGCACGCTGCAGCCGGGCGATCGGGTGAAGTTGGACTTCGATTATTCGCACGAAGGGTCGCTGACCGGCTTCACGTTCGCGGTTAATTGGGGAGATACACTGCTGCTGAAACGCAATGGGGCGGTGAGCGACGCGTTCGTCTCCGGATGGGCAGAGGCTGGGGCCAGCACGTCCGCCTGCCAGTTGTCGTTTCAGAGCTGGGGCACAGTGCTGGGAATGGCTAACGGCGTATTCAATGCCTACGACTCGTTGGCGTACCCCATCGTGCTGGATTTCCAGGGGAATATGGCGGCTGCTACCACCGATACGGTGACGCTGCGCAATTTCACCGTGGTGCGGTATCCCGCTACGCAATGAGCTGGACGTTTCTATTTTTTCACCACCGGGCTGCAAGATGTACTATCATGCCTCTTTATCTAAAGAGTCATGAAACACGTCACGCCGATACTGCTGGCCGCGGCATCTTTAGCTTTAGCCCAAGCGCCCGGCCCCATCGCGCTTCGCGGCGCCCGCATCGTTACCGTTAGCGGCCCAGTGCTCGAAAAGGGCACCGTGCTGCTGCGCAACGGCCTGATCGAGGCCGTCGGCGAACACGTCGACTTACCAAAAGACGCCTGGGTGGTGGATGCCCAGGGAGTCACCGTTTATCCTGGCCTGATCGACGCCCTGAGCACGGTCGGCCTGCCCGAAACGCCGGCACAGCCAGCCGCACCCCGCGCGGAAGCACCTGCCACGGCGAGGTTCGGCGGCAACGAACCGGCCATGCCGCTTGAACAGGGCCCGGAGTTTCGTCCCTTCACGACCACGTGGGTACGCGCGGCCGATCTCCTCAATCCCGCAGACAAGCGCATCGAAGAAACTCGCAGCGCGGGCTTCTCTTCCGTGGTCACTTTCCCGGCCACCGGAATCTTCGCGGGTGAAGGCGCGTTTCTGAATCTCTCCGGCGAGAAGCAGGGCCGCATGGTGGTGGTTTCGCCGGCGGGCCAATACGTTACCTTAACCACTCACGGTTTCGGCACATATCCCGGCTCCCTGATGGGCGTGATCGCCTACATCCGCCAGGTTTCCTTCGACGCCGATCACTACAAGCTTGAGTTGCAGGCCTATGCCAGCCATCCCGCGGGCCAAAAGCGCCCGAATTACGATCGCGCGGTGGAGGGCCTGCTGGAGTCGCCGCGCCTGTTGCTGCCCGCCGAAGATGCCAAGCAACTCGACCGCATGATCCGCTTCGCAGCGGAATTGAAACGCCCGGCCGTATTGTATGGCGGCCACGAGGCGTACAAGATCGCCGACCGCGTGGCGAAATCGGGCGTGCCGCTGCTGGTTAGCTTGAAGTGGCCCGAGAAGCCCAAAGACGGCGATCCGGACCAGGAGGAGAGCTACCGCACTTTGGAATTGCGGGATCGCGCGCCTTCCTCGCCGGCGGCTCTCGAGAAAGCGGGCGCGCATTTCGCGTTCTACTCCGGCGGTACGGCGGCCAAAGATGTCAGGAAAGCGCTGAAGCGCGCGGTGGACGCAGGGCTGACCGAAGCGGCCGCGGTACGCGCGCTGACACTGAGCGCCGCGGAGATCTACGGCGTGGCCGACCGCGTAGGCTCGATCGAGCCGGGTAAGATCGCCAATCTACTGGTGGTGAAGGGCAGCCTGTTCGACGAGAAGGCCAAGATCGAGTCCATATTTATCGACGGCATAAAGTATGAGCCCGTTCCGGAGAGCGGGCCGCCCCCCGGCGAGAGGGCCGGACGCGGCGCGCCGGGAGGTGTAGAATGAAACGCTTCGCGCTTTCCCTGTTGGCGATGCTGCCGGCGTCGCTACTGGCGGCGGGCCAGACGATTATCATCCGCAACGCCACGGTCCTGACGGTCACGAAGGGAACTTTTCAAGGCTCCGTCCTGATTCGCGACGGTAAGATCGTGGAGGCCGGCGAAAAGGTGCTGGTACCCGATGGCGCGCGGGTTATAGAGGCCGCCGGCCAATACGTGATGCCCGGCATTATCGACTGTCACTCGCACATCGCGGCCGATAGCATTAACGAAGGCGCGGTGGCGGTGTCATCGATGGTGGGCATCGAAGACGTCATTAACCCGGACGACCCGGATATCTATCGCGCGCTGGCAGGCGGCGTGACCACGGCCAATATCCTGCACGGCAGCGCCAATCCAATCGGGGGTAAGTGCCAGGTGATGAAGATGCGCTGGGGCAAGGATGCCCAGGGCCTGATCTTCGAAGGCGCCATGCCCGGGATCAAGTTCGCGTTGGGAGAGAACCCCAAGCGCTCCGGAAATGCCGGGGGCGGCTTTGGAGGCTCTCCGGGCCTGCGCTATCCAGCCACTCGCATGGGTGTGGAGGATGTCATTCGGGAGGCTTTCAACCAGGCGCGCGCCTATCAGAAGGAATGGCGCGATTACCAGGCCAAGCTGGACCGCCATGAGCAGGCCATCCCCCCGCGCCGCGACTTAAAACTGGAGCCCCTAGTCGAAGTTCTGGAAGGCAAGCGCTACGTGCACGCGCATTGTTATCGCGCCGATGAAATCCTGATGTTACTACGGGTGGCGGACGATTACGGATTCAAAATCCGCACACTGCAACACGTACTCGAAGGATACAAGGTGGCCAACGAGATCGCCGCGCACGGCGCCGGCGCCTCCACCTTTAGCGACTGGTGGGCTTATAAGGCCGAGGCTTTCGACGCCATTCCTTACAATGCCGCGCTGCTGGTGCGTAAGGGCGTGCTGGTTTCGGTGAATTCCGATTCCGCCGAATTGATGCGGCACCTGAATACGGAAGCGGCCAAAGCCATGAAGTACGGCGGCCTCAACGAGACGGAAGCCCTCTCGCTGGTGACCATCAATCCGGCCAAACAACTGGGCATCGAGAACCGCGTGGGGTCCATCGAGCCCGGCAAGGATGCCGACATCACGATTTTCGACAAACATCCGCTATCCAATTACGCCAAAGTGGAGAAGGTATTCATCGACGGCGAACTCTATTTCGACCGGCGGAAGGACCTGGAAGAGCGGCCCGGCCGGGAGTTGCGCAAGAAGGCATTGATCGACAAGCAGAAGGCGCTGGAGAAGAAGGATCGCAAGAAACCGGAAGCAACCGACGATAAAAAGAGCGAAGAACCGGGAGGCGATCGATGAAAACCTGTCTGGCTGTTTTGCTGACATTGGTTTCTCTGCGCGCCGCCGGGCCCGAGACCATCCTGCTACGGGGCGCCACGGTGCATCCGGTGTCCGGTCCCGACATTGCGGATGGAGCCGTGCTGGTGCGGGACGGTAAGATCGCGGAAGTGGGCGCACACATCGCTGTGCCCAAGGGCGCGCGCGTCATCGAACTGAAGGGTTTGCACATCTATCCCGGTATGATCGACTCGGCTACCGAGATCGGGCTGACCGAGATCGAAGCCGTGCGGGAGATGAGCGATATCACCGATTTGGGCCTGTTCAAGCCGCAGTTACGCGCGGCTGCCGCGGTGAATCCAGCAAGCGAACATATTCCGGTCACCCGCGCCAACGGCATTACCAGCGTGATTACCAGCCCGGGCGGCGGAATCGTGGCGGGACAGAGCGTGCTGATGCACCTGAATGGCTGGACCATCGAGGATATGGCGGTGCGCGCGCCTGCGGCGATGCGCATGGAGTTTCCGCATATCCGGATGCCGAATCGTTTTGGCGATTCCGAAGCGCCTGCCCGCGCTTCGGCTTATACAGACGCGAAAAAGAGATACGAAGAGCAGTTGCGCGAGCTGAACGACTTCATGGAGTCCGCGCGGCGCTACCGGCAGGCTAAGTCCGCCGGGGCTTCGGACTTCAAGACCGACCTGAAACTGGAGGCAATGATTCCAGTCCTGGATGGCAAGCTTCCCATGTTGATCCGCGCGGAGAAAGAAAAAACCATTCAGGAGGCCATCGCGTTCGCGGATAAGCAGAAGATCCACATGATCCTCGAACGGGGTGTGGAAGCCTGGAAGGTCGCAGCCGAACTGAAGGCGCATAACATCCCCGTGGTCCTGCCGCCCACGCTGCGTCTGCCGGACGAAGAAGACGATCCCTATGACAAGCCGTTCAGCATTCCGGGCGAGTTATCGAAGTCGGGAGTCAAGATCGCTTTCGCCAGCTTCGGACCGGGCGCGGAAGATAATCCCCGCAATCTGCCGTATGAAGCGGCCGCGGCGGTGGGTTTCGGATTGCCTTACGAGGAAGCCTTGAAAGCGGTTACACTTTATCCGGCTCAAATCTGGGGGGTGGGCGATGAGTTGGGATCCATCGAAAAAGGCAAGTGGGCGGACTTAATTGTTACCGATGGGGACCCGCTTGAAACGCGCACACAGATCAAGCAGGTGTATATCAAGGGCACATCCGTAGATCTGGAGAACAAACACCATCGTCTCTACGAGGAGTATCTGGCGCGATAGGCCTGGCTACGCCGGCGAGTCGCAGATGAGGGTAACCGGGCCATCGTTGACCAGGTAAACCTGCATGGACGCCTGAAAGACTCCGGTTTCTACGGGAACAGCGCCCAGGCGGGCCGCCTTGACGAAATACTCGTAAAGCCCGGCGGCATCCTGAGGGCTGGCGGCTAAGTCGAAGCTTGGCCGGCGGCCTTTACGGCAATCGCCGTAGAGAGTAAACTGCGAGACTACCAACAAGCTACCGTGAGCCTCGGCAACGTTACG
>JBEKIM010000190.1:0-12307 GCA_050011755.1 Bryobacteraceae bacterium | reverse complement strand
GTTCATGGAAACCTCCAGCGTGGTCAGATACCTGGAAGCTTACCGCATGTGCGCCTTCTCGGGCCTCACCGTGTTGTACCGATTGTCCTGGGATATCAAGGCGAAGCCTTGGCTAGTTAGGGCGAAGCGCAGGCCGGGACTCTCCAAGAGATGCGGACCGCTGGGCATCACCCCGGCGCCGCCCGAACCCGCTTGGCCGGCTCGAACTTATGCCTGAAGGCGATCCTTTCCGTCGCTTGGACAAACCTGTTCTTCAGCACTGAGTGAAGTGGCGCCTGAATAGGCCCTACGGCAGCAGTTGGAAATTGAAGTAGCCACCAGGCCGGTCGTAGCGCCAAAATATGGGGAATTCAAATCCATCCTGTAATGCGTTAAATCATGGAAGGATTTGAGAATCTTCGGGAGAACACCATTTTCAGCGGATATCGCTTGTTTCGCGCAGCAAGACCTCCGCCTCCTCCCTCGCATGTTGATGGGTGGCCAGCACTACAGGGCTGCTTACGGATTGCCAAAGGGACAAGGCCCGCGAGGCTGCCGCATGCGCCTGCATCCTATCGCCCGCGGACCGTGCCACGGAGGCCAGCACGAAGTAAGCTTTGGCCAGGTGGCCGATGCGCCGCTCCGATTTCCGGTCTCCGTCCGCAAAGGCCTGCGCGCGCGCCAGCGCGCTTTCGGCAAACGCGCGTGCGGCGCTGCTGTCGCCGGCGGCGGCATCCAGCAAGGCCAGCGCTTCTTCATCGGTGAAGACCTCCTGAAGGCAGTAAGCAATGCCCGACTGAACGGTGGCGCAGGGGCCGACCGTGGCCATCGACCGCCGATATTGCTCGGCGGCCGCGGAAATCTGCCCCAGGCTCTGCAGCCGACGTCCCGCAAATTCCTGCGCGACGCCCAATTGTACGGCGATGCCGGCAGACTTCGGATTCGCCCTGGCGATGGGTTCTATGAGGGTGATGGCCTCCCGCAGGGTCGCAAGGGAACCGGGCAAATCCCGCGCGACGGGCTCAACCATCCCTAAGCGCGACAGAGCTACTCCCAGATCGTATTGCGCGGTCATGTCGTGTGGATCGGATTTGACCAGTTCGCGCGCCAGCGCCACCGACTTTTCGCCGTACTCGCACGCCTCCGAGTGCCGGCCCGGATTTTCGGCCCAGCCGGTATCCAGAAGGCGCGAGTAATTGCCGTACACCACGATCAGATCCCGGCGTAACCCCAGATCCGCGGGCCGCGCCAGTAGCACCTGCTCGCGTATCTTTATAGAGCGCACGAAATACTCTGCCGCCGCGGTCGGATCTTCGGCGACCGAAGATGCCGCGGACGCGTATTCCGACCCGAGCATCCGTTTTAAATCCAAATCCTCCGGAAATCTGTCCACCAGATCCAGCCAGAGCGCGATGGCCTGGTCCGCGCGGGCGAGCGATCCACCCATATCGTCGAATTGGCGCAACGCATATGACAGGCTGTGGAGCGTTTCGGCCTCCTGTCTGGCCGACTCTACGCTGGATGGTTCCAGTTGGCCCAGGCGGTGCGCGGCCGGCAAGAGAGCCGTATACGCCTGCGCGGCGACGCGCGGACGGCCGTTCCTGCCGGTCAGATCGGCCAGGCTACGCTCGACCTGCAGCCAGCGCAAGATCACGACTGGATCGTTCCGGCGCCGGCTATACAGCGGCGCCAGCACATGCTCGGCTTGGCGGTAGCTGCGCAGGGCCCCCTCGAAGTCTTGTAGGCTGGGGCCTTGGGGATCGCCTTGAGTCGCGCCGATCTTGAGGTAAGCGGCGCTCAACACGAGCCGCATGCGATCGTCCAGACCATCGCTCCGTTCCAGGCTCTGCAAGTATTCGATCGTGGTTTTCACGATGTGCTGACGCGCTCCCACCGCGCCCGGCAGCGCGGCAATGGCATCGTGAATATCGAACAAGGTGCGGTCGGCCAGGTCGAGCAATTCGGTGAGGCGCTGTTCAGCTCGGGCACTGGCGCGTACCGCCCGATCGCGTTGTTCATCGGCAATCCGGTGTTGCACGGCTTCGGAAAGGCGTGCGGCTTCGGCCCGGACCCGCTCCCGTTCGGCTACGGCCCGCTGCGCCTCCGCCACCTTCCGTTGCGAGTCCGCCGCCTGGCGCGCGGTTTCGGCCTGCCGCCCTTGCGAAACGGCCATCACGATACCCGCCACCAGGCTGGCTAACACGATGGCGCCGCCCGCGATTTCGAAGCGCCTGCGCCGCAGTACCTTCCGTACGCGGTAAGTCACCGAGTTTTGCCGGGCCCGCACGGCACGGCCGTCCAGGTGCCGGCGTATGTCGTCGGCAAACTGATCCACGGAGGCGTAGCGGCGCTCAGGTTCTTTGCGCAGCGCCATCATCACGATGTTGTCGAGGTCTCCGGCCAAACGCCGTCGCAGACGCGCTGCATTAGCTCGATCGGAATCCACCGCCGTGCTGGGCCGGCGGATTTCCGTATGGCAGACCGCTTGTAGGATTTCGGCCGGAGTGGCCGACCCCAGCCGATGCGGTTTCGTGGAACTCAACAACTGGTAGAGAATGGCGCCCAGGGAGTAAATGTCGGCAGCGGTCGTGATGGGCCGGCCGGAGACTTGTTCCGGGCTCGCGTAGTCGGGAGTCGCGGCGGGGCCCGTAGCGGTCAAGGCTGGGTCGCGATCCGCTGCCAGGAGCTTGGCCACTCCGAAGTCCAGCAGTTTCGGGGAGCCATCCGCCGCGATCAGGATGTTGCCGGGTTTTAAATCGCGGTGTACCACCAGGCTGCGATGCGCATACGAAACCGCCTCGCACACCTTCAGAAACAAGCGGCACCGATCCTCCACGGTCAGAATGCGGTCGCGGCACCAGTTGTCGATGCGGAGGCCCTCCACGTATTCCATCACCAGGAACGGGCGGCCTTCGGGCGTGGTGCCGCCATCGATCAAACGCGCGATGTATGGATGGTCCAGACTGGCCAGGATCTGCCGTTCATGCCGGAAGCGAAGCAGTAATTCCGCCGAGTCCATGCCGGCGCGGATGAGTTTGAGAGCGGCCCGCTTCTGAAACTGGGCGTCGTCCCGGATCACCAGGTAAACGATTCCCATGCCGCCGCGGCCGATCTCACGGCTCACACGCCAGGGACCAAAAAGCGCGCCGATGACCGGGTCGATGCCGACGATCTCTTGCGCGGCGGTTTCCACTGCCAGATAAAGGTCGTGCGAATGGGTGCGATCCGCCACCAGCAACGAGTCGACTTCGCGGCGGAGATCCGGGTCGCCGGCGCAAGCGCCATCGAGGAAACGGCGCTGTTCGGCGGACGGCAATTCGGCTGCCGCAAAGAATACTTCCCGAACCTTTTCCCAGTTGTCCCGCATGGCCGGCGATCGAGGGACACCTGTCCCAGAGGGCAATGCGTAAATCAGGGGCGAGTTTTTCGAGACGCGTGACCGGAGGTCCAACCGGATAGGCGGGCAGGTTGTGCTGTCGCCACCCGGCAGCCGATGGAACGCAAGAAGTCGGGCGAAAGAAGACCGGTGCAACTCATTTATCGACCAACGAAGCCAATAAGTTGCTTAGTTACTTACATTTAAGAAAGACGACGAAGCCAAGTTCCGCGCGACACTTCGAAGCAGAACCGGCGCCAATCAACGTCCGATTTCCCAACTTGAGTGTAGCACGACGGTTTGTCATGGCAGCTCCAAATCCAGCGCGTAAAGATCCGAATTGCTGCGAATCACCGAAGCAATCGGCTCATCGGAGGGTCCCAGCCCCGCCAGCACATAGCCGGTGACATTCGACTGGAGGAGCTGCCGCGAGCTCACCACGCGCTCGATTTTTCGATCGGCCACTCGGACACGAAATACAGGCTGCTCGGGGCCGGCATAAGTGTCCTGAAAGTAGACGCATTTGCCGTCGCGGGACCAGAAAGGAGGACCGATGCCCAAGCCTCTTGCCAGCGTCGTCCATTGCCTCGTGCGGAAGTCAAATAGCCGGATTTGCGATCCGGTCGAGTGCGTGGCGGCAATATAGCGCGGATCGGGCGACCAGGCCGCACGGGACAGCCCTTCCGAGCCGGGCAAAATCTCGGCCTGCCGCATCTTCCAATCCATCACGTACAAAGCGGAAGCCTGCCGCGGACCACGGGATAGCAGCAGCGAATTTCCGTCGGGAGACCAGCTCGGCTCGAAGCCGGTGAAGAGAGCGGGAGTGACGCCTTCGGGATTTCGAACGCTGGAAGCGGCGGCGTCAATGACATACACTTTCACGGGCTCGCCGGCCCAACTTCCGGAAAAGGCGATTCGCGTACCGTCGGGCGACCAGCGCGGCCGGCCGGCACGCAACAGGGCCGGCGTCAATGGCACCCGCTCCGTGCCGTCGGGCCGGCTGCGCCAGAGGACGTCGTCGGCTGCCAGCGTGTAGGCTATCCAACGACCATCGGGCGAATAATCGATCCAACGGCCAGCGACGCCGGCGAGATACGTCACAAACTGCCCGCGCCTGGCGTCGTAGCGCACCAACTCCCTGCGTTCCTGCCCGCCGGCAAAGAAAATGCGCTTGCCGTCCTCGCTCGGAACGAGTGACGGCAATACGAGCTCAGTGGAGTAGATCTGAACGGGACCCCGGCGGAGTGTGGGCGTCCAGGCGCGGTTGTCGCGAATGGCCCAAAGACTTGCCATGCCGTAGCGGACCCGGAGAAAGAGGTAATAGTCGCCAGAAGGGGTCCAGCTTCCGCCGTAATCGCCATCCAATCCCTTGGCGGACAACGATTTGGGCAGCAGGGGATGCAGACCGGCCCCATCGGCCGCCACCTCCCAGATGGCGCCCTTCCCCGTAATATAGTCCGTGATGTAGAGGCGCAAGATGTCCGGTCCGGCCGGCGACCAGCGGACGGCGCCCGGAATTCCGTTATGGATATCCACCAACTTCCGGCAATCCGTGCCATCGAGGTTAACGCGAAACAAGGCCGAGCCGCGGGAAAAGACGATGTGCCTCCCATCCCTGGACCACGCGCCGACGCGCCCCAGCACATCGCCAATCCGGCGGGCAGATCCGCCCGTCAGCGGAACGATCCAAAGGGGCCGGTCTTCTCCGTCTCCCGAATTGGCCGCCACCAACAGGTCGGAACGGCCGGGCGAAATATCCAAAATGTCCGGTTGGGCTAGTGTCGCAACCGGCACTGGCGCCGGGATGCCGCCTTCGACCGAAACCTGGGCCAAAGACCGCTGGCCGCCCGTCCGCTCGGTGAAATAGATCCGGGAACCATCCGTCACCACGCCATTTCCGATCTCTACCCGGCCCGTTTGGGTCAACTGCACAACCTGTGACACGCGGAGAGGCCGGGCGAAGGCGCCGAGCCAAAACTCCAGGGCGAGTCCGGTGGCGAGGGTTGCGGCCACGATTACGCCCGTCATGACGGCGAAACGGTTGCGGCGTACAAATTTGGCGGAGCGATAGGCGAGGTTATCCGGGCGCGCGCTCACCGGGCGCCGGTCGAGGTGACACTGAATATCGCGCGCGAGCAAGCCGGCCGATGCATAGCGGCGCGCCGGTTCCTTGCGGATGGCCATGCGGACGATGTGGTCCAAATCTCCGGCAAGAGCCGGTTTGAGCCGGGCGGGTGCGACCGGCTCCGATTGGCAGATGGCGCCGGCAATGGCGGCCGGCGTGTAGCCGGAGATCGGCTGGGCCTTCTTTCCGGTCAACAGCTCATAGAGGATGATGCCCAGCGAGTAGACATCGACGGCGGTGGATGCCGGCTCGCCGCGGACCTGCTCGGGCGCGGCGTATTCGGGCGTCATCACCAGGCCGGTCAGCGTGGCGGCATCTTTCTCCGCCCCCGGATCCAGCAGCTTGGCAACCCCGAAATCCAGCAACTTGGGTGTGCCGTCTTTTGTCACCAGGATATTGCCGGGCTTCAGGTCCCGGTGAACCACGAGGTCGCGGTGCGCGAATTCCACTCCTTGGCAGACTTGCAGGAAAAGGCGCAGCCGATCCTCCACGCCGAGGGATTGCCGGTCGCACCACGCCGTGATCGGTTCGCCCTCGATGAATTCCATCACCAGATAGGGCACCCCATCGGGCGTGGAGCCGCCGTCCAGCAGGCGGGCAATGTTGGGGTGCGACAACCGCGCCAGGATCTGGCGCTCCTGCCGGAAGCGCCGCAATGTGTCGGGCGATGCGGCCGCCACCCGAACCAGTTTGATGGCTACCTGCTGGCGAAACTCGGAGTCGTCGCGCGAAGCACGATAGACCGCGCCCATACCGCCGTGGCCGGCGATGGCCTCAACCTTGTAAGGGCCCAAGCGCGCGCCGATCAAGCGTTCATCGGGATCGGGTTCCCGCGCGGCAGCGGCGGCGGCGGACGCGATCGCGACGTGGGCCGACGCAATTTCCGCGCCGGAATACGCCAGCAGGGACTCCACTTCCCGGCGCAGATCCTGGTCCGGACATTCGCGCAGGAGGTAATCCGGGAGTTCTTCGGGCCGCAACTCGGCGGCGGCCATGAAAAGGCGTTTGACTTCAGCCCATTGTTCCGGGTTCAGTTCGGCCAAGCCGCACTCCCGGCCAGGCTGCTCGATCGCCGCAAGCGAGTGCTGAAATCGGGATGGTGCACGGCATTCGCGCCTGTCGTCCACCAATCATATAACGAAACGCGTTCGTCAGACCCCCGACGCCGCCTGCGAACCGGGCCCGGGATGGTTCATTTCCCGTTGCAGCCAAGCTTCCGCCAGCCGCAGTTGGCGGCGCACCAGGCCGATTTCGAGGTCCAGTACGGCGCTCGATTCTTCAGCCGTCAGGCCGCCGAAATACCGCATCTCCACCAATCGGGCAAGCAGCGGATCCTTCCCTGCGAGCGAGGCGAGCGCATCGTCCAGGGCGATTAAGATGGAGGGGCGCTCCACGCTTCCGTCGCGCTCTTCGTCGATGACGAACATCTCGCGCCCGCCACCCCGCTTGGCGGCGTTGTGTTCGCGGGCGTGATCGATCAGGATTCTGCGCATGGCGTGGGCCGCGATGGCCAGAAAATGCGCGCGATCCCGATAGCCCGGCTGCTCCTGCCCTACCATGCGCACGTAGACTTCGTGGACCAGCGCGGTGGGTTGCAGAGTATGGCCGTGGCGCTCGCGCCGGAGCTGCCCTTCCGCGATGCGGCGCAGTTCCTTGTAAACCAGCGGAACAAGCCGGTCGAGCGCTCCTTGATCCCCGCCGGCGAGATCTCGAAGCAAGAGAGTGACCGTGCGCGCCTCAGACATTTGGAATACCGGATTGCTTTCAGCATAACAAAACCGGCACCACACCGCCCTGCGACAGCCGGAAACGGGTGTGCGACATAAAAATGAAAGTTGGCGGCTTTTTCTTTTTTGTGCCATAATTCTGAGCGTATATATACGCTCAGAAAAGGAGGCCCTCGTGCCCGATTCCCTCGTAGCCCTGGAAGCCGATCGCTCCAAGCTCCTGCAGCAGTTTCTCGGTTTAGGCGATTTGCGGCCCGGTTGCATTACCGCCACCATCCGACGCTGCGGCAAGCCCACCTGCCATTGCGCCAAACCCAATGATCCCGGACATGATCCGCAACTCCGGCTTACGCGCCGTGTGTCCGGCAAAACGGTCACGGAAGCGTTCCCCACTCCGGCCGCCTGTCGTAAGGCACAACAGGAGGTCAGCGAGTTTCATCGCTTCCAGCTACTCAGCCAGGAACTCATTGCCCTCAATGAGAAGATCTGCGCCCTGCGTCCGGCCGAGCAGGCACGCGTGGGTTGGACGAGCCAGGAAAAAAAACGGCTGCTGCAATCCATGCGGAGACGGCACGCGAAATAGCCACGCTGCTCGCTCGTATCTTCGCCGAGCGGCACAAGGCCGGGCGGACCGATCTGGAGGCCATCGAGACGGCACTCCGAGATGGCTTGCACCGACTGGGTACAAAGGTTTTGACCGGACTGCTGCAAGGCGACATCCCACCCCTCGCACAGCGCCAACTCCCGTGCCCCTGCGGCCGCAGTGCCCACTATGTGGAGTTACGCTCCAAAACCATTCTCACCGTCGTCGGCGCAGTGGTATGGCGGCGTGCATACTATCTGTGTGCCTGCGGGAAGGGCCAGTTTCCGGCGGACATGGAGTTGGACGTAGACAGGAATAGCCAGTCTCCCGGCTTGCGCCGCATGCTGGCGGCGGTGGGTCAAGCGTCTCCCTTCGATCACGGCCGTCAGCAGATAGAACTGCTGGCCGGCCTAAAGGTCACCACCAAAGCCGTGGAACGTACTGCCGAAGCCGTCGGCGGGGACATCCTGGCGCGTCAGCAACAAGAGATCCGCCGCGCCAAACAACTGGAATTGCCTGTCGTGGCCGGGCCCCGCATTCCGATTCTATGCATCCAAATCGATGGCACAGGTGTCCCTGTGGTGATCGCTGAGACGCAAGGCAGGCAGGGCAAACAACCTGGCCAACCCGCGCATACACGCGAGGCTAAACTCGGCTGCGTCTTCACCCAGACCGCCCCGAATGCGGAAGGTCGTCCGGTGCGCGACGAAGACTCGACCAGCTATGTCGGCGCCATTGAGACTGCCGAGGAGTTCGGCCTGCGCATCTACACCGAAGCTTGGCGTCGCGGCTGGAATCGCGCCGACCTCAAAGTACTCATGGGAGATGGTGCGGTTTGGATCTGGAACATCGGTGACCGACACTTCCCCGACGCCGTCCAGATCGTGGACCTTTATCACGCCCGCGAGCACCTATGGAATCTCGCTCCCAAGCTGTACCCCAACGATGCGGCTCGTCAAAAGCGCTGGGTTATGGCGGCACAAGACAAACTCGACAACGGCCGCATCGAAAACCTGCTCACCTCCTTGCGTGCCCTCCGTCCCGCTGCGCCGGAAGTGATCGAGATGGTACGCACCGAAGCGGGATACTTTGAGGCCAATGCGGAGCGCATGCGCTACCCGGAATTCCGCAGTCGCGGACTGTTTGTGGGCACCGGTGTCATGGAGGCCGGCTGCAAGACTGTCATCGGCAGCCGCCTCAAGCAGTCCGGGATGTTCTGGACCGTCCGCGGCGCCAATGCGATCATCGCTCTCCGCTGCTGCCAACTGAGTGGCAATTTCGAAGATTACTGGGAGGCACGCCGTGCCTGATCCTCACTTTTTTGTCGCACACCCGCCGGAAACGATTGCTTCGCGGCATATGCCCTTAATGCCCGACGACCGCCGTTTTCATCGGCCCCAGAATGCCGAGCAGATCGGCCTTCTCTTTCTCGGGCACCTGAAGCCGATTGAGCGTGGCCACCAGGTCCTCGACCACGGCATCAAACGCTTCGCCAGTGACGGCGCGGCCTTTATGTGCCGCAACGATATCGGGGCCGGTGTACTGGCATGGCCCGCCGGTGCCCTGGCACAGGAAATCGGCGAGACTCCGTTTGTATGCCGCTGCCTTCACCGGATCGGAAGCGGCGTGCGCGAACCATTTGTTCACCCGCTCGTCCGCCAGAATGCGGCTTACGAAATCATCCACGACGGCGCGGATGACGGGCATACCGCCGAGCCGCTGAAATAGACTTGCGCGCGGCTCCGCGGCTGCCAAGCCGGACACGGTAATGGCCGCGAAGGCGGCCGCCAGAATGGTTGTCTTCCAGGTCTTCATCGATGTTTTCCTTTGGCCGGGATTCCGAGCTGTCCCGGCCCTCAATAGTTAAATGCGCAAAACCGTCCAGCTTTATTTGGCGGGCATGCGCGGAGTTTATTTCATAGGACGGCGGCGCTCCCGCACGTGGGTCGATGCCCGCATAGAGAGTCACCGGGCGGTTCTTTTAGGGGGCCAGAGCCGGCTGAAGGCCGGCTGCGGGCAGAATTGCCCGCCCTCCAGCGGCGGAATTGTAGTATCCGAAAAGCACCGGACCGGCAACAATGGACTGAGTATTCGGGTTGTTATCCAGTTGCACCCAGCCGGGACAAACATTCCCAGTACAGGGCGTCCCGTTATACTGCCAGATCGAGAGCTCGCCGTTTGAAGGGTTCCTGATCTGATAAACGGTATCGGACCCGGCAGCCATAGAGGAAACGAACCGGTGGTTATCGATTTTCACCCAGCCGGGACACTTGCTCCCGTCGCAGGGCGTACCGGTGTACTGCCACGTCGCATAATCCGTTTCCGGCCGCTGCACGTACAAACCGCCGCCCGCGGCCATGATACCGGGGCCGCCGTCGGACGAGTACTTGCTCTCGAGGATTGTCTGCCAGTTGTAAGTAATGGGCGACCCGGTATACTGCCTGATCGAGTAAACATTGGGATATTCCTGCATGTCGTACAGGGTATTTATCCCAACCGCGGTGGGGAGCGGGTACCCTACATCGATCTGCGGCCAGATGTCGAGCGCTGCGTCGAACATAAAGAGATATGCGCCATTTTTTGTACTGGTGGTCTCATAAACCACGAGAGAGCCGGTGGCACCGGCGAAATACCCAAAAGGAGGTAATTGCATCGGCTCAGAGCCGGCGAGTTCCGTCCAGCCGGGACAGGAGCCCCCGGTGCAAATGTTGCCGTTAAACTCCCAGAGGGAACCATCGATGTGCATCTCGTAAGGAGTGCTGCCCCCAACACCGATCGCGATAGCGTTTTTATTGTTATCGAGTTCCACCCATCCGGGACAGGAGCCCCCGCTGCAGGCTGGGCCAACGTACCACCAGATCGACCCGTCGATGTGCATCTCGTAGAGCGCACCTCCGCCGGCGGCAATCATGTACATATGTGGGTTGTTGTCGAGTTCGATCCATCCGGGACAGGACCCCCTGCTGCAGGGTATTCCGGTGGACTGCCAGATCGATCCGTCGGTATGCGTCTGATACAGCTCCTGGCTCCAGGCCATCGAAGCCATGCTCGTCGCGATGCCGCTCGCCAGCAGCGCGACCCTTTGCCATTGCAATATTCTCGTCGTCATAAAAAGATTCTCCTTTGTGTTGGGCCGCCATGCGGCGAGCCCGATGAACTGAAATCTATCCACCCGTAATGCGGAAAACCGTGGGGTTTTTCGTCCGATCCACACGGATGTTTTTCCGCTCGCTGCAAATGTCGAAGGCGGGACTTAAAAGTCCCGCGGCACGCTAAAGCGTGCGCCACGGGCTACGGCCAAATGTCCAAACTCCAGGTAGGCGTTCGAGTTTTGCGTAATGTTCTGCCCAAGGCTATTGCCGAGGGCGCACCTTCGGGAGAGGATGGTGCAATTCGGGGATGCTGGGCTCACCCGCATGATCGAACAACTCAGGGTGCAGATAGTGGCCCTGATCGGCCTTGTCTTTCTCCGCTTCCACGGGAATGCGGTGCGCTTTGGCCCAGGCGTCCTGCCGGATGCCGGTCACTTGCCAGGAAACCTTCACATTCGGCTTGTCCGTGCGGATCATGAATGTGTTGTTGTTGACCTCGGATGCCACGATGGCGTGGGCAAACTGGCCGATGACCGTCAACTGGTAACGGAAGTCGCTGTTCAGCGCTTCGAACCAATCGGGCAGCGCGACCGTGGCGCGGCCCCCGCCGTCGGTGACGACCGTGCCGTCATAGACGTTCTTCATGTCCGGCGATTCCACGAACGAGTGGTACAGGTACTTGTTCGCCGGGTCCAGTGGATGATCGATCTGGAACGAACCGCCGCTCTTGGAGAGGTTGCCGATTACGCTCACGTCCCCGCCGAACTGGGCCGCCATGCTGTTGAAGCCGTCGCACGATCCGATGCCCCAGCAAACGCTTTGCGCAAAGATGCCCACACCCGTATTGGAACCGGGCGAGGCATCCATCCCATCCCCGCCGAATTGCGCTCCGTCACCCGGGGCGCCGCCGCCCAAAAAAAATCCGCCGGGGCCCGTGGTACATGAACTGCAACCCGCGATGGTGGAACCTCCCGTCGCGAGGATACCGGCGCCCCCGTTAATATTGAAGTCGGCGTCGCCACTTCCAGCATAGGCGCGAAGGCCGTGACCGCCGAACTGGCCAGGTTGAGTTGCCGCTCCGCCGTGCGCCAGGACGCCCGCGCCGGGGATCCCGGGACCCGTGATGCCGCCGCCAGTTACGTCGATGCCGTCGCCGCCTCCGTTGACTCCAAGACCACCGGTGCCGGCAAAGGCTGGGCCCGCGAGAAGCACGCCGGATCCTCCTCCTCCCAGCGCTCCTACGCCAGCCTGGCCGGATCCTGCTTCGACG
The DNA here is from genome assembly GCA_050011755.1 of Bryobacteraceae bacterium. GTDB lineage: Bacteria > Acidobacteriota > Terriglobia > Bryobacterales > Bryobacteraceae > Bog-159. The sequence continues at coordinate 155 of JBEKIM010000190.1, read as the reverse complement.
CCCCCGAGTATGCTCGCTCCGATGCCGCCGGCGCCTGCCACCACGATTCCGGTTCCCGCCGAGTTGATGACGGTGAAGGCAGCGCCATTGGGGACCGCGACATTACCGCTGAATGGCAGACTCAGCGCGGGCCCAGGAGGACCCTGCGGACCTGC
>JBEKIM010000189.1:0-12364 GCA_050011755.1 Bryobacteraceae bacterium | reverse complement strand
CCACCCTTCACATTCTGAACGCCCCTTAGCGGCAGCTTCTCGCCGGATGGCAGGCGCACATAATCGACACTCACGTCGAGCTTTCCGCCGCGCGCCATGCGGCGCTTGGCTTGGGCGGCGGTGATGGTCGCCATCGCCATGGAGCCTTTCGGGATGACGATGGAATCGCCTACCTTCACATCGTCAAGGGTTTCGAAATCCACGTTGTCACCCTGATGCGCGTCGGCGGAAGAGATCCCGCGGGTGAGGCGCATGCGGACGGCCGTGCCTTCGGGCAGGAGAGTCTGTAGCCGGGGCGGCTGGACGGCCTGCGCCGCCTGCGCCTTAGTGGCAGCCGGCTCGACGGTGGGCGCCTGGGCGTGCAACTGCACATCGGCCAGCACCGCACACATATATATAGAAAGGAAGCAGCGCAGGTTGGTCATGAGCAACCCCCGTGTGGGGCGCATCGCGCTGTTCGACAAAGATCCGGTAGACATGTTTTCAAATCGTTTCATGGTAGTTTCTCCTTTTTTGTTTGTTCCGCTTCGTGTCATAATAGACCGCGCAAAAGAATTCCGACCGGGCCGGATTTTCTAACTTCCGCCCTCACGGATAAGTTCGACGGAATCTTTCCGTCCAATTCTTTGCAGGAGGAAAAAGAAATTGACACTCTTTGAAACGCCGTTAAGTCCGGTTGAATGGGCCGTGCTCCTGCTGGCCGGTTTGTATTTCCTGACCAGAATTCCCTGGTGGACCAGGAAGGCTTGCGTGCCTGGCCCCGAGGCGGTCGAGTACGTTCAGGCGCATGCGCCGGAGTGGGGTAAGCGGGCCGCGGGCTGGATCGCCGACTTCCCTTCGGTGGTCAATGCCTTCGGTTTCTTTGCGACGCCGCTCTGGCTGTTGATTATTGCCTTGAACCTGGTGCTGTTGGCCCAGTCGCTCGAAGTATTTATGCCCAGCGCCCAGCGGCTGGAGATCCCGTTCTTCGGCTCCTATACGTGGCTTTCGCTGCTGGCCGGACTCCTCTTCTCCCTCTCGCAAACCGTATTCGGCGTCATCGCGGGCGAGAATAAGCGCCGCTCGATCGTGGTTCTGTGCCTCATGATGGTGGGCGTTTCGATCTGCGTGGAGATGGGCCTGGCGGGCTACCGAAGCTATATGATCATCACGCACGTGGTGGATGTGGACGCCAACACCGCGGATTCGCTGCTGTCGAAGGGCGTGGCGTTGACCATGTTTATCTCCTTTATTGTGCCCATCGCGCATACTTCGCTGGGATTTATTGCCATCCCACGATTTCTGGTTCCCCTGGCGAACTACGCGCCGCGCCTGGTAGGCGGCATCCTGGTCTTTCTGTGGTCCTGGTTTGTGCGCTTTTTCTTCGGATTCCAGCGCGTGGTGATCGTGCCCGTGGCCATTTCGCAGTTGCGCACACAAACCAACGATTTGAAATCGCGGATATCGAAGACTGCCGATGGCTGCAAGGCGCAGCAGAAAAACCTGCTCGACCTGCGCGACCTGGGAGCCCCGTTCTCCGATTTGCAGGCGAAGGCCGGCCTGATCGCCACGGAAGCCAACGGAACGCGGCAGGAATGGAAGACTAAGTCGGACGAGCTTTCCGGCCAAGTTTCCGCACTAGAGAGCGTCGCGGAGCCAGTGCCGGAGCACGATGAGCAATGGGCGCGCGTCATCGAAGAGGCGGCGGGCTTAAAGGCCGGGATCGAACGGCGCGTCCGGGATCGGATCGTCGAGGCCAAGCGCCTGATCGGCCTGCTGGAAGCATTGCCCAAAGTCGACCAGAATTGGCGAACCAAGCACGCGGACCTGCTGGGGGCCGTGCCGCTCCTCACCACCGAGACGGCCCAGCAGCGCAAAGATCTGGAAAGTCTGCGCGCCATTCACAAACGCTACGTTGAAATCCTGGATCCGCCGCCGGACGCGGTCCCGCAAGAGCGCGCGACGGGCGACTTCCGGGTAGTGGAGCTGGAACAATTGCGCCGCCGCTTCTTCGAAGCCCAAAGGGATAGCGAGCGTTATCGCATCAACCGCGTGCTGACGATTTGCACCGGACAGCTCAACCAATTCAAATCCGACCTGGACGCCGCGGAGACCCATATCGAGTCCAATGCGCAGTCCCTCGCCGACATTGGGAGGAGGTTGGCCGAGGTGACGCCACCGCCGCCCGCGCCGCCCGCCCAGGCGATCGACGCGGAGAAACGCAAGCTGGAAGGGGCCATGCAGGACATGGTCACGGCGAGTTACGAAGTGGCCGCCGGCATCACCCGATTCAGCGCCGGCGTCAACCGGCGCAAGAAGGAACACCAGCACAAGAAGAAAGGCGGATTCTTCGCCTGGATCTCGCGGGTGCTTGCCGAGTTCGTGGACGCCATCATGCACGCGCACACGGAAAAGAAGCAAAATATCCCGGAAGCCGGGGCCGAAATCGCGGAGGAAGGTGAAAACCCTCCAAATCGTGCCGTCAAAGTTGCAGCAGGAGGAGAAAACCGGTGACCCGCGTGGTTAGCTATTCGCGTCCGGCTTGGGCCCTGGCGGCCGCCGCGGCGCTATTGTACCTGTCCGGATGCGGCTTGCCGGCTCCCGGGCGGGCGGCTCCCGACCACCGCCTGGTGGTCGTGCTGCTCGATGAGACGGGTTCGTTCGTCGACTATTGGCAGCCGTGCCTGGATCTGGCGGCTTCGGTCGCCTCGCGCCTGAAACCCGGCGACGCGTTCGCCGTGATCGGCATTGACGACCATGGGAACGATCCGGAAGACGCGCGCATTCCCGTCACTCTGGTGAGTCCCGGGGCCCTGCAGTCGCTGGCGGATCGGAAGTCTTTGGCCAAGAAAGTGAAAGCGCTGGAACCCCGTAAAGCCAAGCGGCCGCTGACGGACATCCTGCACGCCATGCAGCAGGCCTCCATATTCGCCAACGCCCCGGCGATGCAGGGCTATAAGCCGGTGGTGCTGTTTTTTTCGGACATGCAGGAGACCCCCCGGCTGCCGGGTCCAGCCGATATCAAAGGATGGAGTTTTGCGGCGCGCGGCGAGGCGTACTGTTTCTACGTGAATGTCACGGGCTGGGTGGACCACGCCAAGACACAGCACGGGACCACTTGGGACTCCCTCGTGGAAAGCTGGACGGCGACCCTGAATGCCGCCGGTCTGGATGCCGACCCGAAGAAGAGTTTCTTCCAAAGCGGCGATTCGAAAGTCGAAATCAGCCGGCTGTTTCCGGCGGGGTTCTGAGGCGAATATGTCCGGGCTAAGGTTGTGGTGGTTCATGCATCGGGATGCGATACGGCGCTTTGCCGGCGCGGGTGTGGCCGTGCTCGCCGTTTGTTGCGCGCTGGGCGGAGCTTACGCGTTGGTCCGATCGCGTCTGCCCAAATGCGGCGGGTGGCTGCGTCCGGCTTGCCAGGCGTGTCCCGGCCTCGATGCGGCCCTCGCGGCGCGGGCGGAGGGCCAGTACGATCGGGCGGCGGCGCTGGCGGATGCGGCTCTCGATGCCCACCCGGAGCAGGCATGCTGGCAGGATTTCAAGGCGCAGTTCAATCATAATCTGCGGGTGAAATTCAAATTGTTGTTCCTGCCGGGCCGCCGGGGCGCGCCGGAAGCGGCACCCGCGGGTCCGCTGCGGCTGTCAACGAAAGATCCGTATTACGTGATTGTGAACCCGTCGGCGAAAGCGTACCTGTATCTCTTTCAGGTGGACGGCGCCGGGAACCTGAACGCGGTTTTCCCGAGCGCGGGTGCCCTGCTGGCGAAGAATCCGGTCTCGCCCGGTGAGCAACGGATCCCCGGCACGAACCGGTTCTTATCGGTTTCTTCGCGCCCGGGCCATGAGCAGTTGTTTCTGGTGGCCGCGACCTGGGAGATTCCGGAGTTGGAACAAATCGCGAAGGAAGCCGCGTCGGCCAAGGAGGGCGGCCGGCGGGCGCTTGCAAAGCGCTTTCTGGACAGGGCGGCGAACGAAAAGCACTATGCGGCGCCGCTGCCCGGCCCCGCGTTCGGCCAGTGGGATATCGAGAGTCTTGGCGCGCCTCCGTCGGACGGCCGCGAAAAGGAGTAATCAAATGTGTTTTCGGAAGATGCTGTGGGTGGTTGGCTTGTGCGGCGCGGGACTGATGCCGATGATGGCGCAGGAAGATCTTCCCGCGCTGCTCAAAGCCGGCGACGAGCTGGCGCAGCGGCAGGAGTGGATCAAGGCGACGGAGGTCTATACCAAGGCGACGGTGGCCTACCCTTCGCAGGCGATCGGATTCGAGCGGCTGGGCGATCTTTACCGGAAGAATGGCGTCTTTTCCCGCGCGGCGGAGAATTACCGCAAAGCGCTCGAATTGGCTCCCGGCGACGAGCGATTGGGCGCGCTGCTCCGATCGTGCGAGCGGGCTGCCAGGGAACAGGCGGACGGCGTCGTCGAAGCGGGCACCTTTCGGGATCTCGCCGCGGCCGTGAGAGGCATACAGCCGAAGACCGTACCGGCCAGCGAGGGCGAAGGTGAGACGATCCCGTTTCACATCAACTTTCCGCGCAACAAGTATCTGATCGGCGATCTGGATAGCACGGCCCGGCGCCAGCTCGACGAGGTAGCGGACCTGTTGATGTCGCCGGAATGGCGCGACCGGCGGCCGCTGATCGTCGAAGGGCACGCTTGCAGTTGCGGAAGCGATGCCGCCAACCTGGTCCTGGGACGCAAACGCGCGGAAGCGGTGCTGGAGTACCTGATCTCGAAGGACGCCTTAAGAAAGGCGGATGCCACGGCCGTTTCCATGGGCAAATCGAACCCGGTGGTGGCGTCCGGGAACGAGAACCTCAGCGCGGAGGCCTGCGCCCGGGACGAAGCTCACAATCAGAACCGCCGCGTGATTATCAAGGAGGCGCACGGGTCGACCGCGCCCCTGGTCACTTTTTGGTACCGGCCCATGGGCGCCGAGACGCTACGGCCCCTGACGGATGGTTCGGTGTTGTATCGCAAAGATGAGATCCGGGTGAAAGTGCAAGCCCCAAATCCTTTGTTCGCTTACGTGGTTCACCATGGTCCGGACAATGCATGGGAGGTACTTTATCCGCGGTCGGGAGCGCCGGATGCCGCGCTTTTGCCTGCGGATGCCCGGCGGGACGGCCATTGGATTCCCGGCGCGGATGCGGGGTTCGCGGTGCAGGGAAAGCCTGGCGACGAGGAGGCCCTGGTTTATCTAAGCGCAGCTCCCATAGCGGAGTTTGAAGCGAAGCCGAAGCCGAGGGTGGTGAATGCCCCTCCGCCCACGCCGTCCCCGCTGCCCCATCCGCCCAAAGGCCAGGAGCATGTGGATGCTTCCCAGACGCAAGTGGGCATTAAAGAAGTGGAATTGCGCAGCCTGGCGGCTCCGGCGGCTATGAAACTGGCCGGACCGCCGCATGCGGGCACGCCCGCGGCCATTGTAAAATTCAAATCGCATGATTAATCTGTTATGAGGTAATCGAGATGCGGCGGACGTTTCATATCGGGTTTACGCTCCTGCTGGCGGGTGCTGGGTTGGCCCAACAGCCGGTGGCTTCCATTTCGCCGGTTTACGGTGAGATCCGGCAGGCGCTGGTGATAGGAAACAGCCAGCATCCGACCGTGCCTCTGGCGAATCCCGTGAACGACGCGCGTGCGATGGGGGACGCGTTGAAAGACCTCGACTTCCAGGTCACGCTGCTTCTCGACGCTAAGGGCGTGGAAATGGACCGCGCAATTAAGACGTTCGAGGACAATATACAACCGGACGCAGTAGTTGTCGTGTATTTTGCGGGCCACGGCGTGGAGCTTGACGGCAATAACTATTTGATTCCGATAGACCTATCCCCGGAGGACGAATCAGACGTCAAATACAAAGCGTACCCGGTAAGCATTCTGCTGGAAAGGCTGGAACGTTCTCCAGCCAGGATCCGGCTCCTGATCCTGGACGCGTGCCGCAACAACCCATATGAAAAGATCCGTGCGCTTGGCAAAGGCGGCCTGGCTGCCGTGGATGAGGTTGCGGGCAGTTATGTGGCGTTCTCCACTGGGTCTGGCCAAGTTGCCCGCGATGGAATTCCCGCGGAGCAGGGGGGCCGGACGGCCGGAGCGGCGCCGGCCGCGGCGGACAGGCAGGGGGCCAACCACAGCGTTTTCACCGCGGAACTGGTGAAGGAACTGAAGAAGAAGCGGCCGGGCGCTACGGTGGATGACGTGTTTACGCGTGTGCGAGAAGGGGTTTCGAAACGCACCAACCGCAAGCAGATACCCTATTCAAACAGCGGCCTGATGGGGATTTGGTATCCATTCGGCCCCGCCACGCCTCCGCCGCCGCCCGACCCTTCTCCATACGACATCAAGGCTTCGATAACTACGGTAGAGACGGCCGCGGGGCTGATCGCGAATGGCAGCGATGCCGAAGCCCTTGAGGCCCTCAACTCCGCCATTCGTTCCGATTGGAAGAATGCGGACGCCTACATTTATCGCGGCATCCTCTACGGCATCGAGGGGAAGCCGGCCGACGAGCTGAGCGATTTTTCGGAAGCGATACAGGTCGATCCCGCCAACTACCGAGCCCATCTGAATCGCGCGCTGGCCCTGCAGAGCGCAGGTAGATGCCTCGAAGCCATCGCGGATTTCGATCAGGCCGCCGCGAAAGCGCCGGCAAACGGCGCAGTCTATCGTTACCGCGCGGCGTGCCAGGTTGAGATCGGGAAATATGTCGAAGCGGAAGAGGATCGGCTGAAGGCCGCCGCGCTCGAAGGAGAGCGGCATTGAATCCGGTGGCCGTAATCGCATGGGTGGCGATTCTGATGCAAATCGCGTCCGGCCACGATTCCCGGAAGAGCGCTCTCGAATTGAATCGGCTGGACACTCTGATCGACTTGGCCGAGGCCAGGCGGGAGTGTTCCCGGATTGAAGGTTCTCTCGCCAAACTGGACAAGGGGGACTTCGATGCCGCAAGCGATAAGACACTGGAGCATCTGAGACTACAACTGGGTGCGGCGGAAAAGACCCTCAAGGATTTGCGCTCCGGTGGGCAGACGCCAACGGAGGATACGAAGAAGCGCGTGGCGCTGATGGAGGCGCGCGTGGCTTCGTTGCAAGCGAACGTGAGGATGGCGCAGACCAGCTTGCGTGAGTATTTCAAGAAGGAACTCGTGGATGCGTGTGACGAAGAAAAACGGCTTACGGCAAAGCTCAAGAATATCCAGGCTGAAATAGACAAGCCGCTGGTCGCGGCGGCGCCCATCCCCAAGCCAATTGTCGTCGCGCCGCCGCCCGCGCCCGTTCCCAAGCCCGTAAGCGTCGCGCCGCCGCCCGCGCCCGAAATGCGGACTATCGTGGCAAATCCCAGGGATCTCCTGGAGTACCGCTGGATTCCACCGGGCACATTTAAGATGGGCTGCGTGCCGGATGACCACCGCTGCGAAAAGGATGAATCTCCCCAGCACGAGGTAGCGATCAAGTCCGGATTCTGGATCACCACCACCGAGGTGACCGTTAACGCCTACGTGTACCAGTTCAAGCGCGAGCCGCCGAAAACGGAAACAAACCCAAGGTGGAATCACACGGACCTGCCCGTCACCAAAGTCAAATGGCAGGACGCCGAAGATTACTGTGAGTGGATTGGCGGCCGGCTCCCGACCGAAGCGCAGTGGGAATATGCGGCGCGTGGGGGCGCCACGGCCGACAGGATCTATCCGTGGGGTAACGAGTTCGATGCCAACCGGTGTAATTCGGAGAAGTACAAGGCGCTCCGCAAGAAGTTTCCCGAGGCAACCCCGGTAAATATCTTCCCCGCGAATGGCTGGAGCTTGTTCGGTATGATCGGCAACGTCCGTGAGTGGGTTTTAGATGTCTACAGTCCGGATAGCTATTCCGGAAAGGAGATATCGACCGACCCGCGGGCCAGCGAGCCGGGCAAGGATCGCGTGGTGCGCGGCGGGTCCTTCGGCGATGGAGAGAAGCAACTTCGCACCTCCGCCCGGGATCACCGGCCTCCGGGTAAGTTCGACAATGCGACCGGATTCCGCTGCGTGATCCTGCAGGAGCGGATTGACGCCAAGTAGGATCCCTCGTGAGGAGCCAAACCTACCCGCCTACGGCTTGATTTAGTGTGGTGCGCCGATCAGAACGAACGGCGCCCAAAAGTACGGCTTGGTGAAAGGCGTATGCGTAATCATCCACTTCTGGGCGCGCTGCAGTGCGAACGCCTTCGCGCGCGGGGAATTCTTGGCGTCGCCGGCGAGCCACTCGTTGTAGAACTGTTTCATCAGCAACGGCGTGCTGGCATCGAACACCCTCCATTCGCTCAGCAGGCTGCTTTCGGCGCCGGCCGCAAACAAAGCCCACGACAGTCCGACAATGCCTTCGCCCGCGAGGATTTCGCCGAGTGCCGTGTCGCACGCGGAAACGGTCACTAAACTGGCCTTGAGATTTCGCGACACGATCTCGCGCGCCTCCCAGACGCCGTCTCCCTTTGAAGCCGGCGGCTGGGCCAGGAGAATGCCGGAATCCATGGGATTCGCCGGGTCGAAGAACGCGTGCGTGGCCAGATGGATCACTGGATAATCGTCGGCATCCTGGGTCACTCTCTCCTCGGTAGCTTCCTTGTCCATCACCGGGCGGGCTCGAACACCCGGCAGGGCGGCGATTCCCTGCAGTTCCAGCGCGGTGTTGGGAAGCGCTTCAAACGCCCCCCGCAACGGCAGATCCACCTTACCCGAAGGCCCCAACCAAGGGTTGCCCAGCAGCAGGAAGGCTGACGCGCCGTGCTTCAGCCGCGCCTGTAGCGACTGATGCCTCGCTTCGGTCGTACGTTCCATCGCGCGCAGAGCGGTAAACGATGGCGCGTAATAGATGGCGTAGTGGTCCAGCAAATAGCTGCCTTTGGGGTCCGGCAGGGCGGCGAAAGCCACCAGCCACAGTCTGCCATCCGGCACGATCCCGAGAGATTTCACGCCCTTCAGCTCAGAGTAAATGGGCCCGAGAAGTTGATCGAACAGAAGGCGGCCTTCGGGACCTTTATCCCCTTTCTTCTTGAGGCGTCCCCAAAAACTCTCCGCGAGATCGCCGATGGCTTGCCGCTTTACGGCCAGCGAACGCACGAATAACTCCGGCTCACCGCCCTGTTGCGCAGACCCGCGGACCATAAAGAGCCATCCACCGGTTTCCTCCAGGACATACTCGATCAATGCGGACTTATTGTCCGGCAGCAGGCTCTTTAAACCGTCCAGATCGACCGGCTCGGCGCCGCCCCGTTCGACCGCCAGGCGGGGGACCCTAGAGTAGACCGCGCGTTCCAATTCGTCGCGGGCCTGTAGTGCGGATTTAAGTTCCCGCGCGCGATCGGCCTGCTGTGAATACCGGACCGCAGCGTCCAGGTTGGCCACGCGAGCGTCCAGTTTGCGCAGTTGGGCGCCGTCCTCGGGAGACAAATCGCGATATAAATTCACGTTGCCGCGGGCCATAATCTCCACCAGCGTGCGGGCGCGGGCCCTCTCGGCGGTGCGCAAGGCCTCGGGCCGCCGGTGGAGCGCCAGCAGGCTATTGATGACGCAATGGTAAGGTTTCTGGTTTTGGCTGAAGAATCCGGCCTGCAGCGTAGGCTCGCCCACGGCCCCCCGCATCATTTCCACTTGCGCGATGGCGTTTTCGCAGTCTTTCACCGACTGGTCGAATTGGCCTTCGTTCGCATGAATCGAGCCGATGCCGATATATGCGGCCGCGATGGCGTTCGGCGCTCCCAGGTTTTCCGCAATCTCACGTGCGTCGTTATACGCTTCGAGCGACTCCTCCGGCCTCTTCGCGATCTGTAAGCCATCGGCTAAGGCAAGGGTGTTCAGCGCTTCGGCCATGCGATTGCGGGTCGAATGGGCCTGGGCGCGGCCCTTGCTTGCGTACTCAATCGCCTTCTGCGAATCGCCTCTTGCCAGGGAGAGTTGCGCGAGATTATTGAGCGTGAGATCCTGTCCGGGGCTGCCCCAAATCCCTTGTTGGATCCGCAAACATTCCGCGTATTTCAATTCGGCTTGGCCGTAATCGCCCAACTCCTGCAGCGTCGCCGCGATGTTGTGCAGGGTCTGCGCCTGCTCCATCGCCATCTTTTGCTGGACGAAGACCGGCAAGATCGCCGAGAACTCTTCGTAAGCTTGCTGAAAGCGCCCCGCATCGTTATCGAGATCGGCCAGCAGACCTCGCGATTTGGCCCGGCTGACTGGATCTTCGAGTTCAGTCGCGCGCCGCAGCGATTCCTCGGCCGCCTGCCGCGCTTCACCGAATCGGCCCAGGTACCGCAGCGCAGTTCCCCGGTTGTAGACGGCATTCTCTTCCGCCGGCTTGTCCATGAACTCGCGCGCGACTTCCCGGCTTTGGGTGTACCTCTCTAACGCGCTGGACAGGTCGCCGGTATTCATCAAAAGCAGACCCAGGTCATTAAGGGTCAAGGCCAGCCCATGATGGTCGGCAGCCTCTACTTTGAGTGCCCGGCTTTTTTCGAGCGAGTCGATGGCAGCCTTGTAGTCGCCCATAGCTTCCCGCATGGTTCCAATATTGCCCCAATCGATGGCCTGTCCCTCTTTGTCCAGCAAATCCCGATCGATATCCAGAGCCTGCATGTAGAGATTCAGCGCGCCTTGGAATTGGCCCAACATCTGTAGGACGTTGGCTTGATTGGCTACCTCGGCGGCTTCGCCGGCCCGGTCGCCTAATTCGCGATCGAGATTCAAGCTATCCTTGAACGCTTTCATGGCCGCGGAGAGCTGCGAATGCAGCCGGTGAAACTCCCCCATCTGCCCGATTGCCGCGGCTTCCGTGGAGCGGTCGTGGATCTTCCGTGCCAGGTCCCGGCTCGCTTCCAATTCGGCCCATGCCGTTTTGTACTCCGCGGTCAGAACGTGAATCGAGCCGGCAACCCATTGCGCCGCAGCCTCGCCCCGCCGGTCTTTCGCCCGCACGAAAAGATCGAGCCCCTCTTGCGCCAGCTTCTTGGCGTCGCCGTAAGCGGACTGGCCGCGCAGGATCTCGGCCTTGCGAACCTCGGCCCAGCCGAGCGCCGCGTCGTCGTTCAACGTTTTGGCGGCTTCGATGGCAACGCCGGCCAAGCGAAGCGCTCCTTCAGGGTGCGCGCTCCTGGCCGCTGTGTCTGCCTGGTCCGAGAGAAACCGGATCAACGCCGGGGTGAGCATCGCTTTCGAGGCCGCTATCAGGCGGGTACGTTCGGCCTGGCTCCCGGCTGCGATCAAGGCGTCGGCGAGTTCGGCCTCCACCGGGGCGTAGCGCCAAATCTTCCATTCGCCACCCACTTTCACCCAGTCGAGTATGCGGCGCGTCCGGCCATAACCCTGGGGCCGTAAGTTGGATACCGTGTCGTAAACGTCTAACGAGGCGCTCACCTCCGTGCGTGCCCGATCTGGCGCGGGGAAGGCGGTTCGTTCGATACGGGCCTCGGCTGCGCCGATCCGGTTCGCCGCGAAAAGCCGGCGCAATTCCTCGCGGGTGTAGACGAATGCCGGAGAATCCGCCGCCAATAACGCCGCGGCGGCGTCCAGATCCTTGCTCGCGATCGCCTGGAAGAACCGGTTCACCAGCTTCGAGATCCGCGCGGCATCGTCTCCGTCCTGTTGAAATCCGTCCCCCAGGGCCAGGAACACGAAGAAGGCAAGCGCGCAGCGTCGCATCATATGGGTCTACTTGGTCTACAGATTCTTGCGCAACAGCGCCAGCGAAGCCTGCATCTTGCCCGGCAGAGGCGAAGACGGATTCAACGCGGCGAGCCGCTGGAATTGGGCTTCGGCGTCGGCATAGAGACCGTACTCCTCGTAAAGTGCGCCCAGCAGCAGCGCCGAATTGGGATAATCCCGCTGGGCGGCGGCGATGGCCTCGGATCCGGGTTGATTGAGCACCACGAAGGAATCCCAGTCCGAGAATCTGGAGGGGCCGGTTCCCTTGGCTTCCAGTTGCCACCGGTATAGCTCGCCGCGCGCAAGCTCCGGAGCCGTCTGCGGTAACGTGAGCGATGTCCCGGCGCCCGCGGGACTCTGCCAAACCAGTTTCTCGCGGCGGTCCTCAATATAGACGATATAGCTCGCGGCGCCTTTGACGGGCCGCCAGGAAAAAGTCGGGCGCGTGGAACTGACGGCAGTGGCAAAAGGACTCAACAGGACCGGGTCTTCCGTGGCTACTTGGGAAGGTCCGCGTTCCAGCAGACCGGTGCGTGTGGCCGCCAGGGCCAGTTGGACGTTTTCGGGTTGCGGTACCGCGGATTTGGTGAGAAGATCCTGGACGACAACCGCCCGGGCCGATGGAAGGGCATTACCACCTGGCAACACAACCTTACCGGATCTGGTAAGTGTTACCGGACCGCCGCCGTCGATCAGGGAAGCCTCTACCGGATCGT
>JBEKIM010000188.1:0-15931 GCA_050011755.1 Bryobacteraceae bacterium | reverse complement strand
CGGAATCGCCTGATCGGGGTAACCCGCCCAATAGAGCGCGGTCGCCAACTTCAGGTGGTTGCGCCGCGGCGGCGAGTAATACTGTGCGGCGAAGGGCAGCGCCAGTTCCGCACGCCGCCCATTGCGTAGGGTTTCCAGATCCGCCCGCAGCACGTCCGCCGCGGGCATTTCAGCGTAATACTTGTGCGCCCGGCTGCGATCGTCCACCAGCAGCAGCAGAGGCAATTCCAGGCCGGCGCGCAATTCGAACAGGTACCGCCGGAAGATCGCATATTGCGCCGCCAGTTCCGGCGCAGCGCGCGTCACGTCCACTACTTCAAATGGCAGGCCGGGTGGCGCCGCGGTCTGGCCCGCGGTCAATAAAAGAAAGCCGGGACCCGTGCGCTTGTCGGGCAGCGGCACCGGATCCAGCAGCCATGTGGATCCGAATTCCGGCCGGTTGACCCCATCCACCGGCGCGGACGAAATATCCGCGCGCTGCCGGAACGCGACTGCCCGCACCTCTTCGGATCCTTCTGTAATCTCGTAGCACATTCCCGCGCGCAGATTGGCGAATTGCTGTTTCCGTCCCGAGGGCCACGTGATGGTTACCTGCGCCGTGTCCGCATCGCCCAATCCGCAGTGAATTCGTTTCGAGTGCTGCGAAAGGAACCCGCTGCCTGCGCTGAGATCCTGCACGCGGCCGTTCGCTTCAACGCGTGCGCCGATGGCGTCGCGATTGGATTCGACGCCGTGCAGCCGCAGCGCCATCGAGCGCCTGCCCGGCCCGCATTGGTTTCGCAGAATGCGGATCTGCGGCCCCAGCCGGCTTTTCAGCACAAGATCCAGGTTGCCGTCGCCATCGATGTCTGTCGCCGCGAATGCCCGCGAATCGTCGGCGAAATCGATACCGCTGACGCCCGAAAAGTCGATGAACCTGGGCGTCCCGCCGTCGCCTGGCTGGATCCGTTTGTAGAAGACGTTGGGCTCGTGACCGCACCAACTATAATCCTCGCGGATGAGCTGATTGATGGCGTTCCACCCGTTTTCGTAGTCCGGCGCGGGGCTCTTGGTCACCGGGGATTTCGCCACCACCTGCCGCCAAAAGAAACTATCCAGATCCTTCTCGCCGGAGTTGGTCATCATACCCGCGCAGATGTAGATCTCGGGCGAACCGTCGTTATCGAAATCCAGTCCATCGGCGCTCCAGGCCCACCGGCCCATCTCGACGCCCTCCCGCGCGCCCGTCTCCGTGAAGCGGCCATCGCCGGTATTGTGGTAGAGCGAGTTGCCCCGGGTATGACTCTGCCAGGCCGCCTCCAGACCGCGCTCCGGAACAAATGCGGCGTCCTCGACCACGCGCTGGCCCGCCGCCGTCCACATATTCGAGACATACAGATCGGGGCGGCCGTCGCCATCGTAATCGAACCAGGCGGCGCTCATGCCGGGTGCGACGTTTTCCACGCCCGCGGCGCCGGCTTCGTCGCGAAACGCGCCTTTGCGATTCCGGTAAAAATTGCTCCGGCCGAAATCGTTGGCCACATAGAGATCGGGCCAGCCATCGCCGTCGGAATCGCACCACGCCGGGGCAAAGCTGAAACGGTCGTTGTTGTGGTCGATGCCGCTCTCCGCGGTCACATCCTCGAAGTATCCGCCCGGCGCGGAGAGTTTGTTGCGAAACAGGTAATTGGGCGGCCCGTTGCGCGCATCGTAATACGGAACGGGATAGCGCGACTGGTCCTCGGTTTGAAAATAAACATAAGTGCAAAGGTACAGATCCAGCCGGCCATCGCGATCATAATCCGCCGCGGCCATGCCTGTAAACGCGCCTTGCGGAGCGGTGCGGAATTGGAAAGCGTCCGGCAGGTGCGTGAACACGCCATCGCCGCGATTCGCGAAATAGAGGGGTCCCGTGTCCCGTAGCACCACCAGGTCCTGATGGCCGGAATTGCGGAAATCCGCAAACAGGGCGCAGGCGGTGTTGTCCAGCACGCCGACGCCGGCCTTCCCGGTAATATCCTCGAAAGTAGCGTCGCCGCGATTCTTGTATAATCGATTCGGCAAGCCGCCGGTCTGGCAGACGTAGATTTCGTCCCAGCCGTCGTTGTCGATGTCGCCCACTGCAATGCCATTGGTGCCGTCGATCGTGATCCCGGTGGCGGCGTCCAGGCGCGCGCGCCACCAGCCGTTGCCCTTCAGCATCTGCTCGTGAAACGAATCCACTCCGGCGAAGGCGTGGCCCGTGATGTCGTCGAAGAGCGGCGCGGGGGCGGTGGCCAGCGTCTCACTCAGCGGGCGCCACGATTCCAGCTTTCCGTCCTTCCAATCCTGCTTCCAGAGGCCCACGCGATAAGCGCCATCGCTCGCGATCTCGTAGCGGACGAGGCCGCCGGGCAAAGCGAAGAATTGCGCGCGGCGAATGCGGCCCAGGGACTGCATCCACTGCGCCACGGCGGGATCGCTGGTCTCGGCGTCTGTGAATTCCGCTTCCGCGACGCCGTCCGCGATGTGTTTGTAATTCCGTGGCAGCGGCGGAGTGCCGCGGAAATTCGCAGCCAGGGGCAGCGGCTCGCCCTGCAGCATGGCCGCCAGCCGCTTCTCGATCTCCTGGGCTTGCTTCTCTCGCGGGAATTCGTCGGAACCGGGGTCGATGTGGGCTAGAGCGGCATCGAACGGATTGGGTCTGCGGAAGTGCGCCGCATAGTGGATCGCGCCGGAGCCCCTGAATGGCAGGAGTCCTAAAGCAGCGAGCGCCGCGAGAAACTCGCGGCGCTCGATTGAAAATTCCGCCACAGCTCATTATATCCAGGTCGTCCGCAGGGCCAGACTCGCCGGCCCCGCGGCTCCTAGAAGAGGAACTTGAGGCTGAATTGAATGTGCCGTTCGGTGCCCGGCAAGGTGCTGGTTACCTTGCCGAAATTGGCATCCCCGAAGTTGCTGTCCGGGAAATTGAATTGCGGCGTATTCGCGATGTTGAAGAATTCCGACCGGAACTGCAACCGAAAACGCTCCGTGAATGCAAAGTCTTTGAAGATGGAGGCGTCCAGGTTCCTGAGTGGCGGACCGGAGTTGGTGTTGTCGCCCACATTGCCTTGCGTCAGCGTTGCGGGCGCCGTGAAGTTTGAAGTATTGAACCACTCCGACGGCGTACGCCCACCTGCCGGCGCGGCGTTTGCACTGCCCGACACGATGTCGGGGAAGCATCCGGCCCATACCCCTACGCAGTAGGAACCGCTGGCGCTCACGGTATACGGTTGGCCGGTATGCAGGGTCAAAATACCGTTGACCTGCCATCCGCCCAACAGGAAATCCGCGGCTCGATTCAGGTTGGAACCGTACTGTTTCCCGCGGCCGAAGGGAAGATCGTAGGTGAAGCCGGTGGTAAAGTTCTGGCGGATGTCCCAAGCCGCATTGGCGTAGGTCAGGCTGAGGTTGGTGTTGTTGATGGTCTGGAAGTTCTGCGAACCGCTGAGCGTGGTGCCGCTGGTGGCCATGGCATGGCCCCAAGTGTAGGAACTGATGAACTGCAGCCCCTTGGAGAAGTGCTTCTCCAGTTTCGCGGTCATGGCGTTGTAGTTGCCAAAGCCGAACGAAGCCGTTCCCGAAATACTCCCGATATCGGGATACGGACGGAGCGAATTACAGTTGATGTTGGTATTCGTGGTGGCTAAGTTCGGACAGGGATTGTCGTCGGGCTGCAGAAGCTGGTGCGACGAGTGGTTGCCCTGATAACCGACTTCCAGCGCCATCTGGTGGCCTAAGTCCTGTTGGACCGCGACGTTCCACTTCTGCACCATGGGATTGTCGAAATCGTCCGCCACTTCGCGGAACTGCAGCGAGCTTACCGGATAGGTGGTGAATACCGTAGCCGGATAGCCAATGCTGATCGCGCCGGTCGCCGCTCCATTTGCAAAGAGCGGATCGGGCAGAAATTGGTTCACGCCGGCCGGACGGTTGAGCTGCGGCGATTCGTTGAAAGGCGCCGACTCCCCGCGATTCGGGTTCCCGCCCTGCTGTTCCTCGCCGCCGTAGAAGATCCCATATGCGGCGCGGATCACGGTCTTCTGCCGAATGTTATAGGCGAAGCCCAGGCGCGGGCCAAAATCGTGTTTATCCCACGGGATGAGGTATTGCGAAACACAACCGCGGCAGACCCCGACATTGGGGAACAATGCCGGGTAGGTAATGCCGTCCAGCGTATACGGCGCATTGAAATTCGGAGGCAGCGGCGCGTTGGAACTAGGTCCGTTCGGTATTTGCAGGGTCAGCGTGTTCACGTCGAAATTCGACTGCCGTCCCCATTGCTCGCCGATCGGCGACCACAACTCGTAACGCAAGCCATAGTTGACGGTCAGCTTAGGCGTCACTTTCCAGTCGTCCTGCGCGTAGAAATCGTATGACTGCCTCGTCGAAGAGACGAAGTTAGTCGTCGAAATCTGGCCGTTATCGATTGCTCCTAGCAGGAACGACGCAAAGGAGTCGCCTGTAGTGGCGGATGGCGTACCAGGGATGGGCTCCGCGGTTTCGATGCGGGAGAAATTCATTTCACCGTGCGGAAACGGGACTTGAAAGAAGGGGAATCCGATGGGCTTCACTTCCGCGCCGAACTTGAACGCATGCGTGCCTTTGGTGATGGCCACGTTCTGGATAAAGTCATAGACGTTGCTGTATTCCTTGGTCGGCAGCCAGTCGTTGGCGCCTATCTGGCTGTATTGTCCCATGCCGAACTGCGGGAGACCGCCGTTCAGCGTGGTGGTCGGATCCAGGCCGCCGATGCCATATGCTTTGAACTCGTCGGTGTCTGAATTAGCCTGCGTGCGCGCAGTTACCAGGCGGCTGTACGCGATGCGCGTTTCCGAAATCAGATTCGGACTCCAGATGCGGGTATAGCCTATCTGCGCGTTACGGCCGAGGTCGATTTCGCTCGCGCCGTAAAAATTTCCGCCATCGAGCGCGCCCTGAAATGGGGGCGTATTGTATTTGGATGTATCGGACCAACTGATGCTGCCGAAGAGACTGTTCTTGTCGTCGATCTTGTAGTCTACGCGCCCGTCTCCCTGGTCGGTTCGCAGCCCGCCGGCAGTGACCGCATAGTAGTCGTTGGCCGGATAGTTCCCCGGCGTGATGGCTTGATTGGGCGCCGGATACAAAGACGCGATTTTGACGGCCGCCGGATCCATCGCGGTGGTAGGTATCTGGTTACCGGGATACGGCGTGCGGGTGCAAGCGCCTGAGCTGTTACACACCGTCGTCGTGGGGTCGTAAACCGTGGCGACGCTGTTGAAGTTGCCCGCCAGCTCCGCCGGCGTAGGAATGGTGTAGAAACCGCCATAACCCAGGTTCTGGATTACGCCGCCGGCCGTAGCAATCTTGGTGCCTTGATAATCGCCGAAAATGAACAGCTTGTTCTTGACGATCGGTCCGCCGGCGGTGGCGCCGAACTGATTCTGCTGCAGAGGCGGACGCCCTACGCCGGCTTCGTTGTTCTCCCAACGGTTGGCGTCCAGGTCGGTGTTCTGCAGGTATTCAAACAGGTCGCCGTGCAGTTCATTGGTCCCCGATTTCAGTGACACATCCACCACGCCGCCCGCGGCGCGCCCGTACTCTGCATTGTAACCGTTGGTCAGGATGCGCATCTCGCCGATGGCATCGAGCGACGGCCCGATCACATAGGAAGTCTGATTGATGAAGTCGATGTCGTTGACGTTGTTGTCCACGCCGTTCAGCAGGAAGTTATTCTCGCCGGTGGACCGCACGCCGTTGGCTGAAAAACCGCCGTTCTGTGCGTCGCGCGCCCCCGGTTCCGCAACCAGAACGCCGGGCGACAGCCGCGCCAGATAGGCAAACACGCGCTGGCCTCCCATGGGGAGCTGGTTCACTTCGGAGGTGTTCAGATCGGCGCCCTGCGATGTGTTTTCAGTCTGCAATAGCGGCGCATTTGCCGATACTTCAATCGACTCGCTGACGTTGCCGACCGGCAGGGTCAAGTTGACCCCGATACGGTCGCCGGCGGTGACCACCACGTTCTCCTGGGCAACCCGGCGAAATCCTTGCGCTTCCGCTGCCACCGTGTACAGGCCAGGCTTCAACGCCGGACGCACGAACTCTCCGGCTGAGCTCGAAGTCACCGTGGAAACCAGGTTGGTGGCGACTTCCGTAATGGTGATTTTGGCGTTAGGTATTGGGGCGCCCGTCGGATCGCTGATAGTACCCGCGATCGTGCCCAGATCTCTTTGTGCAAAAACGGCAACCGTGAACAACAACCCGAACAATATCGATCGAATACATGCAACCCGGCGCATATTCCCTCCCCTTTATGGACACACTCCCCCTCTTTGGCGCTAGACGCGTCAGGAGTGTATCGACTACAGTTCCCTGAGCACAGCTTTCCGCGGCGCCTGAGCTAAGCCGCGGATGTAAACGATTTCATTGAGATGTTATTGCGATCTGAACGCCAAGTCAAGAGATTTTTGTGTTTTCCACAACTTTTTTGTATCCCGCCTTGCGGTCGCGCTAACGAAGGCGCTATAAGCTAGCGAATAGGCCTCATGAAGATTCAAGAAGTAGCCCGCCGCGCACGAGTCTCGACAGCGACGGTATCTCGCACAATCAACAACCCTTCGCTCGTCGATCCCAAGACAGCTAAGCGTGTGTGGAAGATTATCGAAGAATTGGGCTACTATCCAAACGGTCAGGCAAGGTCGCTGGTCTTGGGCCGCAGCCGCATTCTGGGGCTGATTGTATCGGATATCACGAATCCGTTCTTCCCTGAGCTGATCAAAGGCTTCGAAGATATAGCCATCGAACATGACTACGAGATTCTAGTCAGTTCCACGAACTACGATTCCGCCCGCATGGCGATCTGTGTGCGCCGTATGTTGGAACGTAAAGTGGAGGGCGTCGCCATCATGACCTCCGAGATGGACAAACACCTTGTAGATCAGCTTACAAACCGCAACGTGCCTATGGTGTTTCTGGATGTCGGACCGGCGGGGGACCTGATCGGCAACATCGTGGTCGATTACGCCATGGGGATCAACGAGGCGGTCGACCACCTGCTCTCTCTCGGACATCGCCGCATCGGATTCATCGGCGGACCGGCCGGGTTGAAATCGGCGCGCGTCCGGCGCACGGCGTTCTTGCGGTCGCTCGGCCGGCACGGCATCGACCGGGACGTCTGCCTCGTCGAAACCGCCGACCATACCGTTGACGGCGGCTTGGCTGCCATGACCCGCATGCTTCACTCGGGCTGCGGTCCCACGGCGGTTCTGGCTTCCAACGATTTGACCGCGATCGGCATGCTGCGCGCAGTGCGCCGTGCGGGATTGCAGGTACCCAAGGATATCTCCATCGTGGGCTTCGACGATATCCGCTTGGCCGAATTCACCGAACCGCCCTTGACCACCGTCCGGTTGTCGCGCAGTGAACTGGCGGAACGGGCCTTTCATGTGCTCGTGTCGAATCTCAACGGCCAGCCCAGCCGCCCGGAGAGCAAAGTGGAGACCCATCTGGTAGTCCGCGAAACCACTTGCCCCGCGCCTCGTTGACAAAGGTGCTAGAATCGGCCCAAGGCGCGCTCAGGGAGGTCAACCGATTCCTCGTCATTCTACACTAAGCGTAGGTTCTCGCAGGCCGCGTGAGATTGCGCAAGCCGTTTCGCGAAGCCGCCGGACTTTCCTGCGTGAGGTCACTGGCGCGGTGGCCGCTGGAACGCTCCTCGGGATCGCCCCATCGCGCGGGATGGCCGCCCTGCCGGGCCGCAAGGCGGTGGTCGTCACCTTCGGCGGCGGCGCGCGCGACGAAGAAACTTTCATGCCCGACGGGCAGGAGAACATTCCCCAACTCCTGACGTCCTTGATCCCGCGAGCCACCTTCTTCAGCCAGGTGGTCAATAAGGGAATTCTTGGCCATTATGTGGCCACCGCCAGCCTGGCCACCGGGGCCTACGAAACATTTAATAATTTTGCGGCGGTGCCGCCGGATCGTCCCACCGTCTTCGAGTATTTCCGCAAGGACTTACGCCGCCCCGCCCTGGATGCATGGGTGGTGGCTCCCAGCAATGGCTTTAACCGCATTGGCGAGAGCGGCCACCGTTCCTACGGGCATGGCTTCGGGGCGGGTGTCGTTCTGCCAAAGCGCCTCTTAGCTGCCGCGCTGCGATCGAGCGAAGGCCCTTCGTACGAGCATCTGCTGCGGGATAACTACGAGACGCCGCTTTACGCTCCCGAGATCGGCGGTAACCAGGTCGAACTGCACGAGATGGCCGAGGTCCTGCGCTTATCGCTAGCCGATTTCACCGCGCACGCTCGCGTATTGGCGAGTCCCGACGAGTTGTCCGTCTACATCGCCCGCCAGCTCATGCGCCAACTGGCGCCCAGCTTGCTTTGGATCACGCTGCACGACATCGACATCGCCCATTCGGGCACCTATTCCTTATATCTGGAGGCCATCCAGCGCACCGATCGATTATGCGGGGAAATCTGGAATAACATCCAGCGCGAGCCGGAATACGCGAACAAGACAAACCTGTTCATTCTTCCCGATTTCGGACGCGACGCCGACGACGACGCCGGCGGCAACGGCTTCCAGCATCACCGTACCGGCGATCCCCTTTCCCGCACCACATGGATGCTGGCCATGGGGCCGGGCGTGCGCGAAAACGTAGTGGTGGAGAGACCCGCCGAACCGACCGACCTGGTGCCCACGCTGGGTGCGCTCCTGGGTTTCGATGCCCGCTTGTCGCAAGGCAAACCGCTGCCGGAGGTCCTGTAACCCGTATGCTGCCCAGGGATTTGAAAGCCGGCCACTTTGCCGCTTATCCCCCACAGGCCCGGGATTTGGCCGCCGGCCGGGTGACCCTGTTGCAGCAGTTGCCCATCGCCTTCTTGCCGTTGCTGCTGCGCGAAATCATCGTCTACGATTGGAAGTTTCCGCCCGAACGGCGCGAGTTGGACCAGCAGTTGGCGTATTTGGAATCTCGCTCTCCTGGCCAGCGCCAGAAGTTAGTGGAGGGCTTCGCGAAGCTGCGCCTCACACCCGCACTGGAGAGTTTCGACTGGGTCGATGAACCCGCCCAGTTTTCCGAGCAACTGAGCGCGCACCTTTGGGCCACGCTGCAGATCGACCTTTTCCGGACGGCCGCCATCGAGTATGTGCGAACCGTCAACGCCGCCGCGCCGCCTGCTCCCCCAGCCGTGCCGCGTCTGACGATGGTGGCGCTCGGCAAAGATGTTGCGGAGAACAAATACAAGCTCTTTCGCAAGCTACGCCCGCACGGCGCTTACTTCAACCGGGTGCAGCCCGCGAACGGGCTCCGCACTCTCCTGGAGATATTGGCCGCCAGGGCGCAGGCGCATTCCGCCCCTTACAGCCATTGGTACATCGACGGCGGAAACGAAGAACCTGTTTCGAGCCGGGGCCTCGTCCATTTCTCCTACGATTCCCTGGCTGCCGCGCGCGGAGTGCTGCAGGATAAAATGCAAAAGACGTTCCAGTCCGGCATGGGTCCCGAGGCATTCCGCACAATGCTGGCTCGCATGCGTCCGGCCGAGTTAGGCATGGGAGACGCCTCAGACCCCGTCCTGAGCCGGTTCCAGGTCAGCCTGCTCACCGAAGGTTCCGGAACGCAGGTCTTTAGCACGACATTTGTCCAATGGGCCGCTCGCGAGGCGTTTCGCAGGGCCCAGCCCGTCACGCTGCTGCTGCGGTTCGCTCCCCGGCAGCGAGCCCGTCCCATGAACGAACTGCTCGCCGAGACGCAGCGTAAACCGGAATTAGACCCCCAGGGGTCGCTCATTGACGCCGATATGGGCGCGTACTACACGTGGCTGAATCAACAGCGCCTGGCCGGCGCGGATCGATCGTCCTTCGTGGTATGGTTCGAGGGCCACAACGAGGCGTTCGCCATCGCGCCGTCGCTGGCCCCTGCTACCGAATCCAATACCCCGCTGGATCTGGAACGTTTAGTCAAACAGATTTCCTGATCCGAAGCCGTGGGCGGTACCCTGCCGCGGCGCGATTCAGGAAACGCGGCGCCGCATCGATTCGTCTGCTAATTCTGGGCACAATCTTGACCGAGACACTCGTATCGCCAACCGCCGGCGCGGATGCGCTGTATTCCGAACACGTCAACCCACAGTGGGTACGGCTCCTCAATCTGTTACAAATGAACGTCCGCTACCAGCGTTGCCTCGGCGCGGAACTGTTCACGTCGGATGGCCGGCGCATCCTGGACTTTCTCTCGGGCTACTGCGTCCACAATACCGGACACAACCATCCCGTCATCGTGGCCGCCCTGCAGCGTGAGTTAAGTGGCGACGGCCCCGCCATGTTGCAGAGTCACGTGCCGGAATTGGCGGGCGAACTGGCCCAGCAGCTTTGCCGGCGCGCCGGCGGACGGCTCACCAAGGTCTCGTTCGGCAGTTCCGGCAGCGAGGGCGTCGAAACAGCTATCAAGTTCTCCCGTGCGCACACGGGGCGTCCCGGGCTGCTATATGCGCAGGGAGCCTTCCATGGCCTCACCTGCGGCGCGCTTTCGCTGATGGGCGACCCCTTCTGGCGGGAAGGCTTTGGTCCTCTTCTTCCAGGCACCGAGGCGTTGCCATTTGGCAATCTCCCGGATCTCGAGGAGCGCCTCTCGACCAAGCGATTCGCGGCCTTCATCGTCGAACCCGTGCAGGCTGAAGCGGGCATCCGCCTCCCGGCGTCCGGGTACCTGCAAGCCGCGCAGGCGCTTTGCCGGCGCTACGGCACGCTGTTCGTGCTCGACGAAGTGCAGACCGGCATGTACCGCACGGGTCCTTTTCTCGCCGCGCATCATTTCGGCCTCGATCCCGACATAGTGATTCTGGCCAAGGCCTTGAGCGGTGGGCTGATTCCCTGCGGTGCCGTGCTGGTGTCCGACGCCATCTACCATTCCGTTTACGGCTCGCTGCAGCGGGCCATTGTGCACACGTCCACATTCAGTGAAAACAGCCTGGCCATGCGGGCCGGCCTGGCGGCGTTGGAAGTAGTCGAACGCGGCCGTCTCGGTGAACGCGCCACAACTCTAGGCGCGGAACTTCGGCGCCGCCTCACGGAAGCGCTCGCTGGCTTTGAAATGGTGAAAGAAGTCCGCGGCCTCGGGATGCTCTCCGGCATCGAATTCACGGCCCCGCGCCAACTGCGTCTACGCATCCCCTTCGAAACGTTTCGCAGGATTCATCCCGGAATGTTCGGACAGGTTCTGGTAATGCGTCTATTCCGCGACCGGAACATCCTCACGCAAATCTGCGGCAACAACTTCCTGGTGCTCAAAGTAGCCCCACCCCTGGTCGTGTCGGAGGCGCAGCTCGATGAATTCGTCTCCGCCATGCGCGGCGTGGTGGAACTGGTTCACTCCTCCAACGTCTTCTGGTCGGAAGCGCTGGGCCTGGCGAGCCGAGCCATTAATATCTGATGCAGGCAACCGACATATTCGTGATTGGCGGCGGACCGGCCGGGCTGGCGACGGCCATAGCCGCGCGGCGCAAAGGCCTGCAAGTCACGCTGGCGGACGGCGCGCGCCCGCCCATCGATAAGGCATGCGGCGAAGGCTTAATGCCGGATGGCTTGGCCGCGCTCCGCAGTCTCGGCATCACGATCGAAGCGGGCGAGGCCCATGCGTTCCACGGCATTCGCTTTGTCGGCGCCGGCGTTTCGGTGGAAGCGGGCTTTCCGGAAGGCTATGCGCTCGGCGTGCGGCGCACGGTGCTGCATCCCAAAATGATCCGCGCGGCTTCCGCTGCCGGGGTCCGCATGTTGTGGGGTACGACCGTCACTGGAATCTGCGCCGAAGGCGTGAAACTGGAGGGCCAGACTGTACCCGCGCGCTGGATTGTCGGCGCCGACGGCTTCCACTCGCGCGTCAGACGATGGGCCGGGCTCTCCGCATGCCGGCTGAAGCCCCAGCGCTTCGGATTCCGGATTCACTGCCGCGTGGCGCCCTGGAGCGATTCGATGGAATTGCATTGGGGCGCCGGCTGCCAGATTTATGTGACGCCCGTCAGCCCCGAGGAAGTTTGTGTTGCCCTCATCTCCAGGGATTCGCACTTGCGGCTGGATAAGGCGCTGGAGCAATTTCCCGAACTTCGCGCGAGGCTCGGGGGCGCATGCCGCACCACCTCGGAGCGCGGCGCGGTCACTGCGAATTGCCGGCTCCGGCGGGTGTGGCGCGACCGCGTAGCTCTGGTTGGTGATGCCTCCGGCTCGGTGGACGCGATCACCGGAGAGGGACTCTGCCAGTCCTTCCGCCAGGCGATTGCACTGGCCGACAGCCTGGCGATGGGGACGCTTGCGCATTACCACGCCCTCCAGGCTCTCGCCGCCCAGCCAGGGATCTTCCGTAACATGTTGTCGATGCACGTTGGCGTCCTTTCGCCGGTTGAATTTGCGGCCAGCGGTTGCGCCCTGGCCTGGCGCATGTTGATCGGTTAAGCTGTGATTTATGATTTGCGGACTGTGCGGCAAAAACGTCGAGGCGGGATCCTTGACCTGCCCCGGCTGTCAAGCGACCTACGGGCCCATGCTGACAAAGGGCCTCCTGGCGATGTTTCTGTTGGCCTATATGCTGCTGTTTGTCGGCTTCCTGGCGACCGGGGAAGGGCTGATCGAGCGCCACATCGTCAAGGCCCTGACCATGGGCATTCTTTCGCTCGCTGCCGGCCTCTCGACTCTTTGGCTGATCTACAAGAAAACCCCTCGCGGATGGCGGAAAACATAATCCCGACGATCTCAGGCTGCAAGTCGATTCTTGTCGCCGCGGCCCTGTTCGGCAGTTTGCTCACTGCCGCGCCCACACCAGGCCAGGAAATTGTGCTCGACCTGGATACCGCCCGCACCACCGTGCAGTTCACCCTGGCGGATGTCCTACACACGGTTCACGGCGATTTCAAAGTCAAACATGGCGTCATCCGGTTCGACCCTTCGACCGGAAAAATCAGCGGCGAAGTCGCCGTGGACGCCGCCAGCGGCGAGAGCGGCAGCGATGGGCGAGACAGTCGCATGCACAAGAATATTCTGGAGAGCGGCCGTTTTCAGGACATCCTGTTTGTCCCCGACCGGGTCGAAGGCACGGTAGCTTCCCAGGGCTCCTCCGAAGTTCAGGTGCACGGCACATTCCGGATCCATGGCGCCGCGCACGAAATCATGGTGCCCGTGCACGTGCAGGTGACCGACGGCAAAGCCACGGCCAAAATGCGCTTCACCATCCCGTACGTAAAGTGGGGAATGAAGAACCCCAGCACTTTTCTCCTTCGAGTCAGCGACAAAGTGGACATCGACATTGCCGCTTACTCAAAGTAAGGCCGCCTAACCCGCGGAACGCTTCCGGGGTGATAGAATCGCGTCGATATGGTTGCCGCGAAACAGCTCGGCGCGGATCTGGTCCACGACCTGCTCCTCGCCTTCCGCCAGATGCGGAAGCAGCCCGGGTTCGCCCTCGTGGCCGTAGTCATCCTGGCCCTTGGAATCGGCGGCTCGACAGCGGTCTTCAGCGTTCTCTATCAGGCTGTGCTCAAGCCGCTGCCCTACCCGGATGCGCGGCGTCTGTTCTTCGTCCACAATTCCTTTCCTAAGAATCAGGTCTCGGTAGCGGGCGTTTCCGCATTCGACTATGCCCAGATCCAGCGGCACACCGACGTGTTCGCGAATGCCGGCATCTTCTACTGGAACGACCTCACGCTCACCGGCTCGGGCGACGCACGGCATATCGACGTCGTCAACGCTTCCGCGACGCTCTTTGGCACTCTCGGCGTGAAGCCGCAATTGGGCCGGACCTTTTCCGCGGCCGAAGATCGGCATGGCGCCCCAGGAACCGCGGTCCTTAGCGACAGTTTGTGGCGCAACACCTTTGGCGCCGATCCCCGTGTGCTGGGCCGAACGATTCACTTAAACGGAGAGCCCTACACGGTGATCGGCGTCATGCCGCCTACCTTCCAGTTCCCCTCGCGCGAAACTCAACTCTGGGTTCCCGTGGCTCCGCGGCGGACTGAATTTACTTTGGAGGGAGGGCGGCTCGAGAAGTGGCTGCATATGGTCGCGCGGCTCTCTCCGGCAGTCACTCCGGAACGCGCGCAAGCGGTGCTGCAACTGATCGGCGACCAACTCGGATCCAGCTACCCGATGTTCTATCCCAGAAGCCAGGGCTGGCGCTTCACCACACGCCAGCTCGGCGATGAACAGACTGAATCGATCCGGCGCTGGCTCTACCTGGCATTCGCCGCCGTTCTTGCCGTCCTGCTGATTGCCTGCATCAATGTGAGTGGCTTGCTGTTGATTCGCGCCACCGCACGGCATAGCGAAATGTCTGTGAGAATGGCAATAGGCGCTACGAAATCTCGGATTGTTCGCCAGGTCCTCGCCGAAACAGGAGTGCTCGCTTCTTTTGGTTGTGCCCTCGGCATTGTCTTCGCCGTCTGGCCGGTGCACCTAGTCAATCTCTACGGACCTCTGAACCAGCCCACGCCAGTCCAAGGCTGGACCTTGCTTTTTGCGGTGGCGCTGGCTCTGCTCACCACCGTCTTTGCCGGACTCCTCCCGGCCATGCTCACCGCGAGTCTCCCCGTCGAGCAGGCGCTGAAAGGCGGAGCTACGCGCACCTCGACAAGAGGCGGCGGCTGGCGAGATGGAATTGTGGCGGCTCAAGTCGCCGTCGCCGTCGCCCTCGTCTTCACCGCCGCGCAGTTGAGCCGCAGCTTTCTGAATCTAACGCGCATCCCGCCCGGGTTCGAGCCGCAACACGTTTGGACCGCGGCGCTCACCCTGTCGGGCTGGAGGGATACCGCCGTTCAGAGTTGGAATACGCGGTTCTTCGAACCGCTGCTCCAAGAACTCGCGTCCATGCCCGGGGTCCAGGCGGCTTCGGGCTCTAATGCGCTTCCGTTCAATCCCAGCGGAGTCTGGGCCGAAGCGCTGCAATTGCCCCAGCAGCCCAAAAGGACCCCGCCTCCGGAAGCGCAGATCGGCATCGCGCTTCCCGGCTACTTCGAAGCCATGGGAATTCCGCTGTTGCGTGGCCGCACGTTTACGAATCGCGACCGCGCGGGCGCGCCGCTGGTTGCCGTTATCGATGAAGCATTGGCACACCGCTATTTTCCCGGCGAGGACCCGCTCGGCAAACTCATCGGCAGCGGTGGGGCGGACACTCCGGCGACCATCGTCGGGGTTGTCGGCAGCGTGCATAACAGCGACTTGGGCGGACCCGGCGAACCTGAAGTGTATTATCCCGAACTGCAGGAGCGCGCCGATGCCATGTACCTGGTGCTGCGAACCAAGGGCGATCTCGATCCCACCTCGGCCGTGCGCAAGGTCATCGCCGGATTGAACCCGGGCATCGCTCTATTCGATGTACGGCGCATGGATGAGCGCGTCGCCGGCTCCTTGCGGCTGCGGCGTTTTGTGGCCTTCCTCTTGAATGGATTGGCGGTCGCCGGCATGTTGCTCGCGGTCGTGGGCTTGTATGGTTCGCTCGCTCACTGGGTCGAGCTTCGCCGGCGTGAGATCGGAATCCGGGTGGCGCTCGGTGCCCGCCA
Source organism: Bryobacteraceae bacterium (assembly GCA_050011755.1). Taxonomy (GTDB): domain Bacteria; phylum Acidobacteriota; class Terriglobia; order Bryobacterales; family Bryobacteraceae; genus Bog-159. The sequence continues at coordinate 404 of JBEKIM010000188.1, read as the reverse complement.
GATCCAAATTGTGCGCATGATTCTGGCGCGCGGTGGAGCGGTCGTCGCCTTAGGTCTGGCCGCGGGCACTGCCGGCGCGGTTGCCGCCGGGCTCGCGGTTGAGAGTCAGCTTTTTGGCGTCCGCCTTACCGACGCGCCGGCTTGGATCGGCGTGCTCGGCGCGATCCTGATCTCGACGGCAATCTCCGCATGTTTGCCGGCATGGCGCGCCGCCCGCATCGAGCCGTCCGTCGCGCTCCGCCACGAGTGACGGACCCCCGTGGCGCACGCTTCAGCGGGCGCCCCCGCGGATGCGGGTGAAACAGCGGCGAGACCCCCTGCGGGGCATCGTCGAAAACTCACCGTGGGGCGGGCAATCATGCCCGCAGCCGCCTTTTCAGGCGGCTAAGCCGGCTGGAAAGCCG
>JBEKIM010000187.1:0-12544 GCA_050011755.1 Bryobacteraceae bacterium | reverse complement strand
CCGGACTGGGCAACTGGGATAGCGGACTGGCGAGCCTGAAGGAATCGCTGGACTTGCGTTTAAGCGCCGGCCTGGACGACGACGCCGTCGCGACGCTGATCGAAATGGCGCGCATTGAGCGGCACCGCGAGGGTACCGCCGCCGCACGGGCGGATCTCGAGCGCGCCATGAACATGGTGGAGAAGTTGCGCGTGCACGTGGCTTCGCCCGATCTGCGCGCCACATGGTTCGCCTCGCGCCGCGCGGTCTACGAGGAGATGCTCGATCTCGTTTTCGACTCGCAGCCGGCCGGGAACATGCAAGCTCTCGCCGCTCCAGGTTTGGAGATCGCCGAGCGCGCCCGTTCTCGATCATGGATGGACGAGTTGGGTGGGAAGCGCTACGAAGCCCTGCACGCGATGAATCCGGATCTGGCCGATCGCGAGCGGCGGCTCACCCGGCGCCTGGCGTTCAAATCGCGTCAATTGGCGCTTTTGCCTGCTACAACCGAAGCGTCTTCCAAGCGCATCGCGCTTGCGAGTGAATTAGACGAACTGCAGCTTCAATATGAATCGCTGGCCAGCGAGATCGGCGGTGCCGGGACGGCCAAGGCGCCCATTCCATCGCCGCTGGCCGCGCCCCAGATTCGCAGTCTGCTGGACAAAGATACTGTCCTGCTGGAATTCGCGCTCGGAGAATCCAATAGTTACGTCTGGGCTGTCACCCCGGATGAGGTGAAGTGGTTCCGCTTGCCATCTCGCGCTGCCATTGAGACCATCGCCCGTCCGGTGGCCAAATTGGCCGGCGCGCGGCACGATCGGCTGGTCCGGCCGGAGATGGACCGGCGATACCGTGCGTCCGTTGTTCGGCTCGGCCGCACATTATTGGCGCCGGTTTCCGGCTTCATCCAAAACAAGCGAATCATGCTGTCTCTCGACGGCATTCTGCATTACGTGGCGTTCGCCGCGCTTCCTTCACCCGGCAAACCGGAGATGCCCCTAGGCATCGCGCACGAGATCTCAGGCATTCCCTCCGCGTCCACGCTCGCGGCATTGCGTGCCGGACGTGCGCGAGCCGCCGGGCCATTCAGAATCGCTTTGCTAGCCGACCCCGTTTTCACTGGCGATCCCCGTGGCGGAGAACGCGGCGGGAAATCGAATGACGGCGCGCTGGCACGCCTTCCATTCTCACTGCTTGAGGCGAATTACATCGCACAGGCTGCGCAAGGTGCCACCGTCTTGCGAAAGGTCGGCTTCGCCGCGGCAAAGGCGGCGCTGGACGACGACGAGGTGCGGCAGGCCACTGTCTTGCATTTCGCCACCCACACACGAATCGATAGCGTCCACCCGGAGCTTTCCGGCATTTTCCTCGCACAGGTGGATGCGAATGGGGCGCCGCGTGACGGATTGCTCAGCCTTTATGAGATCTACGACTTGAATCTTCCGGTGGAATTAGCGGTTGTCAGCGGCTGCTCCACAGGCCTGGGGCGCGCGGTGCCCGGCGACGGATTCGTGGGCTTGACCAAGGCTTTCTTCTACGCCGGCGCCGCGCGCGTGCTGGTCAGCCTCTGGCCGATCGACGACGAAGGCGCCGCGCTGTTCATGCGCGCATTCTATAGCGACCTGCTTAAACCGGGGGTGCGTTCTCCTGCTCGCGCCATGCGAGCGGCGCGGGAAGCCCTGTGGCGCAATCCCCGGTGGAAAGATCCTGCGTATTGGTCCGGCTTTTCGCTCGAGGGAGAATGGAAGCCAATTGCGGCCGGGAGTCCGATCTCGTGAGCCCGGAGAGCGAGCGCGACCTTACCGCTGGGTTCTTTCCCCTGCTCGATCCCGATCCGGTGAAGGCAGAGCGGAAATATTTGGCGATCCGGGCAAAGCTGATCTTCTATTTCTTGCGGCGCCACTGTCCGGATCCCGAGGACCTCGCCGACGAAGTCGTTCTGCGCGCTCACCGCCGTTGCACCGAGGGTATCGAAATCACAGAACTGATGAGCTTCTGTTATGGGATTGCGTCGCGCGTCTGCATGGAACAAAAGCCGCCGCCGGTCGAATTCGATGAGGACGTGCATAGCCCGGCCGCCGCGACGATCGCGGTTGAGCCGGATCGCCTGATCCTGATCGAGCAGTGCCTCAGAACCTTGGAGGCCGCGGATTACGAGTTCATCAGACAGTACTTTCAAGACGACCGCCGGCAACTCGCCGCGCGGCTCGGCAAATCGCCGAATGCGCTGCGCATCCGCGCGTTTCGCATCGTCGAACTGCTGCGGGGTTTAGCCTGTAAGCGGACGCAGGGCCGCGCTCGCCTATCGCTATGAAACCACAAATGTTGCCGGAATCGGGCGATGTCCCTCAATTAACGGCATACCTCCTGGACCGGCTGCCCGAAGAGGAAGCGCGGCGCATAGAGGAACGCTACTTCGCCGACGATGCGTTCTTTGTCCTCGCGGGCGCCTGCGAGCAGGATCTCATCCGCGATTATTTGCTCAAGAAACTTTCTCCGGACGATACGCGCAGCTTCGAGCGAAAATATCGAGCCTCGCCCGGGCTCTGGGAGAAGGTCGAGTTTTGCGCTGCGATCATGACGTTGACGGGTTCCGTGCCGGCCTCCACGCATAGGGCGGCGCGCATACCTTCGCCTGTCTGGCGTCTGGCCGCCGCCGCAGCCATTGTAGCCGGCCTGGTTCTGATTGGATGGCAGCAAACCAGGATCGGGCGCTTGGAAGCGGAACTCCATCAAGTAGCAATTCGGGACGCACTCAAATCGGGTGAGGCCCATCCCGCAGTTGCCGTAGTGGCTTTCGCCCTGCGGCCTGTGCTCGACCGCGACGCAAATTCCAGCGCCGTGGTCCTGCGTATTCCCGCCGATGCCGGGGAAGTCCGCCTGTCGTTGGAAATCGAACCGGGAAACGAGGCTGCGGAGTATCGTGCCGCACTCACACTTCCCGGAGGCGGCGAGGTCTGGAGTGCCTTCGTGCTCGGCGGGAGCCGTGTGCTCGAGCTTACGGCGCCTGCGCGGACCATGGTTCGTGGCGATTATGTGCTGACCCTGGACGCCCGTGCGGGTCCGGCTCACCAGGCATACGCATTCCGTGTGGAACGCTAGCGTTCAAGTCTTAAGGTTCGACAGCCGTTTCAATTAGCCAGGGCCTCTGCGGGAAACCGGCGCAGGCTATCCTAGTCTGATGGCAGAAACCTGGCAGAGAGGCGAGTACACCATCAATACGGACCCGGCGCGTCTGGATATTCCCATGATTCACGCATACCTGAGCGGCTCGGCCTATTGGGCGATGGGACGGCCGCTCGAAATGGTGCGGCGCTCTATCGAGAACTCGCTGCCTTTCGGCGTGTATCGGGATTCCAGGCAGATCGGCTTCGCCCGGGTAGTCACCGACTATGCCACTTTCGCCTGGCTGGCCGACGTCTTCGTGCTGCCCGAATTTCGCGGACAAGGCATTGGCAAGTGGCTGATTGGCGTGGTTGTGGAACATCCGCGGCTGCCCGGGCTGCGCCGCTGGATCCTCGCCACCAGGGACGCGCACGGCCTCTACGCGCAACACGGTTTCACGCCGCTCGATGCGCCCACGCGATTCATGGAGCGATTTGCAGGCTAACCAAGTCCAACTTGCGACTGGGTACGCCGAGGCTTCTTGGGCATCGTCGAGGTACGGCCGCTGCGCTGACGATCGGACCGGCAGGCACCAGCCTTTTCCGGCGTGAATCCACATGCAGGTTCAGACCTTGCAGGGCGCGCGCCGAGCCGTTGAAGATCGCCCTTCTCGGCAAAGACGCCTTAGCGACGTTAAGTATGGCGTAGCCGACCGAGCGCGAAACGATTTGGCCGTTCGCCAAGTGAAATTGGAGATCTTTCTTGCAGCGCTCGATCCGGATGGCCTGCAGGACCGTGGCATCGATCCATGTGTACTCGGCCCCGGTATCGACCATTAGCCGCCGCACGGTGGTTGACCTGTAAGTTGCCGGATTGAGGACCCGGCACCCTACGTAAAAGGGTCGGCATGTGCGCGTGCGATTCATGGAGCGATTTGCACCCTGACCGCGTCCGGGCCGGCGGGAACCGCCCGCAAGCGGCGGATGGGCGAGCAGATGAGCCACAGCGTCGAAAGCAGGAATCCGGCGGCGCCTACGAACATCGCGGGGCGCAGCCCGATCGCCTGGGCGATGGCTCCCCCCGCCAGCGCGCCCAGCGGCAACACACCCCGGAACGTCAGGTGTGCGGCGGAGTTCACGCGTCCTAAGAGGCAGGTGGGTGCAATCGACTGGCGCAGCGTCAGCTCGCCGATCGCGTAGACGGACCAGGCGATGTCGCCCAATTGCGCGACGGCCAGAATCGCGGCGCACACGGCCACCGGCCCGTGGGCCAGGGGCGGCAGCAGGCCCGCTACGCCACTCAACAGCGCCGCGCCGATTAACGAGCGGCCAAACCCAATCCGGCGCACGATAGGGCCGGCCGTCAGCGCACCCACCAGGCCGCTGCAGCCGCCGACCGCGATGACCAGGCCCAGCAGGACGGCTCCGATACGAAGCTCGCGCACGGCGAAGAGGATGTACAAGCTGCTGCCGAAGCCCAGAAAAACGGAGGAGGTGGCCGCGCGCAGCAGCAGCGTACGCAGTATCGGCTCGCGCCAGGACGCGCGCAGCCCTTCCAGAATCTCGCGCCCGATATGCGGCGTCCCGCTGGGCACCGGCGGAGGCTCCGGCTGGCGGATGAGCCATACGGATATCGCCGAGCCGACGAACGAAACGGCATCGAAGAGGATCGCCATCGGCGCCGTGATGGCCGCCACTAAAGCGCCGGTGAGCCCCGGGCCCACCACGCCCGCGATGGATTCGGACAAACTCATTTTGCTGTTGCCTTCGAGGATGTTCTCGGGCGAGACCAGCGATGGCAGGTAGGCCTGATAACTGACGTCGAAGAATACCGAGAGGATCGCGCTGCCGGCCGCTACCAGGTAGAGGTGACTCATGGTCAACCGGCCGAATGCCGCAGCCAGCGGAATCGTGCCCAGCACAGCCGCGCGGCCGAGATCGGCCCAGATCAGAATGGGGCGGCGGCGCACGCGGTCCGCCCAGGCTCCCGCGAACAGGCCGAATAACAGGACGGCTGCCGCACTGACGCCGCTGAGAATCCCCATCTGCAGCGGCGAGGCGTTTAGCAGTTGGGCAGCCATCAGGGGGAGGCCCACCAGCGTGATCCAGGACCCGATGTGCGAAACCGCCTGGCCGGCCCACAGCTTCAGGAAGTCCGGTTCGTGCCAAAGGTCCCGCGGCATGTCAGGGCTTTTCGAACTGAATTACAGAGTCCGCGCCGAAGCGCTGGTATTGCGAATAGCGGATGGTCAGACGAACGCGCAGCAGGCCGGTGCTGAAAGGAAGAGTATCGTCGGCATAGGTGGCCACCGGAAAGCGGTGGTGGCCATCGATCGCCTGGCGCACGGTGGTGAATCGCGGAAACAGATTCTCCTGCTGCCGGCTGAGCATTTGCGGTACCGCCTGCCCTTCCATCCGCACGATGGAAAAGTCCTTCTTGTCGGCCCACAGCAGCCCGTCAAAAAGACGCTGGCCTTGCAGAATCTGGCGCGGACGCACCTGCAGCACCCAGCAATCCACGCCGTCGATGGTTTCGTCGCCGCGGAACTTGGTCTCGTAATTCCAAAGCTGGTCTTCGGTCATCACGAACGGCTGAATGCCGCGAATATCCTGGAAGTCTTCGTCGGTGAGCTTAAGGCGCTTCAGGGTGTCGAGCGGTTTGCCGATGATGCGCTCGGTGCGTTCGTGTTCGGGCGAGAAGATCACGTCGCGCTGCTCGCGATACTCGCCCGTCTCCGCGCCGTGGTTATCGAGTTCCGCGAAGATCACGGTCTGCCTGTAAGTGTACCGATCGCGCGCGGCCTTGGTTTCGCTCTCCCGATGCGCGATCTGCCTGGCCAGGTTCGCGGGCTGCTCCTGCGCGCGCGCGGTGGCCGCCACGCACCCCAATGCTAAAATGAGCCCGATGACACAATCGCTCGGCGGTTTCCGGGCGGCTCTGCTGGCCGGCTGGACCGCGCTGAGCGCCGCGGGTTTGCTGTATGCTCGTTCGAAAGGCATTCCTGCGTGGGTGGCGGTTCCGGTATTGGCCGCGTTCCTGGTCGAATATCCATTCTATCTGGTCCCCGCATTCGCCGAAGTGCGCCGCCGGTTCGAGCGGAATCTTCCCTGGTTCCTGGTTCTCTCGTTCGTTGCGCCGTACATTCTGTATGCGTCGAACACCGGTCAATTCCGGTGGCGCGCACTGGCGCAGTTGGCCGCGCTGGCGACGGCGTTGGGACTCTGGTACAAGATTTTTCCGGCCAAACCGCTGGCCGATGGCGCGTTCATCGCGCTGGTAGCGGCGGTGGTCCTGCGCGGATATTTCGATCCGATTTACACTTCGCCATTTCACGGATTGCATCTCGAGATCCTCGGGCATGTGGCGCTCACGCGGGTGTGCGCCATGGTGATGCTGGTGGAGCGGCGCGTCCCCGGCGTGGGCTACGGTTTTATACCCAGCCTGGCGGAATGGAAGACCGGCGTCCGGCAATTCCTCTACTTCCTGATCGCCGGGATTCCACTGGCTTGGGCCACGCGGCTGGTCCGGCTGGGGCCCGGCATGCCACTTTGGAAGATCGCGGCGACCTTTCTGGGCGTGCTGTGGGTGGTGGCGCTGTCGGAGGAGTTCTTCTTTCGCGGCCTGCTGCAGCAATGGATGGTCGAATGGACCGGCAGTCCCGCGGCAGGGGTGGCCGGCGCTTCGATCGTATTCGGCGCGGTACACCTGGGCTTTCGCGGATTCCCCAACTGGAGATTCGCGCTGGCGGCGGCGGTAGCCGGCTGGTTCTATGGGCGGGCGTATCAGGAGGCCAGGAGTATCCGCGCCAGTATGGTGACCCACGCGCTGGTGGTCACGCTGTGGCGGGCATGCTTTGTGTAGGCGGCGGCTGTCGCCGTTCGTAAAGCCTACCCGATTCGGTGAATGTCCACATCCGCCTAAGCTGGTACAAACTGGGGTGGTTCTAATACCGGCAAGCAGCACTTGACATGTACGGTATAACCGTACATACTGAACCATGGACAAGGAGCCGAATGCGCCTTGCGAGGTTTCGGCATAAAGGACTCCGGCAACTCTACAAATACGACAACGCCAAAGGGGTGCCGGCCACCATGGCTGACAAACTGCGAAGGCTCCCGCTAGCGCTCGAAACGGCCGACACCCTAGACCAAGTCGGGCGGTTTCCGGGATGGAAACTGCACGCGCTGAAAGGCGAGCTGAAGGGATCTTGGAGCCTGACCATAACAGGAAACTGGCGGCTTACATTCCGTTACGACCCGGACGCGGACGCAGCCACCCATATTGACTTAGTCGACTATGATTAGGAGAAAGCGCAATGCCCATGAAAAACCCGCCTCATCCCGGCGACCTCATCAGAACCGAGATAGTGGAAGCCCTGGGCCTGAACGTGACGCAGGCAGCGCGGATTTTGAAGGTCCGCCGCGCGACGCTTTCCGACCTGCTCCATGGCAAAGCCGCGCTGACGCCGGAAATGGCCCTGCGCATCGAAAAGGCCTTCGGTCCCGATATGAACCACCTACTCCGCATGCAGCTCGCCTACGACGTTGCGAACATGCGGAAAGCCTCCCGCGAAATTGCCATCGAGCGGTACGTGCCAGCATAGCTTGCGGCACCCGGTAGTGGGTCAGTTTGTTTTTTGGCGGCCAGAGCCGGCTGAAAGCCGGCCGCGGGCAGAATTGCCCGCCCTCCAAAAGCGAGCGCCAGACCTATACACCCCACAAGTCGCCGTCGCCCGCGCCCACCAGCACCGGTTCTGGCTCGGCAGTTTGCGCGGGTGTGAGATCGAACGCCGGCAACAGCCAGTCGCGATACTTTTCCATGTGGCCGCGGGAGGCCTCCATGTACAGAAAACGCAACTCTGCGGCGACCGGCCCAATGGCGCCGGAGCCCACCGGGCGATGGTCCACCTTAGTGACTGGAGCCACTTCCACGGCCGTGCCGGTGAAGAAGATCTCGTCGGCCAGGTACAATTCGCTGCGGTCCACCGGGCGCTCCACGACATCCATGTGCAGCTCGTTGCGGGCCAGTTCCATCACGCAATTCCGGGTGATGCCTTCCAGGATATTCTCGCTGCCGCAAGGCGTCACCAGCTTGCCGCCGCGCACCAGGAAGATATTGCAGCTCGCGCCTTCGGCCACGTGGCCTGCTTCGGTCAGGAAGATGGCTTCGTCGAAGCCGTTGCGGCGGGCCTCGTCTCCGGCCAGCGCGCTGTTCACGTACGATCCGCAGATCTTGGCGCGGCCGGGAATGGCGTTATCTTCAATGCGCCGCCAGGAAACTACACCGGCGTGCAGCCCATGACGGCTGTCGAGGTAATCGCCGAAGGGCAGCACGATCACGGAGAAAGCATCGCGGTCGTCCGGGTTCACGCCAATGCGTTCGGCCGACTTATAGGCCAACGGCCGCACATACACATGCGAGTGAAAGCGATTGCGCCGAATCAACTCCACCGCGATGCCGCATAGCTCGGACGCATCCGGCGGGATGCCGATACGCAGGATGCCGGAATTGGCCTTCCAGCGGCGGAAGTGCTCCATCGGGCGCAGCAGGAAGAGCTGTTCCTGGCGCTCGTCCCAGTAGCCGCGAATGCCGTCGAAGACGCCCGTGCCGTAGTGCAACGCATGCGTCAGGATGCTGACCCGCGCGTCGCGCAGCGGCACGTACCGATTGTCGAAGTAGACGATGACATTGGAATGATCTTCAGTTTTCATGGCGGATTTCCTTTCTGGCTTCCTGGCGGCCGCGCGCCATGGCAGCCAGGTCGATTTCGATCCAGCGTGGACTCTTCACCAGCTTGTGCAACGCTGTGGTGACCTGCTCCTCGGAGAGCATGCCGGTGGCTTCCAGCAGCGCACCCAGCATGACGACGTTGGCGGCTTTGGCCGCGCCCAGTTCGTCGCCGATCTGGGAGAAAGGCAGGGCCATGTTGCGCACGTCGGCGCGCATGCAGTAGGCGGGCAACTCGGCGCCGTTATAGATCACCCAGCCGCCCGGCTGGACCGTGCCGATAAACTTGCGCAGCGACGGCTCGTTGAGTGCCATCAGGACGTTGGGAACCGACACCAGCGGCGAATCGATGGGCCTCGCGGAAAGGCGCACGTGACAATTGGAAGTGCCCGAGCGCATTTCCGGGCCGTAGGAGGGCAGCCAGGAGACTTCCAGGCCCGCGGCTAATCCGGCCTCGGCCAGTATTTCGCCAAGCAGCAGGACGCCTTGTCCGCCGAAGCCTGCAATCTTGAGGCGTGCATCCGTGCGGCCTTCGGCCGCGGCGGTTGGTGGCCGGTGGTTGGTGACTGGTGTTGTGCCTGGCTCCTCGGTGAGTCCGAGTATGGCCGGGAGGGACGATAACTCCGGCGGGGCCTGCGGGGCCGGACGTACCGGCGCGTCTTTCGTTCTGTCGCGGAAGACGCCCAGCGGGAAGGTCTTGGGCATCTCTTCGAGCACGCGGCGCTGCGCGTCCAGCGGATCCAGTTTCCAGATAGTAGGGCAGGGCGAGAGCACCTCTATCAGGGAGAAGCCGATGCCCCGCACCTGGTTCTCGATCGCTCGGCGCACCGCGCGTCCCGTGTTCATTACCTGCTTGTTATTGCCCAGCGCGACGCGCTCGATATAGACCGGTGCTTCGAGCGACGCCAGGAGTTCGCTCACATGCATCGGGAAGCCTTCGTTCCATGAGTTCCGGCCAAACGGGGACGTGGTGCTCTTAACTCCCAGCGGAGTGGTGGGCGCCATCTGGCCGCCGGTCATGCCGTAAATCGCGTTGTTGATGAAGATTACGGTGATGGGCTCGCCGCGATTGGCGGCGTGTACGATTTCCGCGCAGCCGATAGCGGCCAGGTCGCCATCGCCCTGATAGCTGAGCACCACGGATTGCGGGCAACTGCGCTTTACCGCGGTAGCTACGGCCGGCGCGCGGCCATGCGCGACTTGGATGTTTCCGACATCGAAATAGTAGTAAGCGAAGACCGAGCAGCCTACGGGACTGACCAGAATGGTACGGTCCTGAATGCCTAACTCGTCGATGGCGCGCGCAATCAGCTTATGCACCACGCCGTGACCGCAGCCCGGGCAGTAATGCGTCTGGTGTTGCAGCTCGGCTTTGCGCTCGTAGATCGGGTAAAACGACTTAGCCTTTTCGTGGGTGACCGTGTAGCTAGACATAAGTTAGGACCTCCACATGCGACTCCACCTGCCGCAGCACCTCTTCGGCGCTCGGCACATTACCGCCGGCCCGGCCATAGAACTCCACCGGGCAGCGGCCTTCCACGGCCAGCCGCACATCTTCCACCAGTTGGCCGGTGCTCAGCTCCACCACCAGGAACTTGCGTCCCCTGCGGCTAAGCCGGCGCAGATGCTCGACAGGGAACGGATAGAGGCTGATCGGACGCAGCAACCCAAGAGCCAGGCCTTGCGCGCGGCCCTGCTCGACCACCTGTTTCAACACCCGCGAGACGATCCCGTAACCCACCAGCACGATTTCTGCATCGTCGGTGCGCCAGTCTTCAAACTGCACGGCTTCCCGCTCGGCGCGCTTGTATTTGGCTTCCAGCTTCATGACGTGCGCTTCCAATTTGTCCGGCTCGAGAAAGATGGAAGTGACCAGGTTGCGGCGGCTTTCGCCGGTTCCGAACACGGCCCAATCGGGACGCTTGGGCGGCGCGATGGGCTCCGGAAATTCGACGGGCTCCATCATCTGCCCGATGTAACCATCCGCCAGCACGAACACCGGATTGCGATAGCGGTCGGCCAGGTCGAAGGCTTCGATGGTCAGGTCCGCCATCTCCTGCACGGAATTCGGGGCCAGCACCAGGGTGCGATAGCAGCCGTGGCCGCCGCCCTTCACCACCTGGTGATAATCGCCCTGCTCCGGCGCGATATTGCCGAGACCCGGGCCGCCGCGCATGATATCCGCGACCACGCAGGGCAGTTCCGCGCCGGCGATGTAACTGATGCCCTCCTGCATGAGGCTGATGCCGGGACCGCTGGAGGCCGACATGGCGCGCACGCCCGTGGCGGCGGCGCCATACAGCATATTGACGGCGGCCACTTCGCTTTCGGCCTGCAGGAACACGCCGCCCGCCTGCGGCATGTAGAGCGCGGCGGCTTCCGCAATCTCGCTCGCCGGCGTGATGGGGTAGCCGTAAAAAGCGCGGCATCCGGCCAGAATGGCGCCTTTCACGATGGCTTCATTTCCCTTGGTGATTTGTTTCATCTGCGAGACCTCCTCACGCCGCTGCGCGCAGCACCCTAATGGCGCCCGGCTCCGGACATACAAAGAAACAGATGCCGCAACCGGTGCAGCCCACGCCGGCGTAGCGCGCCGGATGATAGCCGTAGCGGTTCAACGGGTCCGCCAGCAGCAGGACCTTGGGCGGGCAGGCCTCCACGCACAACCCGCAACCTTTGCACTCTTCCGAATTCAGCTCGACCATGCCGCGGTCGGGTTTACCGGTGTTCGTCATGCGACCTCCAGCGCCTGGCGCGCTTCGACATAATGCGCGCGCGCGGCGTAATCGTAAAGCTCGTCGCGAAAACGGGGATCGGCGATGGCAATCAGTGCATCGGTGCGCTGCCGCAGCGTTTTTCCCCACAGATAAGCGACGCCGTACTCGGTGACTACGTAGTGCACTTCGGCGCGGCCGGTGACCACGCCGGCGCCCGGATCGAGCACCGGCACGATGCGCGACACGCGCCCATGGCATGCGGTGGACGGCAGCGCGATGATGGGCCTGCCGCCCTTCGAGCGCGCCGCGCCACGGATGAAATCCAATTGCCCGCCGAAGCCGCTGTAGGGCGTGGTCCCGATGGAATCCGCGCAGACCTGGCCGGTGAGATCCACTTGGATCGCCGAATTGATGGCCACCATCCGGTCGTTCTGCGCAATCACGAAAGGATCGTTGACGTACTGGGTGGGGTGGAATTCGAAGGCCGGGTTGTTGTGGATGCAGTCGAAGATGCGCTTGGTCCCCAGCACGAAACCCGCTACCGCTTTGCCGCGGTGCAGGGTTTTACGGGCGCCGGTAATTACGCCGGCTTCGATCAGCGGCACCACGCCGTCAGGGCACATCTCGCTGTGGATGCCCAGGTCCTTGCGGTCGTAGAGCGATTCCAGTACAGCATTGGGGATGCCGCCGATGCCGAGCTGCAGGGTGGCGCCATCGGGAATCAGCGGAGCTACGTGGCGCGCGATGCGATGCTGCACGTCGGTCGATGGCACGGAGGGCAGCTCCAGCAGCGGGCGCGAAGTTTCCACCATGGCGGCGACCTTGTCGGCATGAATGAACGTGTCGCCCAGCGTGCGCGGCATCTGGTCGTTGACCTCCGCGATCACGCACCGCGCACACAGCGCCGCGCTCAGCGTGCAGTCGATGCTGGTGCCCAGGCTGAGGTAGCCGTGCTCATCCGGCGGAGAGGTTTGGATCAAGGCCACGTCCAGCGGCATCTCTCCCGACCAGAACAG
>JBEKIM010000186.1:0-12622 GCA_050011755.1 Bryobacteraceae bacterium | reverse complement strand
TATCCTCCATCACGCGCTGCATATTCGGATTGCCCCAGCAGGTGTGAATCCACAACTCCACATCGTCGAGGCCCTGCACTTCGCGGTTGAAGGCGTCCACCATGAACTTCACTTCGTCGTGGTCTTTGCCGAAAGTATTCGCCATGAAATGGAAGGTCGGCTCCTCGATCTGCATGCAGCGGCAGCCGGCCTCCCGCAGCGCCAGCAACTCCTTGTTCATGGCCTCGGCCATGTCCCAGATCACCTGGCGTTTGTCCTTGTAGTGCGGCGTGTGGATGTCCAGGAACAGCGCCATCACCTGGCTGCAGCACGTGCCGAACTTCACCGGCTTGCGCGTCTTGGCCTGCGCGATGCGCCACAACTTGGGGTAATCGAGCGGCCTGTGCTCAATCTTGCCGGTGACGTGCGGCCAGCGCCAGCCGGTATAGATTTCGTTCAGCAGCGTTCCGGGCGGATAGTGGAGCCACGGCGCGGTGGTCTCCTCCGGCTGCAGGTAGTCGCCTTCGAAACCGGCCCACCGCTGCAGCGGATAGTGGTGCCAGGCGCGGCCGGCCATGTCTTCATCCACGTGCAGGTCGCCGTGCGTAAGAATGTCGAGGCCCGCGCGCTCCTGATCGCCGATGAGCACCGTCATGGCGTCCTGGAATTTTTCGCGGAAGCGGATGTCGAGCATGCAGGTGTCGAGGGGACGGCCCCACATGCTGACATCGAACCAGCGCGGGCGGGGAAACGATCCGGTGGTGGTGCTGGGGAGAAGCAGATCGGCTGTTGCGGTGAACATGGTGCCTCCAAACGGCATTGTAATGCCGGGGCGGAGGGTTCAGCGGCCGAGAGCTTTCAGAATGGCGTCCGGGTCATATACGCATCCGCCCCAGGTGCCCCCACTCACGTGTTGCAGCGCGGCCCACAGCCGGGTTTCGGGAGGTAGCGCGGGGTCGGGTTCAAGGTCCGGCCGCGGAGGCCGTTCGGCCAGCACGCGCGTGCCTTCCGCCGTGCCGAATAGATCCGCCCCGTGGCCGACCAGGTTCACCGAGCCTTCCAGGTTCACGCGGTCTACGACGATCTGGATCACGTCTCCATCCAGCACCTTGCCGATGGGCCCGCCGGCCAGCGCCTCGGGCGAGATGTGCCCGATGCAGGCGCCCGTGGAAACGCCGCTAAAGCGCGCGTCGGTGAGGACGGCTACATGCTTGCCGAAATCCAGATATTTCAGCGCCGACGTGATCTGGTACGTCTCCTCCATACCCGAACCCATGGGACCGCGGCAGATCAGTACCAGGATATCGCCGGGCCGCACGCGGTCCGGGCCGTGGCTTTTGATGGCCGCGATGGCCGCGGCTTCGGTACGAAACACGCGCGCGGGGCCGGTAATGCGGTAGACGCCATCGGGGCCCACCACGCTGGGGTCGATGGCGGTGCTCTTGATCACCGAACCTTCCGGCGCGAGATTGCCGTGCGGAAAGGTGACCGTGGAAGTCAGGCCGGCGCGCGCGGCGCGGGCCGGGTCCATGATGACATCGTCCGGATCGATGCCGTCGCGCTCTTTCAACAGCCGGCGTAGCGCGGCGCGCCGCGCTGAAGATTCCCACCAGTCGAGCACGGCGCCCAAGGTCTGGCCGCTGACGGTCAGGACGCCGGTGTCGAGCAGACCGGCGTGCCGAAGGTGAAGCATCACTTCGGGGACGCCTCCCGCCAGGAAGACTTGCACGGTGGTGAACGAGCGCGGCCCGTTGGGGAGCGCATCCACCAGCCGGGCCACGCGGCGGTTTGTAGCTGTCCAATCCGCGGTGGTGGGCCGTCGCAAACCGGCGGCGTGCGCCACGGCGGGCAGGTGCAGGATCAGGTTGGTGGAGCCTCCGAAAGCCGCATGTACTACCATCGCATTGCCCACCGCGGCGTCGGTCAGGATGTCGCGCATCTTGAGGCCGCGAGCCTCCAATGCGAGCGCGGCGCGGGCCGAGCGGCGCGCCATATCCAGCCAGATGGGATGCCCCGAAGGCGATAGCGCGGAATGCGGCAACGCCATACCCAACGCCTCGCCGACAACCTGGGAGGTGGCCGCCGTGCCCAGGAACTGGCACCCGCCGCCTGGCGTGGCGCAAGCCCGGCAGAGATTTTGGGCGGCTGCCTCCAGCGTGATTTGATCGTGCGCGAAGCGCGCGCCGACGCTTTGCACCCGCCCGGCATCTTCGCCCTGCTCGGCCGCCAGGGTGACCCCACCCGGCGCCAGCACGCAAGGCAGATCGTGCATGGAGGCTAGCGCCATCATCATCGCCGGCAGGCCTTTGTCGCAGGTAGCGACTCCGATCACGCCGCGGCGCGTAGGCAGCGAGCGGATCAGCCGCCGGAAAACGATGGCCGCGTCGTTGCGGTATGGCAGGCTGTCGAACATGCCCGTAGTGCCTTGCGTGCGGCCATCGCAGGGGTCCGTGCAATAGGCCGCGAAGGGAACCGCTCCCAACGCCTTCAGTTCGCGCGCGGCGGCTTCCATCATCAGGCCCACTTCCCAGTGGCCGGTGTGAAACCCCAGCGCAATGGGCGCGCCAGAGGCGTCGCGCATCCCGCCGTGCGTGCTCAGGATCAGGATTTCCTTGCCACCCAAGGCCCGCGGATCCCAGCCCATACCGGCGTTCTGGCTCCATCCGAACAGGTCGCCGGAAGGGCGGTTGAGCAGCATTTCGGGCGTAATCGGAAGCGTGCCTGACGGACCGGGCGCGGTGGTATGCACGTCGAATAGCGAAGTGTCGCCGGAATCGAGAATTGGATCGGGTGGCATTACGGATTCGCCGGAGGGGCGAACAATTCATGCGACCCGAGCGAGCGCCAAAAGGCGAAAATCGCGATGCCCAGGACGAGAAGGAAGGTCGCCAGTCCGGCCGGCGCATACCATGTCTTCCAATCCGTACCCAGGCTGATCAGGTTGAAAGTATCGATGAAGAATACGGCCGCCATGGTGGCCACCAAGCCCAGCCTGAGCAAGACAAAAAGAAGTACGGCATAGACGCTGATGGAGATGGCGGCCTCCAGTTTCCAGTTGTTCGAACTGAAAATGCCGCCATTGCCCAGCACCAGCAGGAGGGCCGCCATAATGGCGGCAGGCACGTCTTTTCGCACGATCCGGCGCAGGCCGCAAATCGAAAAGAAGACCACCAGCCCAAAAAACAGCGATCCCTCCATCACGATGGCATGTGCCGCCAGCCAGTGCCGGGTTCCCAACGCGGAGTTGATTCCGCTGAGGGTGTCCATTCCTGGATTCTGCCAGTCGCCAAGCCCTTGGGCCGCCACCCACACCGCGGCGCCCACCGTCGCCCCGATCAGGATGTGGGAGTTCACTTGGGCATCCAGCCAGCGACCGGCCAGCAGCCGGCTCCAGGTGACGATGGAATGCGGCCAGCGGGCGCGCACCAGTGGCTCCAACGCGATATACATCAGCGCCAGCACCGCGCCCCACATCAGCCATGTCGCGCAGTTAGAAAAAAAGAAAGGAATCATGGATTCGTCGGCCACGGGATGCACGGTCCCGATCCACGCCAATAGTCCCAAGAGGCAGCGGGCGATACCGATACGGAGCGCGCCCTTGCGATCGATATGGCCCAACCTCCAGTTGCGCCGCGCCAGCAACACCACCGCCAGCAGACCCACGGCCGAAAGGGCCAGCAGGAGGATTCCGCGCATACGGGCCGCCAGAGAGCCTGCCAGCGTGGCTGGGGCGGCGCTCCCCGGCCAATCGAGATGAACGGCCGCCTGGGTTATGCGGCCCTTCCACGAGGCCAGATCGACTCTCAGGTTGAGACCTGGGATGCGCGGATGGGAGCCTTTCCAGGAATGCACTTCGCTCGAGGCGCCGGACGGAACGAATGTTGCGGGGACCTCGGTAAAGGCGGCCATGTCGAGCCCTGCGGCATGGAAGACCGCTGCCGGCGCGATAGCCGGAGTCAGAGCTTGCGCGTCCTGGTACGGGTTGGCCTGGAAATCGCGCAGGCGGCCGGCCCCATCGACGACCACGTGCGCCATTCCCGGCGCGGTGGGAGCCGGGTTATCGGCCGTTACCTCACCATAGGGATCGGCGGACAATGGCTCCAGGCTTTCGCGATAATCGGCGAAGATGGGCGCCTCCGCCGCCAGCCATTCGTCCCAGCGGTGCGGCTGCGGCAATTGCTCGAGGCGGTCGAGCAGGTCTCCGCGATTGCGAATCGTCAGCGCGAAATCCTCCGGCCTCTTGGGATAGCCGAACGACGATGCCATCTCGCGTGCCAGATGCGCCAGCACGTCCGGCGGATTGTCAAGCTGCGTATGCATGACGGCGCTGTAGCGCGCCCGCAATGCCACCGCGGAACAAAGGCAGATCATGATGGCGACCAGGCAAGGGATCGAGTATCTGGGGGCCAGCCCTTCCAGTTTGCCCGCCGCCGCCACCAATTCCGGCGAGGGCATCTCCCCGGCGGCCAGCGCCGCGGCCAAAGGATCTCCGCCCGGCAGCGCCGCCGCGACGGACAAAACGTTTCCTGGACGCCGCGCCGGATCCGGATCGAGACAGCGGCGAATGGCTTTCTCGACGCCCGGATCGATGTCCGCGGCGATCGAAGTCATGCTGGTCAACTGCGCCGATTCCTGCTGCCGCAGCATGGCCTGCACCGTATGGGCATCGAAAGGCCGCTTGCCCGTGAACAACTCGTAGAGCACCAGGCCGAGCGCGTAGATGTCGCTCTTCGCGGTAACCTCGGCGCCCCTGAGCTGCTCCGGAGCCATATAGGCCGGTGTCCCGTTGCGCACTTCGGCCGGCGAAAGTTGATCGGCAATCGCGGCCAGGCCGAAGTCCATGATCACGACTTCGCCGCGCTTGTTCATCATGATGTTCTGCGGCTTCAGGTCGCGATGGATGATGCCCCGATCGTGAGCGGCTGCCAGACCCGCGCAGAGCTTGCGCGCAGTTTCCAGGGCCTTATCCGCGGGCAGGCGTCCGATGCGCAGCAACAGTGCCCCCAGGTCTTCGCCATCCACATACTCCATGGAGATGAACGGCATGCCGTCCGCCTCGCCGATGTCGTACACCCGGCAGACATTGGGATGCGATACTTGCCGGGCGATGCGAACTTCGCCGTGAAACCTCTCCAGCAGACGCTGGTTCTGCGCGGCTTCCTCGGGCAGAAACTTCAGCGCCACGGACTGGCCCAAAGCGAGATCGGTGGCCCGATAGACTTCGCCCATGCCGCCGCGCCCTAACAGTCCGATAATGCGGTAGCGTCCTCCCAGCAGGGTTCCGGGGACGAAGCGGCCTTCGTCGACGTCGCTTACGGATGACGACGAGACGCGAGAAACCGAAGATCGCGCGGGGGCGGCGGCCGCCGACCGGTCTACGGCGATGGTTTCGGCGATGGAGGGATCGGCGCGGCGTTCCACAATTACGATTCTACTGCGCCGGAGCGCCCGGCGCCGTGCCGGCGATCCACTAACATGGTAGTTCATGCCAGGTCATTTTCCGGACATCGTTGTTATCGGCGGTGGCATCATCGGCGGCTCGATCGCGTGGCGGCTGGCGCAGGCGGGCGCAGCGGTAACCATCGTGGAAGCGGGCGCTTTCGCGGGTGAGGCCAGTTGGGCCGGGGCCGGCATGCTGGCGCCGGGCGGAGAATTCGTCACCCGCAGCCGCTGGACGGAGTCGGCTTTGGAAAGCCTGGCGCTGTATCCCGCGTTCGTCGAAGAACTGGCTGGCGAGACCGGCGTGGGGATCGATTACCGGCGCTGCGGGGCGCTGGAAATCGCGCGCACGGAAGACGAATGGCGGGATTTGCTGGCGCGCCGCGAGGCGCAGGCGGATTTGGGCATTCGTTCGGAAGTGACCGTCGGCGGAGTCTACTACCCGGACGATGCGCTGGTCGATCCACGGGATGTGACGCGCGCCTTGCGCTGCGCGTGCGAACGCCGCGGCGTGCGAATCTGCGAACAGACGCGCGCACTGGCCGTGCGGCTGACGGGACAGCGCGCGGATGTCGAGACCAGCGGCGACGCGTTATCGGGATCGGCCGTGGTACTCGCGGCGGGGGCCTGGAGCGGCGCGGTTCCAGTGAATGGGGCACAGGGCCGTATCGCGATTCCGAGCACTTTTCCTGTGCGCGGGCATCTGCTGGGCTATACGCTCGAGCCGGGAGCGGTCGGGCCGATCTTGCGGCATGGACACACCTACGTAATGCAGCGGTCCAGTGGTTTCACCATCGCGGGAACTTCGTCCGAAGAGGTGGGATTCAACCGCGAGATCGACCCGGCGGTGGTAGCCGGGATTCGCGCGCGCGCAGATGAGTTGCTCCCGCGGCTTCTGGACGCCGGAGAGCCCACGGCGTGGCTCGGTTTCCGTCCGGCAGCCGAGGGACTCGAGCCGGTGATCGGGCGGCTACCCAACACCTGCTTATGGCTGGCGTACGGGCACTATCGGAATGGAATCCTGCTGGCGCCGGCCACGGCGGCGCGGGTGGCGCGCGAGATGGCCGCCTGAGATCGGGTCTGGAGACCCTCTTGCAGGGGTAGAGTTGGCCATTGTGCGGGACTTAATTAAGAGTCCCGCCGGCACGTTGAAGCGTGTCAGGATGGCCCTGCGGGCCACCAAATGTGATGAAAACTCAATTTGGAGGGCGGCCAATCCTGGCCGCCGCCGGCTATCCAGCCGGCTTAGCTAGCCGCCTGAAAGGCGGCTGCGGGCATGATTGCCCGCCCCCCCCAATTGGGTTTTCAACGGTGTGCCACGCGCCTGCGGAACCACCAAACTTCTTATTGGAGGAACGTGAGCGGGCTATTGGTGGGGATGCGCTTTACCCAGGAGTTCATCTCGCCTTCGCTGCGCAGCAGGTCTTGCAGCGTCGTCTTGCTTAACACATCGTCCACCGCCGACTGCACCGCGTGCCAGAGCGACCGGACCGAGCAATCCACCGAACGGGTACATACCTGGATCTGCCCGGCGTGCTCGTGGCAGAAGTGTTTGGATTCGAAGAGACGCCCGCCCAGAACCCCGATGACATCGCCGATCACGATCTGGCCGGCGGGGCGCGAGAGCGTGTAACCGCCCACCTTGCCGCGGGCGCTGGTGATGAATCCTCCCCGGCGCAGCAGGCGCAGCACTTTGGCGGCGTAGGCCGGCGAGAGCGCTTCCGCCTGGCTGATCTCGGGAATGGTCAGGCTCTCGTCCTGGCCCGCCAGGCCGATGCGCAGCAGGCAGCGCAAACCGTATTCTTCGTGTGCACTGAGTTTCATGACCGCGTCCGCGACAGCTTATCGATCGGAATGATATCGTCCAGGCCAAGCATCATACGGGCGTCCGGCGACATGCGGCTCTTGTCCCATGGCGGATCGAATGTCAGTTCGAGCTTCACATCCTTCACTCCGGGCACCGCCCGCGTTTTGCGTTCGACTTCGGCGGGCAGACTCCCGGCCACGGGGCAATTCGGCGCGGTCAGAGTCATTTTGATGTGCGCTTCGCCGGCGGCATTGACGTTTACCTCATAGATCAAGCCGAGGCTATAAATATCCATCGGGATCTCCGGGTCGAAGATCTTGCTTAGCACGGCTATGATTTTCTCTCTCATTCGGTGGAGACTACCTCGTCCGCGCAGGTCAACGCGGATTTCAACGTATGCCAGGCCAGCGTGGCGCACTTGACGCGCGCCGGGAATTCACGAACGCCGGAGAAGACGGCCAGCTTGCCGAGTTTATCGGAAGCCGCCTTGTCGGTGGTCAGCAGATCGTGAAAACGCTCCATCATCTGCACGGCTTCCTGCCGCGATTTGCCTTTTACGGTTTCGGTCATCAGCGACGCCGACGCCGTCGAGATCGCGCATCCCGCGCCCACGAAGCTGATATCCTCAACCGTGTCGCCGTCCATCTTCACGAACAGTGCCAGTTTGTCGCCGCACAGCGGGTTGTAGCCTTCCACGCGGCGCGTAGCATCCGCCATCGGGTGGAAATTGCGCGGGCGCTTGCTGTGGTCGAGGATGACTTCCTGATACAAGCCTTCCAGCATTACCCGAAGATCTCCTTTACCTTGCCGATGCCGGCGACCAACGCATCGATATCGCTTCTGGTGTTATAAAATGCCAGCGATGCGCGCGTGGTGGCGGGCACCCCGAACCACTCGAGCACCGGCTGCGCGCAATGGTGGCCGGTGCGCACGGCCACACCCTCACGGTCGAGGATGGTGCCCACATCGTGGGGATGTACGCCTTCCAGCACGAACGAAAGAACGCTGGCTTTCTCGCGCGCCGTGCCGATCAGGCGCAGGCCCGGGATGCGCTCCAACTGCGCCGTCCCATAAGCCAGCAATTCGTGCTCGTAATTCTGGATACGGTCCACTCCGATTTCGTCGATGTAATCGACGGCCGCGCCCAGCCCGATGGTCCCCGCGATATTCGGCGTGCCGGCTTCGAACTTGTAAGGCAGTTCGTTGTAGGTAGTCTTGGCGAAAGTCACCGAGCTGATCATGTCGCCGCCGCCCTGATAAGGCGGCATTTTATTCAATAGCGCCGCCTTGCCGTATAGCACACCAATGCCCGTCGGCCCGAACATCTTGTGTCCCGAAAGCGCGTAAAAATCGCAATCGAGCTGTTGCACGTCCACCTTCATGTGGGCCACGGCCTGCGCCCCGTCGATAAAGACAGGCGCCCCATGCCGATGCGCGATCCGGGCGATCTCGCCCACCGGATTGATTGTGCCCAATGCGTTTGAAACATGCACCACTGAAACCAGCTTCGTGCGCGGGCCCAGCAGTTTTTCAAATTCGTCCAGCAGCAGCTCGCCGCGCTGGTTGATGGGCGCAATGCGCAGGATGGCCTGCTTCTCTTCGCAGAGAATCTGCCAGGGCACGATATTCGAATGGTGCTCCATGGCCGAGATGACGATCTCATCGCCTGCCTGGATGTTCCGGCGTCCGTAGGTGTAGGCCACCAGGTTGATGCCTTCGGTAGCGCCCCGCACAAAGATAATCTCGCGCCAGTCGGCGGCGTTCAGGAAGCGCTGGATTTTCACGCGCGCCTCCTCGTAGTGCCGGGTGGAGCGCTCGCTCAATTCGTGCACGCCGCGGTGGATGTTCGAATTATCCGCCTGGTAGAACTGGTTCATGGCGTCCAGAACCATTTGCGGCTTCTGGGTGGTGGCGGCGTTATCCAGATACACCAGCGGCTTGCCGTGGACCCGCTGGTTCAGTACGGGGAAGTTCTCACGCGACGATTGATCCTGCCAGGTCTTAAGGGCGAGTCCCATGGAGTTTCTCCAGCAACAGGTTCTCCAACTGGTCACGCAGCGATGCGACTTTGATGCGGTCCACGATGTCGCGTGCAAAGGCATAGATCAGCAGGTTGCGGGCATCCGCGAAACCTATGCCGCGCGATTGCAGGTAAAAGATCCCTTCCGGATCCAGTTGGCCGATCGTCGCGCCATGCGTGCAGCGTACGTCGTCAGCCAGAATTTGCAGCTCGGGCTTGGTGTTGATGACGGCGTCCTCCGAGAGAACCAGGTTCTTGTTGGTTTGTTTGGCGTCCGTCTTCTGCGCGTCCTTGCGGACCAGGATTTTGCCGTTGAATACGGCGCTGGAGTGGCCCGCCAGGATACCCTTGTACAACTCGTGGCTGGCGGCGTGCGGCTTGGCGTGATCGATGGTGGTGTGATTATCGATGTGCTGTTCGCCGGCCACCAGATACAAGCCGTTCAGCGTACATTCGGAGCCTTCCGAGAGCACCGCGTTCACGTCGTTGCGGACTAGCGCGCCTCCGAACGAGAGCGAGTGCGACCGGAAGTTTGTGTCGCGGCCAAGCTGCACCTGAAGCGTTGCCACGTGGAAGGCGCGCGCGCTTTCGGTTTGCAGCTTGTAGTGATCGATTACCGAGTGATCGCCCGCTACGATCTCGGTCACGGCGTTCGACAGATAGGCGCCCCCGCTGCCGGCGTATCGTTCGACGATGGTCGCCTGGCTATCCGGTTCGGCTACGATCAATACCCTGGGGTGCGATACGGTTGGGTGACCGTTGGCCGAGGATTCGAACACGATTTCGATAGGTTCTTCGATCACCGCCCCTTTGGCGATGTGGATAAAGAGCCCGTCTGTGAAGTTCGCCGTATTCAAGGCTACGAAGGCGTTGTTCTGGTAGCCGGCATAACGCGCCAGGTAGGGTTCGACGGCGGATTCGGAGAGTTTGGTTATGTGTACGCCCGGGGCCGCCTTCGAGACCGCCACAGGCAATGTGCCTGCCCCACTGGACTCAAAGTGTGTGCGGGAAATAGGAACGACGCTCGTAAAGCGCCAGTCTTCGTCGTGTGTAGTGGGGAAGCCCAGATCGGCGAAACGCCGGCGGGCTTCTTCGCGAATGCCGTCGATCATGCCGTTTCCACCATCTCCGCATAACCGGATTCTTCCAGTTCCAGCGCCAGTTCCTTGCCGCCCGATTTCACGATGCGCCCTTCCGCCAGTACGTGCACGAAATCCGGCACGATGTAATTCAACAGGCGTTGATAGTGCGTCACCACGATCATGGCGCGGTCGCGGCCGCGCAAGGCGTTGACGCCGGCGGCTACGACCTTCAGCGCGTCGATATCCAAGCCGGAATCGGTTTCATCCAGGATCGCCAGCTTGGGCTCCAGTACGGCCATCTGAAAAATCTCGTTGCGCTTCTTCTCACCGCCGGAAAAGCCGGTGTTCACGGCGCGGTTCAGCAGGCTCTGATCCATTTCCATCAGCGCCATCTTCTCCTTGACCAGCGCCAGGAAATCCATGGCGTCGAGGTCCGGCAGGTTCTGGTGTTTGCGGATGGCGTTGAGCGCAGCTTTCAGAAAATACAGGTTACTGACGCCGGGGATTTCCACCGGATACTGAAAGGCCATGAAGATGCCTTCGCGGGCGCGATCTTCCGGTGGCATTTCGAGCAGGTCCTTGCCGTTGTAAATGACCTCGCCGCCGGTCACCTGGTACAGATCGCGGCCGGACAGCACTTGCGCGAGCGTACTTTTGCCGGAGCCGTTCGGTCCCATAATGGCATGCACTTCGCCGGCTTCGATGGCCAGGTCTATGCCTTTTAGAATTTCGCGGCCCGCGACGTTGGCATGCAGATTCTTGATTTCGAGTAATGACATGTTTAGCTTATCCGACGCTTCCTTCGAGACTCACTCCCAGCAGCTTCTGGGCTTCCACGGCGAACTCCATGGGCAATTCGCGGAAGACTTCCTTGCAGAAGCCGTGTACGATCATGGAGACCGCGTCTTCGGTAGAAATTCCCCGCTGCCTGCAATAGAAAATCTGGTCTTCGCCGATCTTCGAGGTGGATGCCTCGTGCTCCACCTGCGACGACGTATTCTTCACTTCCAAATAGGGGAACGTGTGCGCGCCGCACTTGTCGCCCAACAGCATGGAATCGCACTGCGAGTAGTTGCGCGCATTGGCGGCGCTCTTCAAAATCTTGACCGCGCCGCGATAAGTGTTCTGTCCGCGGCCCGCTGAGATGCCCTTCGAGACGATCGTACTCCTGGTGTTCTTCCCGATGTGAACCATCTTGGTGCCGGTATCGGCCTGCTGATAGTGGTTCGTGAGCGCCACCGAGTAGAATTCGCCGACCGAGTTATCGCCGATCAGCAAACAGCTTGGATATTTCCAGGTAATGGCGGACCCGGTCTCCACCTGCGTCCAGGAAATCTTGGAGTTGACGCCCCGGCACGCGCCCCGCTTGGTTACGAAATTATAGATGCCTCCCCGGCCCTCTTTGTCGCCGGGATACCAGTTCTGCACGGTGGAATATTTGATCTGGGCGTTATCGAGCGCTACCAGTTCGACTACGGCGGCGTGCAACTGGTTGGTATCGCGCATGGGCGCGGTGCAACCCTCCAGGTAGCTGACGTAGGCGCCCTCGTCGGCGATGATCAGCGTGCGCTCGAATTGGCCGGTATTCTTGGCGTTGATGCGGAAATAAGTGGACAACTCCATGGGGCAGCGAACGCCCTTCGGTACGTAGCAAAAGGAACCGTCGCTGAAGACCGCCGAGTTCAGCGCCGCGAAGAAGTTATCCGAGGAAGGCACTACCGAGCCGAGATATTTCCGAATCAGATCGGGGTGTTCCTGAACGGCTTCGGAGAAGGATCCGAAAATGATGCCCATCTCGCCCAGCTTTGCCTTAAACGTAGTGGCTACCGAGACGCTGTCGAACACCGCGTCCACTGCCACGCCCGCGAGCAGTTCGCGTTCTTGTAGCGGGATGCCCAGTTTTTCATAGGTGCGCAACAATTCCGGATCGACGTCGTCGAGGCTTTTCGGCCGATTGAGGTTGGTTTTGGGAGCCGCGTAGTAACTGATAGCTTGGTAATCGATGGGCGGGTAATGGATGTTGGCCCAGGTGGGCTCTTGCATCGTGAGCCAGTGCCGGTAAGCTTTGAGGCGCCACTCCAGCATGAACTCGGGCTCATTTTTCTTCTTTGAAATCAGGCGGATAACGTCTTCGTTCAGGCCGGGTGGAACGGTATCGGCATCGATTTCGGTGACGAAACCCCACTTATATTCCTGATTTGCAAAGGTCTCGATGGTATTGGCTGAGGTGCTCACGGAGTTCTCCTGGAAATCTAGGCTCTTCTACTAGGATGCTAAATCTGTACTAAAGTGTCA
>JBEKIM010000185.1:0-12634 GCA_050011755.1 Bryobacteraceae bacterium | reverse complement strand
ACGCGCAAGCCGCGAAATTGCGCGAGTATCTGCTGCGCGGGGGGTTCCTGATGCTGGATGATTTCTGGGGCAGCGAAGAGTGGGACCGTTTCTATGAGAGCATCGAGCGCGTGTTCCCCGACCGGCAGATCGTGGAAATCGACAATAGCGACGCCATTTTCCATACGATTTATAATCTGGACGATCGGTATCAGATACCCGGAGAGTGGGCGCTGGCGCGCGGCACCACGAACCGCAACCCGGATTCGACGGTGAATGGCGGGCAGAATCCGCGCTGGCGGGGCATTTACGACGACCACAACCGGGTGATGGTGGCCATCGCGTTCAACTCCGACATCGGAGACTCGTGGGAGTGGGCGGACGATCCGCACTATCCCGAGAAATACTCGGCGCTGGGCATTCGCATCGGTGTGAATTACGTGGTCTATTCGATGACCCACTGAGTAGAACAATCTAAACTGTCTGAAATGGAGATCGTTTCCGCATTTACCGTCGACCGCATCCCGGTTGTGCGGCGGCTATTTGAGGAGTATTGGCAGTCGTTCGGTTTCACACCCTGCTTTCAGAATTTTGCGGCGGAAGTGGCGGCGCTGCCCGGCTATTACGCGCCTCCATCCGGCCGGTTGGCGCTGGCGATGGTGGATGGCGAGTCTGCCGGCTGCATCGCGCTTCGTGCGCTGGACGATTCGCGTGCGGAAGCCAAGCGGCTCTACGTGCGGCCCCGGTTCCGCGGTCAGGGAGCCGGGCTGGCGCTGCTCGAATGGGTTATTGGCGAAGCGCGCGCGGCCGGTTATTGCGAAATGCTGGGCGACACCATGCCCGTGATGCGGCGGGCCCTGGCGATGTACGAACGGCTGGGATTTGAGCAGATCGGTCCTTATATGCCCGATCCTACGCCCGGTGCTATTTATCTGAGGCTGCCTCTGCGGGACTTAAAAGTCCCGCCGGCACGCTGAAGCGTGCGCCACGGCCCAACCGGGCGGATAGCGCGGCAGCAGAAGCAGAAGCCCGGCCGCCGCCAGCGTAGCGCCGGACAAGAGGGTCAACAGGGCTGCATACGATCCCGTGGCATCGAAGGCTTTGCCCATCCAGACCGGACCGATCGCGCCCGCCATCGCGTAAGCGGTCCAGGTGAATCCATAGAGAGTGGAGAATGCGCGCAAGCCGAAATAGCGCGTCAGGAGGTAAGGCGTGAGTGCCGCTTCCGCGCCAACGCCCAGTCCGATCAGCACCGCGGCGGCCATTCCAGGCGCGCTCGAACCGGCGCGGGCCAGAATTAGAATACCCGCCGCGGACATGGCGCATAAACCGAAGCCCACGCGAGGTCCGAAGAAGCGGTCGAGAAGCACGCCGGCGAGCAGCCTTCCGAAGAAGCTGGCCATCCCCAACAGGGATGCCGCCAGGGCGGCGCTCGAAGCGGACACGCCACGGTCCGTCAGCAGCGGCGAGAGGTGCGTAATGGCGCCATTCATGCTCACCGAACTCAACAGCAGCGTGCCAATCAGGATCCAGAAGGCGCGGGAACGCAGTCCTTCGGATACGGTAGAGCCGGCGAAACCGCTGGCGGTGCGGCCGCTCGAATCCGCGGCGGCGTGCGGGTCGCGAGGCCGTTCGCGGACAAAGAGCGCCGTCAGGGGAAGTCCCAGCAGCAGCACCAGCGCTCCCAGCACCATGTACGCCGTGCGCCATCCGTATCCGGCGATCAAAGTCTGCGCAAGGGGAGGGAAGAGCATGGAGCCCGTTCCCACGCCGGCCATCACCAACGCCAGCGCCAGTCCGCGCCGTTTATCGAACCAGGTGGAGACCGCGCGCGAATAACCCATCTGGGTGGTGCCGTTCCCTACGATGCCCAGCAGCACAAAGATGGCGTAGAGATGCGCCAGCCGCGGAGTGAGGAATCCGAGCGACCCAAATGCCAGGCCGAAGATCGCCATGCAGGGGAGAATGACGCGGCGCGGTCCAAACCGGTCGAGCAGGTGGCCGAGCGGCGGCGAGCAGACCGCCACGGTAAGCGCCGCGAATCCAAACGCCGCGGAAACCGACTCGCGGCTCCATCCGAATGCGCCGCTTAAAGGCTTCAGAAAGATACTGAAGGTGAAAACCAGCAGCGAGCCGAAGCTGACCATCGCTCCGCAGTAGGCGGCCAAGACCACCCGCCACCCCGGATAGATGCGTCCGCGCGCGGCGCTAGCTGCGGGCATAGCCGTGGAGCGCGGTGCGCTTTCCGCCCGCGCGGTGGGCTTCATCGGACAGGGCATGTACGCCGCTGGCATCGATCCAGCGATTGTAGAAATTGAACATGGCGCACACCGTGATCGCCAGATAGATGGCGTCGTCTTCCCAGCCAACGGCGTAGAGCGGTTTCATATCGTCGGGGCCGATGCGCGGCGAATCATGGTTTACTTTATCGACGAACCGGAACAGCGCTTTATGTTTCTCATCGAGCTTAGACGTCTCCAGGTCCCGCAGCACTCCCCAGACCAGCTCCTCGTCTCCCAATAGTTCCGCCGCGACCGCGGCGTGCGACTTTAGTCAAAACGGGCACTCGTTTCGATACGAAGTGAAGGCCGCGATCAGCTCGCGGATGCCCGCGCTGAATGCGCCCGGGCCGCGCAGAACCTCCTGCGTGAAGCGCCCGAGGTGCTCGGTGGCTTTGGGCATGTAGGCGAACATGTGCCAGATCTGCGGGTACTCGGATCCGCTCTCCTGCATCGTCTTGATCAAGTCCGCGTAGGGTCCCGGCTGCGGATTGCGCTCCACGCCGGGAAGGAACATCGGTTTCATGGGTGGATTATCACACGCGCTCCAGGGAGCGTCAATACCGGAAGAATACTAGGTTGCCGGTCGCGCCTAGTCGCTCCTACTTAGTTTCTTTTCATTATTGACAGTTTTGGCGCCAACTCATAGACTCGCAACATACCCGTTTAGAGGGGGAGATTACTAACCGATGCGTAGAGTGGCAGCGCTATTTGTGTGTCTAAGTGGAGTTCTTCTGGGGCAGGACCCGATCGGAGTCCTGGAAGGTAGAGTGGCAGATCCTTCGTCCTCGGTGGTAAGCGGGGCGCAGGTGACGGTGCAAAATGTTCAGACGGGTCTGCGCCAGACCGTAGTCACGTCGCGCCAGGGAACTTTCCGCATCGCCAATTTGCCGGTGGGCGACTATGCCCTCACGGTGGCCGCCCCGAATTTCGCGCCGTATTCGGCAGCGGCGATCCGCATCGATGTCGGCCGCGTAGTGAATTATCCCGTGCAGTTGGAGATCGCCAGCAGCCACAGCGAAGTCGAGGTGCGCGCCCAGACCGCGACCGTTGACACCAGTTCGGCGCTGGGAAACGTGGTTTCGGAGCGTGAAGCTACGGACCTGCCTCTCGATGGCCGCAATTTGATGCAACTCGGATTGCTGCAGCCCGGGGTGGCGCCGATGACCGCGGGGCTCGCGGAGGCTGGGGGCATTCTGCGCAGCGGACAGACTTTCGCGGTCAACGGGCAGAGACCGGAATCGAATAACTATCTCCTGGACGGGGTGACGAATGTAGATAGCGTGAACGGCGGATTTGCGCTGCGGACGCCGGTCGACGCGGTCAGTGAGTTCCGCATTCTCTCGCTCAACGCGCCGCCCGAATATGGCGAAACCAGCGGCGGGACCACGACGGTAGTGACTAAGTCCGGCGGCAATAGCCTGCATGGCGACATCTACGACTTTCTGCGAAACAACGCCTTCGACGCGCGCAACTTCTTCGCGTCGACTACCGAGCCGCTGCACCTGAATCAGTTTGGCGCGACCGTTGGCGGCGCGCTGCGGCGTAATAAGGATTTCTTCTTCCTCTACTTTGAAGGGCAGCGCGACAACCAGGGCGAAACGCAGGCGGCCATCGTACCGACCGCGGCCGAGCGCACCGGCGACTTCTCCGGCTTGACCGATCCCAATACCGGGCTGCCGGTGCGACTGATTAACGAATTCGCCGGCGCGCCCTTTCCGGGCAATAAGATCCCCGCCTCGATGCTCAATCCCATCGGCTTGGCCGCCGGGAGTCTGTATCCGCTGCCGAATGTCGGCCAGAACGTTTACGAATCGACCCAGATGGCGACTGACAACTATAACCAGGGCGGCTTCCGGTACGATCACTATTTTGGGAACAACGACCAGATCTTCGCGCGCTATGCGGCGTCCGGCCAGAATACCCTGGATCCGCTGCCCATCAATGGATCGAATGTGCCCGGATTTCCGGTGACCGACGCCATCACGACGAATTCATTTACGGTTTCCGACGTGCACCTGATCTCGCCGGAGACCGTGCAGACCATACGGCTGGCGTTCTTCCGCAACGTGTTCATTTATGAAGACGCGCAGAATCATACGCCGGGGAGCAGCCTGGGCTTCAGCTATGAGCCTACTTTGGGCACGAACGCAGGAGTTCCTTTCCTGATTGTGAGCGGGTATGGTTCCGTGGGTAACCCGATTACCGGCCCGCAGAACACTTATCAGAACGATTACCAGGGATCTTATTCGATCGGCATGACGCGCGGCAGGCACAATCTGAAATTCGGCGCGGACCTTGACCGTCAGCAGATCAATGTTTTGCTGGGAATTGCGACCAACGGATTCTTTGTGTTCGCTCCCTTTCCGGCCAGCGATTCCTTCGCCAGCCTGCTGCTGGGGCAATCCGTGCAGTTCTTCCAGGGCGGGGGAGACTTCAACCGCGGGCTGCGCAAGTGGATCGCGGCCGGATACGCGCAGGATGAATTCCGTATCTCGCCCCGCCTGACGCTTAACTACGGCGTGCGCTACGAAGTGAATTCGCCGTACACGGACATCCGCAACCGGATGAACGAATTCGCGCCGGGCCAGCAATCCACGGTGATGCCGGATGCCCCTCCGGGACTGCTTTTCCCGGGCGATAAAGGCGTGCCGGCAGGTATCGCCGCTGTCGATTACCACGAGATTATGCCGCGGGTAGGTTTGGCTTGGGATCCGTTCGGCACCGGCCAGATGACCGTCCGCGCGGGCTATGGCATTTTCTACGATGGCTTCACCAACGGCGTGGGCGGCCCTCTGCAGGCGGCCGTCAGCGCCTTGCCGTGGACCGAGGCTTATCAATTGGCGGGGCCGGGATTCAACCTGGCGAATCCCTACGGCAGCCAGGCGCCGCCCTTTGCGAATCGGCAATTCGTGCAGCCGGCTACCATCCTGACGGTGCAACAAGGTATGCTGCCGCCTTATTCCCAAAACTGGAACTTATCGATCCAGCGAGTGATTGCGAAGGACTACTTGCTGGATGTGCGCTATGTCGGAAATAAAGGCACGCACTTGCCCCGCTTTATCGAGGCCAACCCATCCATTTACGGTCCGGGCGCTACCGCCGAGAACACCGAGCAGCGCCGCGAATATGCGGATTGTAACTCGGCCGGCGTGTGCCAATATGGGTCGGTCGGCCTGATTGCGGACGACTCCAGTTCCACTTACCACGCGCTGCAGATCGCATTCTCGCGGCAGTTCACGCGCAACTTGAGCTTCCTGGCTTCTTACTGGTTCTCGAAGAGCCTCGACTATATCTCGTCGCTGAACGTGGCCGGATCGGCGCCGACATTGGTGGCCGGCGAAAACGACCTCGCCCAGAATCCATTCGACCTGGCGGCCGAGCACGGACCGTCTTTGTTTGACGCCAAGAACCGTTTTCTGTTCAGCGGAAGCTACCGGCTGCCCACCTGGCGGAACGCCTCGCCGGCCGCGGCATTCATCCTCAACGGATGGCAATTCAATACCATCGCCACCATCTCCTCAGGTACGCCGTTTACGGTCTACGACAGCGCGAACGTTTCGCTGCAGGGGAGCGCGCCCGAGATCAGCGGATTCTATTCCAGCCGTCCGGATCTGATCTCCAATCCCAACCTGGGTCCGCACACACCGAACCGGTGGGTGAGCCCCTCGGCATTCCTGCAACTCAATCCGGTGACGCAAGCCGGCCAGTTTGGCAACGAGGGCCGTAACGTGGCGCGGGGTCCGGGCATCGAGAGCGTGGACGTGTCGCTGTTTAAGGATTTCCGGATCGCGGAGTCGCAGCGCGTGCAGTTCCGTGCGGAGTGCTTCAATTCGTTGAACCATCCTAACTTCGGGTTGCCCGAGAACGACATGCAGTCGCCGGCATTCGGACAGATTCTGCAAGCCGGGCCGCCGCGGCTGCTGCAACTGGCCCTCAAGTACATATTCTGAGGGATAGACTAAGAGGATGGCCCCTATGACCCGCGAAGCACAGCACAACCGGCGGATCGCCGTGGCCACCCTGCTCGTCTGTCTGGTCCTGGCCCTGCTCTGCGTGTGGTATCCGTTGTACGTGATCCGGCCGTTTCGGGCACAGGGCGCGCGGGAATTGGCTGCCGCGCTGGTGGTGATGCGCTTTCGCGAGGCCGTCACGCTGCTCTGTTGTGTCGCCGCACTGGCTGCCCTGGTATTCTACTGGCGCGCGCAGCCGCGCAAATGGCGGCGGGCATGCGCCACGGCGGGCGTGGCTTTTGTGTGCGTTCTGGCGGCGCTGGCGCGGGTAAACATCTATGAGTTGATGTTCCATCCCGACGACCGTCCTGCGTTTGGCGCCGCCGCCAACATCAAACTCGATCCAGCGGAAAAGGTGATCGCGATCAAGATCGGCGGCGCAGCCCGCGCCTATCCGATCCGCAACATCTCCTACCATCACGTGATCAACGATGTGCTCGACAAGGTGGCCATCGTTGCGACGTATTGAACGCTCTGTCACACCGGTCTGGTGTGGGGCAGAGACATCGCAGGTCTGCGGCTGACGTTTCACCTGGCCGGCATCAATAACCAGAACTTTCTGATGCGCGACGACCAGACCGGTACTTATTGGCAGCAGATCAGCGGCCAGGCAG
Organism: Bryobacteraceae bacterium; assembly: GCA_050011755.1. Taxonomy (GTDB): domain Bacteria; phylum Acidobacteriota; class Terriglobia; order Bryobacterales; family Bryobacteraceae; genus Bog-159. The sequence continues at coordinate 5,749 of JBEKIM010000185.1, read as the reverse complement.
TTTCGGGACCGCTGCGCGGGAGCCAGTTGCCCTTCGTTCACTCGGACGAACTGAACTTCGGTACATGGCGCGCGGAGGAACCGCGGGGCACCGTGCTGCAGGACGTCGCGCCTTACGTCGCCGAATACGCTCCCAAGGATTGGGATGTACAGATGGGGCGCGCGCGCACGGTCATCGATTTCCACGAGCACGGGCTGAAGGGCCGCGATGTGATGCTGGGGATTCAGGCCTTCGGCGTGAGCCGTGCATTTCCGTACGACCAGGTGATTCGCGAGAAACTGGTCGAGGATCACGTGGGCGCGGAACCGGTCCTGCTAGTCGTCGGCGGGGACGGGCAATCGGTGCGCGCCTTTCGCAATCGCATCGCTGGCGTCAAAGGGCCGTCCGATTTCTACCGGCTGCCCGCGAGCCCCGCTTCCGCGGCTGCCGCGCTGCTCATGGATGCAGCCACGGGCAGCGCGTGGAACTTCCAAGGCTGCGCGATCACTGGGAAGGCCGCAGGCACTTGTTTGGAACCGGTTCAGATACTCAAGGATTACTGGTTCGATTGGCGCAACTTCAATCCATCCACGACGGTCTACGAAAAATAAGTTGACACCTCTTCTCTTTAGATATAGTCTATAGCCATACTATACTAAACGGAAGTGATGCTACTATGCTATTGGACACGGCAAAGAAACTTACCGTTCTGGCTGTGATTCCGGGCGAGGAAGACCGGCAAACCCTGCGCGGAATTCTGGCCCGGTCGACCTGGGAACTACAATTGGCATCCACGTTAGAGCAAGCACAATACGAGATGGAAACGCGGGCCCCCGGTGTGATCATTGCGGACCCGGATTTGCCAGGCGGGTGTTCGTGGCAGCACATCGCGAAAGCCGCGGCGCGCATGGCGTCCCCGCCGTGCGTCATTGTGGCCTCGCGATCGGGCGACGATCGGCTGTGGGCCGAAGTGCTGAACCTGGGCGGTTTCGATTTAATTCTGAAACCGTTCGACGCCAATGAAGTGTTGCACAGCGTGGGGATGGCCTGGCGCTGCTGGCGCGACAAGGCTCGACTGGCCGATGCCGCGCACAAGGAGGAACTGTTTCAGAGTGCCAAAGGTTAAGGCAAACGGCATCGATCTGCATTACATCACTGTGGGCATGGGGCCGGATATCGTCATGCTGCACGGCTTTCTGGGCAACCTGGCGGTCTGGCACCTCTACATGGCGCCCATCCTACGGCGTGAGCATCGGGTCACCACCTACGACCTGCGCGGCCACGGTTACAGCGATGTGACTCCCGCGGGCTACACGACGGCGGATATGGCCGAAGATCTGCGCTGCTTCCTGGATGCCATGGGCATCGAAAAGGCCATTCTGGTCGGCCACAGTTTTGGCGCGGACATCGCCATGTATTTCAGCCTGCTCTATCCGGAGCGTGTGACGAAATTGCTGGCGCTGGAGCCGGGACTGGCGGCCCTGGTACACCTGCGCAACGACAAAGATTGGATCGGCTGGGCAGCATGGGTGGCCAAGCTGGAAGAAGTCGGGATCCACGTTCCGGAGGACAAGCGGACGGATGCCGAATTCCTGCTGCAGCTCAGTCTCGAGACCCCCAAGTTTTACGGCCCGGCGCGCGGTCTGCCGCGGAATCGCGAGCCGCTGCTGCACCTCATTCGCAACACCACGCTGTTGAAGGACTACGAGGAAGTCGGCGCCATGACCCTGGACGCCGTGCGCAATATTCAAACGCCCACGCTGCTGGTCTACGGACGCAATTCGCATTTCATCAGCTCCTACGATTTCCTGCACAAGGCCCTGCCGAATTGCAAGCCCGTGCTGCTGCCGGGCGGCGAGCATTTCGGACCCCTGGAGCAGCCCGAGTTGCTGACCGAGCACATCCAGCAGTTCCTGCGCGCTCCCCAACCAGCCATCGAGATGGCTGGACCCACCAGGTAAGCCTTAGGGCGGGACTTAAAAGTCCCGCCGGCACGCTGAAGCGTGTCAGGATGGCCCTGCGGGCCACCAAATGTGACGAAAACTCAATTGGGTTTTCAATGGTGCCCCACGGCTAGCGCTTCAGAGCCAACGTGAGCCCGTCGCCGGTAGCCACCAGGCTGAGCCACACGCGATCGTCGACGTGCAGCCTGGCGTTGAATGCGCGAATGGCTTGCGTATCTTTATCCTGCACCGCCGGGTCGATCACGCGGCCATGCCATAACACGTTGTCGAAGACCGCCAACCCGCCCGGCCGCAGCAGCTTCAGGACGCGCTCGTAATAGTGCGGGTAGTTTTCCTTGTCCGCATCCACGAACGCGAAATCGAAATTGCCGGTAGAGCCCGCGGCGATCAGTGCGTCCAGTGTTTCGATCGCCGGCGCGAGGCGCAAGTCGATCTTGTCCGCGACGCCTGCTTCGGTCCAGTAACTGCGCGCGATAGCCGTGGTTTCCGGATTCACATCGCAGGCGATCAAGCCCCCGTGCGGCGGCATGGCCAACGCGATATGCAGCGAGCTGAGCCCGGTGAAGACTCCCACTTCGAGGGCCCGGGTGGCGCCCGTCATGCGCACCAGCATGCCGAGAAACTGACCCTGCTCGGGCGAAACCTGCATAGTGGCGTCGAGCCGTTGAGCCGTTTCTTCGCGCAGCCGGCGCAGAAGATCCGGCTCGCGCAAAGAGACGCTACGAATATACTCGGCCATTTCCGGCCCGATGGGCGTTTGCAGATTAGACATTATCTGGCACTCAACATGTTGGCGAACAGACGGTATGCTCCGGGCACGCCCGCCGGCAACTCCCGGAACCACGAATACCCGCTGAAGATATACACGCCTTTGCCGTAGCGCGTGTACAACATCCCGCCGGCCAGCGGTTTCTCGCCCGGATCGTGCGATTCGAGCACCGTCCGATAGCGCGAATCCCATTCCGACGCGAAGTACAGACCGCGCTCCTGGATCCATCCTTCAAAATCCTTCTGCGCGATCTGGTTCGGTGTGCTGAGCAGGGGACTTTGCGGATCGGTAAAGGTGACTGGGGCTTCCTCGACCGTGACGCGATCGTGCCCCACCTTGAACGGATAGGGCCCCATGGGCACCAGATTGCCGTCGGTGACGTTGTACTGGTCGATCAAAGTGCCGCCGTTCCGCATGTAGTCCATCAGACGCGGCAGGTTGGCGCGCAGATCCGCGCGGGTATTGTAGGCGCGCACGCCGGTCACGATGACGTTGAATTCCGAGAGGTCGCGCTGCTCCAGATCGGAAGGCGTCAGCAGGGTCACCTCGCAGCCGAGCTGGCGAATGGCGTTGGGCATTTCGTCGCCCGCGCCCATCACGTAGCCGACCTTGCGCGCGGCGACGCGCACGTCCGCACGCACCAGCTTCACCACGGCGGGCGGAAACACCGTCAAGGGCGGCAGGGGCGCATGCGAAATCACGAGCATGCCGACGCCGATCTCGCCGGCGCCGACTTGCGCCGTGGCGCGGAGCGTGGCCGGCGGATCGGGTCCTGCGGCTGGGGCAATCTCAAAAGTTAGCGGCTGTTGCTGACCCTCTTGCGCCTGCTCGAACGGCCGGGCCGCGGGCTGCGCGCTCCACCCCGGATCGAGCGCCAAGCGGACGTCGCCCGCCATTTTCGGCGTGTTCGCGCGCACCGCGATCTCCACTTTGCGCGTCTCGCCATTCGGAAACAGCACCATATCCTGCGGCAGATTCAAGGCCACCGGCGGCGCTACCACGAGGGCGCGGGTCTGCTCGCCATCCACGCGATCGACGTAACGATGGCGCACCGGACGCAGCAGGTCGAACGCCACGCCGCCGGCCTCGATGCGGAAGCGCACATTCAACAGCGGGGGATCGTCGGGAAGTCCGACCAGGCGTTGATCGGAGATGGTGTAAGTATCGCCCCGCTTCGGCTCCCGCAGCCAGAACGGCTGCGAATAGGGCTGATCGGCGGGAACCGCGAACTTGATTTTCGCGCTCACGGGCTCGTTGGGTGTGAGGGCGAGACGATGCACGGCATCGTGTCCATCGGGCCGCCACACGCCGCGCATGCCTTCCAGCGTGAGGCTCTCCAAGGTCATGGGAAATCCGGAGCGGTTGAGGGCGGTGTAGCCGACTTCACTGGTCGCGCCCGGCACCACGGCGTAGTTTTCGGCGTTCGAATCCAGCCACAATCCCGCGCACAGCGCGATGGCCTCGTTCAGTTCCACGAGCTTCGCGGCGGCCCACGAGTCATGCTGCGCGGCGATCGCAGCGATCAACGGGTGGGCCTTCAACAGCAGCGGAAGGCTGCGTTCCGGATGATCGGGCTCAAAGGTACGGACGGCTTCGTCCAGAATGCGCCCGATCGGCGCGCCGCCAGGCACGCGCTCCCAGGCGATCCCGATGCCGTCGAAGGCATCTTTCGCATCCTTGGGCAGTGGATCGCCGCCGATGGGCACCAGGAACTGTTTCGACGGCCCGGGCCGCTGCCAATTGCCCATGCCCTGGCTGCGGTGCATGCTGCGGCTCATGCCGGCGATCTGGCTGTAGGAAACGCCCAGCACCGGGTTGAATGCGCCGGTGTCGATCTCGATACGTCCCGGCATGGCAGCGGCTTCTTTCTCCATCTCCTTGGTAAAGCTGAAGGAATTGAACAGCAGGCGGCGCGGTTTCCAGGGCTCCACGAATTTCAATTGCTCCGGAAACCGGCTGGGATCGCCGGCCGCGAAGAAGGCTTCCTTGCCCACGATGGCGGACACCTGGTGCTGCCCGTGGCCGTCCTTCGGCGTGCCGGAAAAGCGCAGAATCACGAGATCGGGACGGAAGCCGCGGATCACCCAGACTACGTCCGAAAGGAGACGCTCGTGGCCCCATTTTTCGAAGGTTTCCTGGGGCGTTTTGGTAAAGCCGAAGTCGATGGCGCGGGTGAAGAACTGCTCCGCGCCGTCGATCTGGCGGGCTTCCAGCAACTCATGCGAGCGGATGAGCCCCAGCAGATCGCCCTGTTCTGGGCCGATCAGATTCTGGCCGCCTTCGCCGCGCGTGAGCGAGAGATAACCGGTGCGCACATGGCGTCCGCGAGCGTAGTATGCCAGAATCGCGGTATTCTCATCATCGGGGTGGGCGGCAATCATCAGCACGCTGCCCAATACGGTCAGCTTTTTCAGGGATTGCTCGATGGCAGGCGTGCCGGAGAAGGGGGCCTGCGCGAAAGCGGGAAACCACAGTAACAGGCATAGAAGCAGCCCGAGGGGCCTGGCGAAATGAGTGCGCATCCAAGATAATGGTAGACCATCCGCAGCGATGAAAAGGAGACGCGCTTGAACATCGAGTGGGGCAATTGGAAATCCGCCTTCGGCCGCCGCACGCGGGCGGCCGTACCGCCGCCGCCGGCCGCAATTCCCGTGCCCATGCGGCTGGGCCTGGCACTGGGCGGAGGCTTTGCGCGCGGCCTGGCGCATGTCGGCGCGTTGAGCGTTCTGGAGGAGGAGGGCATTCCGATACATTGCATCGCGGGGGTGAGCGCCGGCGCCATCGTGGCAGCCGCCTACGCCAGCGGCGCGACGCCCGCCGAGATTGCGGAGGCAGGCAGCGCCATGCGCTTCACCGACGTGGCGCGCTGGACGATCGGGCGTATGGGCATCGCGGGCAGCGAGCGTATGGACCGTTTTCTGCGAAAGCTCCTGAAATGCCAAACCTTCGAAGAGATGCGCATGCCGCTGGGCATCGTGGCTACGGATGTGGTCACCGGCGAGGCGGTCATTTTCCGGGACCGGGGCGACGTGGTGTT
>JBEKIM010000184.1:0-12673 GCA_050011755.1 Bryobacteraceae bacterium | reverse complement strand
ATCGGGCGTGCCGTCGCCATTGAAATCCGCGATCCCCACGATGCGCCACGGATTGCTCTGGGTCAGGTCGGCCGCGCCTGTAGTGGTCACTCCCTGCGGTCCCCCGAGATACCAGATTTGGGCGAATCCCGAGGTGGGATCTTCCCAAACCACGTCCGGCCCCGGGCCGCCGTTGAAATCGTATTGGATATTAGCCTGGAAGTTCGCCGTCTGGTTGCTGCTGACATTACTAAACGTCAGGCTGGAGGGGCTGAACGAGTAATCGCCGAGTATCGGCGTCACCGTATAGTTGCCTCCTTGGGCCAGGCTGTTGAACGAATAGTTCCCCGAACTGTCGGTAGTGGTAGTGCCTCCCGGGCTCAAGAGTATGTTTACGCCGCCCAAGCCATTCCCCGCGTGAGTCACCTGTCCCGAAACGGTGTAGGTAGTCACGGTTCCGGCGGCCTGTGTGACGGTGAAGGTCTGTCCGGCGATCGTCAACGTAGCCGCCCGGGGCGTACCGGCAGTGTTCGCGGTAAACGAGAACGCCAGGTCGCCTGAGCCGAAGCTAAATGCACCGGCGGTGATGGTCAGCCAGGAGGCGCTCGACGACGCGCTCCACACGCAAGTGGCGCCCGTGGTAACCACCACGGAATCGAACCCCAGGCTGGCCGGTTCGTTCGCCGACTTCGACCCCAGCGTAAAGGTGCAGCCGCTCGATGCGGGCGACGGCGATATAGCGTCCACCGCGTAACTCGACAGAAGCTGGGCCGTGCTGTCGGCCTGCTCCACCACGTACAAACTGGTGCCCGCGTTGTTCCAGAATGTGAATTTTCCATGACCGGCGTAAGGAGACCCGCCTGCCATGAATTGCGGAAGCGCCAGGCTCCCCACGTAGTTGAGGTAGGCATCTCCGTACACTTGCACCTGCGTATCGTTCGCCGGCAACTGGTAGTTCGTGCCTGGAATTACGGCTGTCGAATACTGGACATCGGATTCCGCGGCCCAAACAACAGCTCCGGCATTAGAGAGCGCGCCCAGATATTGCAGGTCCAGCGCCGGCGTTTCGGATGCGGAATAAACCGACCCGCACTCGGTCACGATGGATAAGCCGTCCTCGGCGATCCACAGATTGCCACAGCTTGAGGGGGCGCTGTAAGGGAGATTGTCGTTGGCCGCGACACCCGCGGAGATGCTCCACTTAGCGAGTCCGGAACCGTTGGCCTGGTAAATGGACTGGTCGTCGGTGTACAACCGGGCCGGTCCGTTACCGTAGAACGACGCGGCAGTCGTGCTTTGCGTGCCGGTCGATATCAGCAGGGAATACAGATTTCCGTCGTCGGAGAAAAGATACATGTATCCGTTGCCGGCCAGCACGATGTAGTTGGCATCCGCGCCGACCGTAAAGACTTGTTGTACCGCGGCGGTTTGTAGGTTGACGTAAGACACCCAACCCTGGTGGCCGACCGCCGCGTAGGCCCCGTCTGGACGCACCGACACACTTAGCGGAGCGGCCGCCAGGGGCACCACCTGATCGGCTTGAGTTACTGGGTTATAGATGTGCAGTTCGTTGGGATTCGCGGCTACGAAGATGATGTTATCGAGGGCGTTGTCATAGGCGGAAGCGACAACATTGTAAGCCAGTTGGGTAAACGCGCTGGGTGGCGCGGCGCCCGCCTGAGTCACCGTGAACTCCTGGCCGCCGATCGAGATGTGGCCGACCCGCTGGCTGGCGCCGGCGTTGGCGCGCGCGAGCCAGGTCAGGGTTCCATCCCCTGAGCCATAGCCGCCCGAGACGATTTGGAGCCAGGCCGAATCGCTGCTTGCCTGGTAGATACATGTGGCGGAGGCCGTCACGGCGGCCTGGCCCAGCGAACCCGCGCCGATCACCGATGCCGAAGACGTCGCAAATGACGCCCCACAGGACGGCGGGGTTGCCAGAGAGTACGTCTGGATCGCGAAACCGCCGGCATTTCCGGAGGGCGTCTCGCCCAGCATCAGCACGAAAAGATCGGCCGCGGCGTCATTGAAAAAAACCCATCGGCCATGCCCGGTCAGGCTGTTTCCCGCGGCCGTGAAACCCGGCAGAACAAACTGGCCGGCAGGCTGCAGATAATTGCCGGAGAAAAGCATCACGAGGCCGTCGTTGCCAGGCGGATACGAGGTCGTGCCGGGAACCGCCGCCACCAGGCCCGTAGATGCAGCCAGGGCTTGCACCTGGCCGGTCATCGTGGTGACATACCGAAAATTCAGGGCTGTATTGGCGGAAGCGGTGAATATCGTACCGCAACCATCGTAGATCTGACTGCCATCCGCGGAAAGCCAGACCGGGCCGCAAACCGGGTGCGCCTGCGAGTAAGAAGAATTCGACTGAGAAGTAATGGGGCCCGTGGATACGTTCAATTCCAGAAGACCATTTCCTGAAACTGCATAAATTGAGTTCAGCGGACTGTCGAGACGGGCGCTCGTAATATTGTAGGAGTTGAGGTTGCTCGGCGTAACCACGCCCGTCGCGATGTCGATGGAGACAGCCTCGGCTGCCAGCACATAAATCCACGATTCACCCAGGACCACAATCTGGGCGGTGAACGAAACGTCGTACGTCTGGACGATGGAAGCCGTCGCAAGATTCACGTAGGTAACCAGGGCGTCGTGTCCCACCGCGGCGTACATGCCGTCCGGGCTCACGGACACGGCCAGAGGCGGCTTTGGCAACCCAACCACCACATCCGTTTGGGAAATGGGATTGTATATGTGGAGTTGGTTCGGATTGGCCGAAACCATTATGATTTGGTCGAGCGCCACACTGTACTGCGCGTCGACCGGTGTATACGCCAGCGGATTGGTCTGCGCGTTCAGGCTCGCGGATATCACCGCGGCTGCGATTAGGGCCAGCTTAATGATGAATTTAGGCATGGGAGCTTCGGTTCCGACCGTAATTGTACGCTCGGGCATCCCGGAAATCAAGCGCGCACCGGGTTAGTACGGACTTACTTCGCAGTTACCCGACTTACAACGCCAGCGCGGGCACTTTCTTTAACACTTCTTCCGCGTGCAACGCGCCATCGGGCGTTTCTTCGTGCTTGAACATGAGGAAAAGATCCTTGCCCTGCTCGAGCAAACCGCGCGCCCGCCTGGCGATCGCCTCGACATCTTCGGCCGAATAGTCCGGTTTGCGCAGGCGGTAATAGACGAAATCCGCCGTAATCACCTCGGGCACTTCCAGTTTCTCCGACTCGGCGACGCACAGCGAGATGTTACGCCCTTCGAGCAAGCGGTACACATCGTCCACCAGCCACGAGGCATGCCGGAACTCTAAGGCGAAGCGCAAATCGTCCGGCAGGATGTCGAGGAAAATCCGGAGCACCTCCAGATCGCAGCGCATCTGCGGCGGAAGTTGAAACAGCACGGGTCCCAGCCGGCGGGCCGCGCGCAATGGATCGATGGCGCGTAGAAAAATGCCCGTGGCTTCGGCCGCATTCTTTAGCCGCATGATATGCGTGATGCGCATGTGGCCTTTCAATGCGAATACGAACCCCGGAGGCGTGGCGGCAACCCAGTTCTCCAGGGTGGCGGCGGCCGGCATGCGGCGGAAGGTATAGTTGATTTCCACCGAATTCAGCCGCTGCGCATAGTGCTCCAGGAATCTGTTGGCGGGAAGCTTCGCCGGATAGAACTGGGGCTTCCACTTCGGGTAGGCAAATCCGGATGTCCCGGCAAAGAGTCTGGCCATGGCTTATTATGGAACTCCGGAGGCCTCTTTGTGCACCTGCTCATGCTCTGGCTGCTCAGCGCCCTTGCCTTGTGGCTTTTGCCGCGCATTATTGCCGGCATCGAGGTTCGAAACTACGGCACCGCACTCGTCGCCACGGTGGTGATCGCCATCGTGAACGTGCTGGTCGGATGGCCGCTCAAACTCCTGACTCTGCCGTTGACCCTGGTCACGTTGGGCCTGTTTTGGCTGATTTTGAACGCATTCCTTTTGAAACTGGCATCTGTTTTCGTGCCCGGATTCTCGGTGCGGGGTTTCCTGCCGGCCTTCTTCGGATCCATCGTGCTCACGGTTCTGCAATACGTGATGCGCCACCTGGTCTTCTATCCGCATGCCCGATTATTTTACTGACACGGTGCGGCCCGAGAGTCCCCAGGAACTGGCCGAAGCCCTGGGTTGGGCCTCGTCCCGGGGCCAGACCGTCGAGTTGGGAGGGCATTTCTCCAAACGCCTGATGGGCGGCGTGGCGGGGCCCGCGAACATGACCATCTCCACCGCCGCCATGTGCCGCGTCCGGAAGTACGAGCCACGCGACTTGACCATCAGCGTGGAGGCCGGCCTCTCGTACTGCGAACTAAGCCGGTTGCTGGCCGAGCATCGCCAGATGATTCCATTGGATCCTCCGTTCGCCGCTACGGCCACGATAGGGGGCATCGTGGCGGCCAACTGCAGCGGTCCTCGCCGCCGGCTTTACGGTACCGCGCGCGACATGGTGATCGGGATGCACTTCGCCACCCTGGAAGGCAAACTGGTCGAAACGGGCGGAATGGTGGTGAAGAACGTCGCCGGGCTGGACATGGGCAAGCTGATGGTAGGCTCGTTCGGAACACTGGCGGCTATCGCGGTCATCAACTTCAAGGTCATTCCGCAGCCTCCATGCGAGCGCACGTTCCGCTTCTCCTTTGCGGGGCTGGAAGCTGCCATGGCCGCGCGCGATGCCATCTTGAAGAGCCCCCTGGATCCCGCGGCCATCGATCTGCTGAACGCCGCGGCGGCGGACACCAAGGATGATGCCTGCTTACTGGTGGTGCGGGCCGGCGGCAATCGCGCGGCCATCGCCCGTTACGAAAGGGATCTGGCGGCCATGGGAGCGCAACCCGTTCCCGCGGGCGAGGAGGGAGCATTCTGGCGTGGGATCCAGGATTTCACTGCCCAATACCTTGGCTCACACCCCGATGGCGCGGTGGTGCGGGTGTCATGTACGCTAAAAGAGTTACAGATGGTAATGCGGTCCGCGCCGGGACCGGCGATTGCGCGCGCGGGATCGGGCGTTTGCCACGCTTACTTCGACAACGCCGGTGAGGCGGTTGCCTTCGCCGCGCAGAGCGCGCGGGAGCATGCCGAGACGGTGGTGGAATTCTCACCGGAGAATCGCAAGGAAGAAATGGTCCTGTGGCCCGCGCCGGGCAGCGATTTGGAGATCATGCGGCGCATCAAACTAATGTTCGATCCGCAATTATTACTCAACCGTGGCCGACTCTACAACCGCATCTGAGATCGCGAACGAGGGGCCGCTCCAGGCGGACCTGGACCGCTGCGTGCATTGCGGGCTGTGCCTCAGTGCCTGCCCTACGTATCGCGTGCTCGGCGTGGAGATGGACTCGCCGCGCGGCCGCATCTACCAGATGTCGCAAGTGGCCGCGGGCGCGCCGATCGGTCCAGCATATATCCAGCACATCGAGTTGTGCCTGGCGTGCCGCGGCTGCGAGAGCGCCTGCCCTTCCGGCGTGCAATACGGCAGGCTGGTGGAAGCCGCCCGCGCGCAAATCGAAGGCGCCGTGGTGCGGACTCGCCGTGAAGAGCGGACGCGGCGCTTTGTCTTCGGGCACCTCTTGCAATCGCCCGCCCTCATGACTTTATTCGGCACGCTGCTTTATCTATATCAGGGCAGTGGATTACAGAAAATGGTCCGGGCGCTCGGGTTCTTGAAGTTGCTGGGCAAGCTGGGCGAGGTGGAGCAGCTTGCGCCAACCGCCGAGCCGCCGTTTTTCTTCAATAAAATCGGCAAGACTTTTCCGGCGGAAGGCCCGCGGCGTCACAAGGTCGCGCTGATGGCGGGATGCATCGCGAACGTCTGCTTCGCCCGCTTGAACGAGGCCACCGTCCGCGTCTTGCGCAAGAACGGCTGCGAGGTCGCAGTGCCCGGCGGCCAGGGCTGCTGCGGAGCGCTGCACGTACACGCGGGCTTGCGGGACCAGGCGCGCATGCTCGCGCGGCGCAATATCGACGCGCTGGCGGAGGGTGGACACGATGCGATTCTGACCAATGCGGCCGGCTGCGGCTCGACCCTGAAAGAGTACGGCGAACTGTTGCACGACGACCCGGAGTACGCCGCGCGGGCGCGCGAGTTTTCGGGACGCGTGCGGGATGTCACCGAGTTTCTGGCGTCTATCGAACTGAACCCTGGGATGAAACCCCTGGGTGTTCGGGTTACCTACCAGGATTCCTGTCACCTGGCGCACGGCCAGCATATCCGCACGGCGCCCCGCAAACTGTTGGAAGCTGTACCGGGCCTGACGTTTTGTGAGATGGCCCTTTCCGATCTGTGCTGCGGCAGCGCCGGCATTTACAACGTCGTCGAGAACGAGATGTCCATGCAGATTCTGGAGCGAAAGATGGAGCACGTGAATCGCACCGGCGCGGAGGTGATCGCCACCGCAAATCCTGGCTGTATGCTGCAACTGCGGGCGGGCGTGAGGATGTATGGCGCCGGCCAGCGCGTGGTACATGTCATCGAGTTGCTGGACGAGGCCTACCAGGGCGGCTAATCGGAATAAATCGCGTTCAGCATGGCGGCCAGCCGGACTCCGCCTTTGTATAACTGCATGCGAACCACGTTGACGGAGTTCACCCCGTAAGAATGCGGCCCATCTACCTTCACATCGCGCAGGCTTTCCGGAGCTTCCGTGGCGCAGTTGCGCGGCTGTACGTCGATGAACTTGGGAATCACCGGCAGGCGCGGGCGCGCTTTACCGTACACCTGCGATTTGGCGAGCTTAAAGGATTCGGCCGCGATCTGGCCGATACTGCCGTAATTCTGCCAGCCCCGCATCTTTCCGTGGAAGCGCAACTCCATGCCCGCAAGCATGCCCGGGCCATCCTGGGCCGTCAGTTTGTTCACCAGGGTTATGTCCCAAACCGCGTGCAGATTGTGCATGGGCTCGTAGCCCACCACGTTCACACAGTTGCCGCCCGCATCCGCATCGCTCACGCAGTGCAGCGGTTGATGGATGTCGCCGGCGAAATGAATCAGGAAAACCAGTTCTTTCGATTCGGACCACGTGCCGTCGGCGCGATGTTGTTTCAGGTTCACCAGGTACTGGTTCATCTTGCCGACGATGCAGTTTCCATCCGGGCAGCGCTCGGCGATGTGGGACGGACCTTCGAACAATCCAATGTCGATGTAATGCCAGGGCGCCGTGGCGCCCTTGCCGCCCGGCATGTGATCCGGCCAGATCGCGGCGCGCGCCATCGCTTCGGCGAGCGAATCGGCAGCGCCCGGCGCTGCGCCATTGACGGCGAAGGCCGCGTCCTGCCGCAGGAGATTTGCCACCGCCTGGCGCGCGCGTTCCGTCAGGTGTGCCGCGGCTATGCGCGCCACGGCCTGGTGGCCTTCGTCGCCCCAGCACCACGCCTGGCCCGGCGCCAATAACAAGATGGTGACAATCGCTCTTCGCATGGATACAGCCAGTATAATGGCTGGCAGGAGGGCTGCATGCACGGTCCGCTGGAGAACCTGGAACAGTGGGACGACTTTGTCAAAGACCGCTACGATCCCAACCGCGCGCAAGAGGGATTCCGGCAGTTCACCCCGGAAGCGCCGCCCGTGGTGCGCGAGTTCTATCGCCTCAACCATGCGCATCAGACCCGCGACTTCGTGCGCCGGAAGAAGCGCCAATACCTGGCGCTCGATCGTCGTACGATGGGCATCTGGGAAGCGCTGGAATATCTGAATACACTGGTGGACGATAGCGACCCGGATACGGATCTCTCGCAGATCGAGCATTGCCTGCAAACTGCCGAAGCGATCCGCGCCGATGGGCATCCGCGGTGGTTCATACTGGCCGGATTGATCCACGATCTGGGCAAGATTCTTTGCCTCTATGGCGAGCCGCAATGGGCGGTCGTAGGCGACACTTTCCCGGTAGGCTGCGCCTGGTCCGACTGCATCGTGTATCCGGAATTGTTCGCGGCCAACCCGGACTCCGCAGCGCCCGCGTACCAGACGCGCACAGGCATCTATGAGGAAGGTTGCGGTTTCGACAAAGTCGATCTTTCCTGGGGACACGACGAGTACCTGTACCACGTGGCGAAGGATTACTTGCCGGAAGAAGCCCTCTACATGATCCGGTATCACTCGTTCTATCCGTGCCACCGGGAGCGCGCCTACGAATACCTGATGAACGATCGCGACCGGCGGCTGTTCGATTGGGTGCGCGCGTTCAATCCGTACGACCTCTACTCCAAGAGCGCCGAACGTCCGGATGCGAGAGCGCTGCAGCCGTATTACGACGAACTGATCGCGGAGTACTTTCCGGCCAAAGTGAGTTGGTGAGCATTGCACATCGGCCAACGAGTGGCGATTGCCGGGATGGCCGTGAGCGGCGCCCTGGCGGCAATCAAGATCACGGCTGGAATGATGGGACATTCCCACGCGGTGGTGGCGGACGGCTTGGAATCCGCCGGCGATGTATTCGCTTCGGGCATTGTGCTGCTGGGGTTGACGCTGGCCGCCAAGCCGGCCGATTGGGATCATCCTTATGGACACGGCCGCATAGAGACCGTGACGGGCTTGTTCGTCGGTTTCATGCTGGCGATGGCCGGCGCCGGAATCTCGGTGAACGCCCTACGTACCCTCGGTGGCGCCGCGGCCCGGCCCGCGCCGTTCGTGGTCTGGCCATTGGTGGGGTCGGCCGTGGCGAAGAGCATCCTCTCCGCGGTTAAGTTTCGCTACGGCAGGAAACTGCGGAGCGCGGCGTTGCTGGCGGATGCCTGGAACGACTCCGTGGATATCCTCTCGGCGCTGGCGGCACTGGTGGCCGTGTCGCTCACCATTCTGGCGCCGCACCGGTTCATGGCCGCGGATCATTGGGGCGCCTTCGCCGTGGGACTGATCGTGATCTTCACCGGACTGCGCGTCACGCGCGACACCACCCTGCAACTGATGGATACCATGCCCGACCGGGAGAGCATGGCGCACGTGCGGGATGCCGCCCTGACAGTGCCCGGCGTGCGCGGCGTGGAGAAGTGCTACGCGCGCAAAACGGGCCTGCAATACCATGTCGATCTGCACCTGGAAGTCGATCCCGAGATCACCGTGCGGCAATCCCACGTGATCGCCACCCAGGTGCGCATCGTCATCAAGGAAACGCTGCCGTGGGTCGCGGATGTGCTGGTTCACGTGGAGCCCGCGCCATGAGCCGTGCCAGCGAGTCCGTGAGCGACGTCGTATAATATACAAGAAGCGCAGTGAACAGGGTCACCACCCCAAACAAGGACTCCTATAGATGTCAACGCTAGAAGTCTCGCCGGCGGAGCCTCGCTTGAGCGATTCCGGCCACACCGTAGTCAACGATTTTTCCATTCAAGTCGCCACTGTCAACGGATCCGGCAGCCAGACCGCCAACACCGTTCTCATGCGGTCCATTTTCCAGATGGGCGTGCCGGTCTCGGGCAAGAATATGTTCCCGTCCAATATCGCGGGGCTGCCCACCTGGTTCACCATTCGCGCCAGCAAACACGGTTACATCGGCCGCAAGAAGGAGATCGACCTTCTGGTCGCCATGAATCCGGAGACCGCGCGCGAAGACGTGATGAAACTGGACAGCGGCGCTTCGGTGGTCTACGACGAGCCCTTGAAGCTCAACACCCTGCGCTCCGATCTGCATTTCTACCCCGCGCCCTTCGATAAGCTGGTCGCGCCGGTATGCCCGGATGCCAAACTCCGGAAACTCGTGCGCAACATGCTCTACGATGGCATCGTCGCGTGGCTCCTCTCGATCGACATGGACGAGATCCACAAGGCGCTGGTAAAGCAATTCGGCAAGCGTAAGGCCAAGGCCGCCGATCTGAACTGGGGCGCCGCCAAGGCCGGTTTCGAATACGCCGAAAAGACCTTCACCAAGACGGATGCCTTCCGCGTCCAGCGCATGCATGCCAATACCGGCAAGATCATTATCGAGGGCAACGCGGCGTGTGCGCTCGGTGCCATGTTCGCGGGCGTCACGGTGGTTACCTGGTATCCCATCACGCCGTCCTCGTCGCTGGTCGAGACGCTGATCGGATACCTGAAACGCTTCCGCATCGACCCGGAAACCGGTCGCGCGACCTTCGCCGTGGTGCAGGCCGAGGACGAGCTAGCCTCCATCGGCATGGCTCTCGGTGCCGGATGGGCCGGCGCCCGCTCCATGACCGCCACGGCCGGTCCCGGCGTCTCGCTCATGTCCGAATTCGTGGGCCTCGGTTATTACGCCGAGGTGCCCACGGTCATCTTCGATGTGCAGCGCGTGGGGCCATCCACCGGACTTCCCACGCGCACCATGCAGGGCGATCTGCTGTCCACCGCGCTGCTCTCGCATGGCGACACCCAGCATCCCATGCTCTTTCCATGCTCTCCGGAAGAATGCTTCACCATGTCGATCGAAGCTTTCAATTTCGCCGAACGCTTCCAGACCCCCGTCTTCGTGATGACCGATCTGGATCTCGGCATGAACAACTGGATGTCCGATCCCTTCCCGTATCCGGATCAGCCCATCGATCGCGGCAAGGTTTTGACCGCCGAGGATCTCGACCGGTTGGGCGGCTTCGCGCGCTACAAAGATGTAGACGGCGATGGCGTCGGCTACCGTACGTTGCCCGCCACCAACCACGCCGCGAGTGCTTATTTCACGCGTGGAAGCGGCCACAACGAGCGCGCCCAGTACACCGAGCGCGAGGACGACTACATCCACAATATGGATCGCCTGGCGCACAAATTCCAGACCATGCGCAAGCACGTTCCGGCGCCCGAAGTCCGCAACCACCATGACGCCGAAATCGGTTTCGTGGCTTGCGGCACCTCGCATTATGCGGTCGGAGAAAGCTGCGATCAGTTGCTCGCCGAATACGATATCCCGGCCAGCTACCTGCGTTTGAAGGCTTATCCCTTTACCGCCGAACTGATCGAATTCATCGAGCGGCACCAGCGCGTCTACGTGGTGGATCAGAACCGCGACGCGCAGTTGCTTTCGCTGATGCGCCTGGAGATGACGCCGGAGCAGATCGCGAAACTCAGAAGCATACGATATTACGGCGGGCTGCCTCTGGACGCCCGCACCGTCACCGATGAAGTCGTCCGCCAGGAGGGCAAATGAGCACCGTCGCCACACCCCCGCCGCCGCCCAAGAAAGTCAACCGCATCGGCCTGGAAGTCATCAACTACAAGGGCGCCAAGACCACGTTGTGTGCCGGCTGTGGCCACAATTCCATCTCGGAGCGCGTCATCGAATGCTTCTACGAGTTGGGCGTGGAGCCCTGGCGCGTCGGCAAGTTTTCCGGCATCGGCTGTTCGTCGAAATCGCCGGCGTATTTCCTGAACCTGTCGCACGGATTCAATGCCGTGCATGGCCGCATGCCGTCCATCGCCACGGGCGCCATCCTGGCCAACCGCACGATGCTGGGCCTGGGCGTCACCGGCGACGGCGATACGGCTTCTATCGGAATAGGCCAGTTCATGCACCTGGTGCGCCGCAATCTGCCGATGATTTACATCATCGAAGACAACGGCGTCTATGGTCTTACCAAGGGACAATTCTCGGCCACCGCCGATGTCGGGTCCAAGCTGAAGACCGGTGTGATCAACGACCTGCCGCCATTCGATTGCTGCGCCCTCGCGCTGAAATGGGGCGCCACGTTCGTGGCCCGCTCCTTCTCGGGCGACAAGAAGCAGTTGCAGACGCTGCTGAAGACGGCCATCGTGCACAATGGGCTTTCGGTGATCGATGTGGTCTCGCCATGCGTGACCTTCAACGACCACGAAGGCTCCACCAAGAGCTACAGCTACATGAAGGAGCACGAAGAGGTGCTGCACGAGTTGGACTTCGTACCGTCCTACGAAGAAATCACCGTCGATATCGCGGAAGGCGAAGTGCGCGACGTGGAGCTACACGACGGATCGCACCTGCGCATCCGCAAGCTGGATCGCGACTACGATCCCACCAACCGGCTGTCGGCGCTGTCCGCGATCGAGGCCGCCGAGAAGAACCACGAGGTGCTGACCGGGGTTCTTTACGTCAACACCGAGAAGCCCAATTTCCTGGAGATGCTGCATATTGCGGAAGAGCCCTTGGCTACGCTGCCGCAATCCAAGGTGCGGCCGCCGAAGGAAGTTCTCGACGAGATCATGGAAGAACTGCGGTAGTCCTGGAGTCCTGGCCTCGTGGCGCACGCTTTAGCGTCCGGGCGGGACTTTTAAGTACCGCTGGAGGGCGGGCAATTCTGCCCGCAGCCGGCTTTTAGCCGGCTCTTCAACTGCGAATGAAAAGGAGAAAAATCTAATGAAGAATTTGTTGATCGCCTGCGGAGCGGCTGCCGCTCTGCTTTTAGTAAGTTGCGGCGGGAGCAAAGAGGAGGCCAAGAAGGAAGAGACCGCCGCCCCTGCTGCCGCTGCCGTGGACGAGGCGAATGCCGCCACCGTCACCGGAAAGGTCAGCTTCAGCGGCGCAAAACCCACGTTGCGGACTATCGACATGTCCGCCAATCCGGTTTGCGCGCGCGTGCACACCACGCCGCAGAAGTCGGAAGAAGCCATCGTGAATGACAACGGCACGCTGCGCAACACGTTCGTGTGGATCAAGTCCGGCCTGCCCGACAAGCAGTGGCCGGTCCCCTCGACGCCGGTCGAGCTGGCACAGGACGGTTGTATGTACAAGCCGCACGTCATTG
>JBEKIM010000183.1:0-12699 GCA_050011755.1 Bryobacteraceae bacterium | reverse complement strand
CGAGACACTGGAAAGCGCCATCAGCGATGCCCGGAACGAAGCCAAGCGCGCGGCGTTCGACGAATTTCTCAATGATTTTCGCGTCGAACAACGCCAATATGTCCGGAAAAGCAGGCTATTTTTCATGAACAAGCAGACGCTGGTGTTGCGCGAACGCATTTTGTTCCGGAATCTCCCGCTCTCCAACTGGGTCGAACAGTGCGTCACGTTAGAGGAAAGCGTGGGCGCGCCGTACGCCGCACAGGGCCTCACCATCGAAGCTATGCTGGGTTCTTGAAGCGGCTGATCATCCGGCCTGGGGCCATCGGCGATTTCATCGTATCCATTCCGGCCATCGAGTGCCTGCGCACCGCGTATCTGGAAATCTGGACGGCGGGCCGGAATGTGCCGCTGGCCCGAGTTCTCGCGCAACGCGCACGGTCCATCGCGGATACGGGTCTCGATCTGCTGGAAGTTTCCGGCCCGCAGCCGTGGCTGCTCGACAGGCTGCGCCAGTTCGATTCGATCGTCTCCTGGTATGGCGCGAACCGGGCGGAGTTTCGCGAAGCGGCCACTGCGCTGCGCTTGCCGATGCGCTTCTTCCCTGCCCTGCCCTCCGCGGGATGCGGTACGCACGCCGTCGATTTTTACCTGGACCAGGCGCGCACTCTGGCGGCTTGCGCGAGCGACGGCATTCCGCGCATTCCCTGCGGCGCGGTGCGCGGCAATGGGGCGGCGATCCATCCATTTGCCGGGAGTGCCGGAAAGCGCTGGCCGCTGGAACGCTTTGAGGAACTGGCGCAGCGATTGGCGCACCGCCTGCCGGTCGAGTGGTGCGCGGGACCCCAAGATGAATTGCCCGGTGCGCGGCGTTTCGACGATCTGCACGAATTGGCCCGCTGGCTGGCCGGCGCGCGGGTTTACATCGGCAACGATTCCGGGCCAACCCACCTGGCGGCGGCCGTGGGGACGCCCGTGGTGGCATTGTTCGGGCCGTCGGACCCGGCAGTGTGGGCTCCCCGCGGACCGCGCGTGATGGTCGCCGCGGCACCCACGCTCGATGCCATCGAGGTTACCGAAGTCGAGAATCTGGTTTGGGATGCAGCCGGTATGTTATGATCCCTCGCATGTTCTGCCACAAATGCGGTACGCAAGTGAGTCCGGATGTGCAATTCTGCCCTGCTTGTGGAGCATCGCTCGCGCCCGGCGCTCCCACCGTGGCCGTCGCGCCGTGGACCCCTCCCGCAACGGTTGAGGTGCATGCCGGGCGCTGGCTCAGCGAAGGCTGGGCGCTGGTGAACGCGGACCTGGGCAATTACGTCCTGCTGGCCATCGTGTTCTCGATCCTGAGCGCGGCGGTGCCGGTGATTCTGCAAGGGCCGCTGATCGCCGGATTCCACATCTTCACCATGAAGAAGTTAATGGGCCGCCGCGCCGAGTTCGCCGACCTGTTCCTGGGCTTCAATTACTTCGTGCCCACGCTGGTGGCATCCATCGTGATCGGACTTTTTGTATTCTGCGGCACGCTGTTATGCGTGATCCCGGGCCTGGTGGTGGCCGCGATGTATAAGTTCGCCTACCTGTTCATCGTGGATAAGCGTATGGATTTCTGGCCGGCCATGGAAGCCAGCCACGCGATCGTGAAGCGCGACTATGTCGGCTTTACGCTGTTCCTGGTCCTGATGTTTCTGGTAAATCTTCTGGGCGTGATCTGCTGCATCGTGGGTGTGTTCGTCACCATACCGGTGACGTTCGCGGCCATCACCGTGGCGTACAAGGAAATCGTAGGATTCGAACCGCAGACCGTGGACGCTCTGTGACCGCGAGCGCGATGCGCCGTTTGGCGGCGGCGATGGCGCTCTTCGCCGCGCTTTGGTACTTCACGGTGCCGGCGGAACCCTCCGTGCGGCTGTGCGCGTTCCATTGGCTGACTGGACGCCCATGCCCGCTGTGCGGGCTCACGCGCGCCTTGTTCGCGCTGGCCAAAGGCCGGTGGACCGAGGCCGTGCGCTTCAATGCGCTCAGCCCTCTGGCTTTCGTGATGCTCTTCACCCTTTTCTGGAACGGCCGTGTACGCCAGAGGACGTGGGGCGCTGGCGTAACTGCCTTCGCCGTCTATGGGTTGTGGCGCGTGTTCTAGAGCCAGGCGGTTCCGGTATCCCATGGCACAAGGGCAACCAGGCTGCTCTTTCACTCACGGAGGTTTTCTTACATCATGAATTGGGACCAAGTAGAAGGCCAATGGAAACAGATGAAAGGGTCGTTACGCGAGAAGTTTGGCAAGCTGACCGACGACGACATCCAGGTCATAGGCGGTAAAAAAGACCAGTTTCTGGGCAAGCTGCAGGAACGCTATGGAATTTCGCGCGAGCAAGCCCAGAAGGATGTGGACAACTGGCTGCAGAGCCAACATGTAACTCACACAGCCGGCGGCTCATACGAGACCGGAATGCCCCGTACCAAGACTTCCGGCAGTGGCGGCGGGCAGCACTAAACGTCGCGCTTACCGACGGCCGCGGCCCGGAATACCGGGAAAAATCGGCATGCCGGGCCGCGAGCATCAATTGGGCAGACCGCCGAATCGCAGATCAATGCCGGACTCCCCAAAAAGGAGCCCGGCTTTTTGCCAGCCGCTTGCTAAACTGAAAAGGCATGGCGGCAAATCCCGCACCCATCTCCAGTCTGGTTGGTGAAGCAGCCGATCTGCGCGGCATGCGCGAGTGCCTGCAATGGTTCACGCGCGAGAGGCAGTGGATCAACGACATTCACCTGCAGCTTTGCCGCGTGCCCGCCCCGACATTTCTCGAACAACAACGCGCCGAGTGGATCGTAGCCCAGTTCCGCAATCTGGGATGGGAAGCGCAGATCGACCGCGCCGGGAACGTGCTGGCGACGCCCGACGCGCACTCGGAAGGCCCTTACGTGGCTCTTACCGCGCACTTGGACACGGTGCTCGCGCCGCGCGGCAAGGAAGACATCCGCGTGGAGGCCGATGGACGTTTCCGCGGCCCGGGCATTTCGGATAACGGCGCCGGTCTGGCCGCCCTGCTGGCGATCGCGCGCGCGCTGAAGCTTTGCCCGCCAGTGGATGGCTGGCACGCCGATCTGCTGCTGATCGCAAATGTCGGCGAAGAGGGCGAGGGCAACCTCAGTGGTATGCGGCACCTTTGCAAGCAATCGCCCCTGGGCAGGAAGATCGGAGCTTTTCTGGTGCTGGATGGCGCTTCCACCGATCACATCACCAACCGGGCGCTGGGCAGCCGCCGCTTCGAAGTGACGTTTACGGGCCCGGGGGGACACAGTTGGAGCGACTACGGCGTGGGCAATCCAATTCACGCGCTGAGCCGCGCCATCTCCCAGTTTTCGGATGTGCGTTTCAACGGTCCTCCGAAATCCAGCATCAATGTGGGCTTCATCGAGGGCGGCGCCAGCGTGAACGCGATTGCTCCCCTGGCCCGCGCCAAAGTGGATATCCGCTCGGAGAGCAACGAAAAAATGGATGAGCTGGTCGATTCGCTAACCGCCGCCATCGAGCATGCGCTGGAGGTGGAGAATCAGCGCGCCACCGGCGGCAAGGTCGCGGTGAAGATTCGCGAGATCGGCGCGCGCCCCGCCGCCAACTTGGCCGAGCATTCTCCGATCCTGGCCTATCTCCGCGCGGTGGATAGTCACCTCGGCATCCGCTCACACCTGGATTGCGCCTCCACCGACGCCAACATTCCGATGTCGTTGGGTATCCCGGCGATCTCTATCGGCGCAGGCGGACAGGGCGGCGGCGCGCATACCGCGCAGGAATGGTTCAAGCCCGAGGGCCGCGACCTGGGCCTGAAGCGCGTCCTGCTGACCCTTTGCCTGCTGCTGCGCGATCCTCAATTCACGGCCACCACGCAGTGAAGCAGGACGCCCCGGCGGCTCAGCGGCGCGCGGAAGCCGCCCTCATCGTCAACACCATTATTTGGGGCGCCACTTTCGTATTGGTCAAACAGGCGCTGCGCGACGTATCGCCGGTTTTGTTCCTGGCCTTGCGCTTCACCCTGGCGACCGTGGTCCTGGTGATTCTCTTTCGCGGGGCTTGGAGCGCGCCACGCAATCCCCGGTGGTCGCTGACGGGCGGCGCGATCGCCGGGGGATTCCTGTTCGCCGGATACGCTTTTCAAACCATAGGCCTGCAATACACCACCGCTCCGAAATCCGCCTTTCTCACCGGACTCACGGCGGTGATGACGCCGCTGCTCGGCGCATTCGTCTACCGGAAGAAGCCGCGCACGCTGGAGATCGGCGGCGTCCTGCTGGCCACCGGCGGCATGGCGTTGATGACGCTTCCGGGAGCCGGCGGCGCGATCAATCGCGGCGATTTGCTGACCATATGCTGTGCCGCATGTTACGCGGCGCACATTCTCACTCTGAGCCGGTATTCGGCCACGGCGAGCTTCGAGCTATTAGCCACTGCGCAGATCGGGATTTCCGCTCTGCTGGCCTGGTCGCTGTTCCGTGCGATGGAAACACCGCATATCAGATGGACGCTGGGAGTGTGGGCGGCTATCGCGATTACCGGTATTTTCGCCACCGCGCTGGCTTTCACGTTCCAGGCATGGGCGCAGCGCTACACTACTTCGACGCGCACGGCGTTGATCTTCATGCTGGAGCCGGTTTTCGCCTGGATCACTTCTTACCTGCTCACCGGCGAGTCGCTCTCCGCGCGGGCCGCGGCGGGCGCGGGACTGATACTGACCGGCATTCTGGTGGTGGAAGTAAAGCCGTGGCGTCAGGCCGGGTAATCGGCGACCATTCGATGAGCCAGGCCGGCCGTTGGAATGAGGAGTTCCTGGGTATTGCACAGGTTGGGGGCGGAGGCGACCTGGTTCAAACCATAAATCCAGTAAGAGTCACATTTCTCCATCAGCTTGAAGCGCGGATCTACACTCTTCGAGCAATCGGCCGATGTGACGTAAATCGCGTGATCGTATTTCTTCAACAAAGCCATCCACTGGCTGTCGGTTATTGCGAGCGTGACTGCACATACTCCATCCGACGCCACGTCCCTGAGCAAACAGTCCCGACTTTCGCATTCACAATAAGGTTGAACTATGGTAACGCTCATGCTTGACACCTTTCCGGTCTTTCTGGATACGGAATCCCAAAATCAAATCCTTGGCCCACTCTCGCAATTCGGGTTCGGTAGCATTTGGAAATAGATTCTGTCTTCTGAACTGCGCAACCCACTTATTAATCTGCCAACGCCGCAGTTCCGGAAATAACCCGAATTGTAGGCCGAGATCCCATTTGCCAATCGGTTCGAACCAACGTCGAGACAGAGAGTGCGCAGCACCGTCAGGGCAATTGCATAGATGAGCGTGGGTATCTGGGTCGTCTTAAGCTTTGGCCTGGGCGAGACGCGCAAGACGGACCGCGGCTGAACACATGCGAGCTCATTCGCGATTCGAAGCCCAGCGACGGTTGTGACGACAGCAATCATGTGCCAACCATCTTGCTACGACCATAACACTTCAGCCCGCGGACCCGCTTTCCAGCGGGTCTAACGGCGGACTGAAGTCCGCCGAAGCACGCTGAAGCGTGCGCCACTACACTATGTGACGTACTATATCAGGTTACGGCGATGTTATCAAGGGGTTGCAGACCTGTTAGTCTGAGATAGCGCGCGGATCCGCCTCTTGCCGGAGCCCAGGGCGGTTTATGATTTCGACCTGACGATCCTGGATCTTGATGAGGCCTTGGGCGCGAAAACGTCCGAGATTCCGGGAAACTACTTCACGAACCGTGCCCAGGCGAGAGGCCAGTTCCTGGTGGGTGGCCGGCAGGTCGAAAACCTCGGAGCCAGCTCGGCCAGCCGCGTCCAACAGCATTTTGGCCAATCGCTCGGTGACGCTTCCAAAGGTCATAGTTTCCACCAAGCCCACCAGATTCCGGAGTCGCCGTCCTACGACGGCCAAGACTTTGAGCGCAACATCCGGGTTTTGACGGCAGAATTGTTGAAAATCCGCTTTGTTGACGAACAGGGCGACCACGGGGTCAACCACGCGAACGGACGCCGGATACGGGCCACCGTCGAACAACGGCAATTCGGCTACGGTAGCAGGAGCGGTCTCGATGGAGAGCATCACTTCACGCCCGACAGGCGAGGTGCGAAATATCTTGACGCTTCCTT
This sequence comes from Bryobacteraceae bacterium, assembly GCA_050011755.1. Taxonomy (GTDB): domain Bacteria; phylum Acidobacteriota; class Terriglobia; order Bryobacterales; family Bryobacteraceae; genus Bog-159. The sequence goes on along the minus strand of JBEKIM010000183.1, from coordinate 6,554 downwards.
GAATCATCAGGAATATGCCGGCGCATGCCTCACCTTCCCAGAAGAGCATGTCGCCGGCCGCGAATCGCTTTTCTACGGCTCTTTGGGCCAGGCCTTGAAGTTCGGCCTCGCTCAAGGCCGCGAATAGCGCGATTTGCGAGAGTGCCGCGATCTTGGGTAGCAAGTCTCTATCGTAATACGCGCGGCCAAGCCGGCTGAAAGCCGGCTGCGGGCAGAGTTGCCCGTCCTCAAAAAACAGACGGACCTGGATGTTATGTCGTGACTTCAGTCACCGGCAGTGAACGCAGCACGTCGTACACTTGTGGGTTAATAGAAGCCAGGCATATGCGCAATCGCCGTCCCGTCATACTCGGCACCATCTCCTTCGCAGTGTGCTTCGCCGCATGGGGGCTAATCGGCGCTTTTGCGCCGCGCTTCCGCGAAGCCTTCCACCTGACACCTTCCGCGACGGCACTGTTGGTGGCGGTTCCCGTGTTGTTGGGTTCGCTGGCCCGCATCCCCATGGGAATCCTGACGGACCGATTCGGTGGCCGATGGATCTTTGCGATCCTCCTGGCTTCCGTAGCGATCCCTGTTTGGATTGTGCCGCGGCAGACCACTTACGCGAATCTGCTGGTGGTCGCTTTCCTGCTTGGGCTGGCGGGATCCTCATTCGCCATTGGCGTCGGCTATGTTTCCAGGTGGACGCCTCCGGCGAGCCAGGGAAGCGCGCTGGGCGTGTACGGCTTGGGCAACATCGGGCAATCCGCGGCCGTATTTTTGGGACCGGTGCTGGCGGCGCGGGCCGGCATGGCGACAGTATTCCATGGCGTTGCCGTAACACTGGTGTTGTGGGCGGGAGCCTTCGCTTTATTGGCCCGCAATGCTCCGGCGCCGGCGACCGCGCAGCGCAAGGGTTTGGGCGCGACGATCGACGTGCTCACCCATGAACGTCTATCCTGGCTGCTATCGGCATTCTATTTCCTCACCTTCGGCGGCTTCGTTGCCTTCTCGATCTACCTGCCCACTTTATTGAAAGATGAATTTCATCTGATGCCGGCCGACGCCGGTTTTCGGACGGCCGGTTTCGTGGTGCTGGCTACGACCATGCGCCCGCTGGGCGGATGGCTCTCCGACCGGATCGGAGGCGCGCGCGTATTATCCGCGGTGTTGCTCGGCGTGGCGCCGTTTGGCATGTTGATGGCCTGGCCTGCGATGATTCCCTTCACCGTGGGCGCCCTCGGCTGCGCCGCGCTTTTGGGTCTGGGCAATGGCGCGGTCTTCAAGCTGGTGCCGCAGTATTTCCCCAGCCAAACCGGAACGGTGACCGGACTTGTGGGAGCCATGGGAGGACTCGGCGGGTTCTTCCCGCCACTCCTGCTGGCGTTCTTCCGCAGCCGTACCGGCGCCATCTGGCCGGGATTCCTGCTACTTGCGGTCACCGCCTGGATACTCTGGTGGGCGAACCACCGGGTCTTCGTGCCGCGCCAGCAGACGCTGGATATCGGACTACCGGCCGAGTTGCGCCGAACCGCCGACCGCGTACGGGCGGGCGCCTGGGCAACGCTGTGGACCGCGATTCTGGTGGCTGCGATTGTGGTGGGCTCGCGAAACCTGCAGAACTTCGACCCGGCGCTGGTGATCTACACATTCGCCGTGGTTTTCGCGAGCTGGGGCGTGGTCTACCATTACAACGTCTGGCTGGAGAAGCCGCCCACGCGGCTCTACTGGGACCGCGGTTGGGAGTTATACCGTAAGCGCGGATTCTTCAGGAGCCTGCTTCGGGTAGGAACTGTCGCCATCACCCATCTGGCGGCGCAGCGTTTCATCGCGCGGCGCTCACGCCTGCGCTGGTGGATGCATATGTGTCTGTCCTGGGGGTGCCTGCTGGCCGTCGCTATCACATTTCCGCTAGTCTTCGGCTGGATTCATTTTCGCACTCTGGCCGGCGATCAACTGACCTATGTCACTTATTTGTTCGGCTTTCCCATGGGCGCATTTCACTTGCATACGGTGACCGCCGGGCTGCTGTTCCATGGCCTGGATATCTCGGCGATCCTGGTGTTGGCGGGCATCGCGTTGTCGCTACGGCGGCGCATGACCGATGAGGGTGCGCGAACGCTGCAGCAGTTCACGATGGATTTCCTGCCGATCATCATGCTGTTCGCCATTTCCGTCACCGGATTGGCGCTGACCGTTTCCCAGGAATGGCTGCGCGGCTCGGCCTATAGTTTCCTCGCGATCCTGCACGCCATTACCGTAATTGCCGCGCTGCTCTTCCTGCCATTCGGAAAGTTTTTCCACATCTTCCAGCGGCCCGCCCAGCTCGGGGTCAAACTGTATCAGGACGCCGGCCTGCAGGATCCCGGCACGAATTGCAGCCGGTGCGGAGAGAGGTTTGCATCCAAAATGCACATCGACGATCTGCGTGCCGTGCTGCCTCAATTGGGCTTCGACTACGCCATCGCCGGCCCCGCCGGCCATTGGCAAGCTCTCTGTCCGGCATGCAAACGGAAATCGCTCTCCAGCGCCCAACTGAGGATTCAGGAGACCGCCCGTGGCTAAACTGCCGAGTACGCAGGAAGAGCTCAGCCGGCGCTTCGGACCGCACTTGAATTACAATCCACCGGCCGGCTGGCAGCGGGATGCGGACAAACGCGGCGATCAACTGGTGAAGACGCATTGCTGCTTCTGCGGCCAGCAGTGCGGAATTCAACTCAAGGTTCGCGATAACCGGGTAACCGGGTTTGAGCCCTGGGAGGAGTTTCCGTTCAATCGAGGCATGCTTTGCCCCAAAGGCGTGAAGCGCTATTTACAAGGCAACCATCCGGATCGGCTGATGGACCCGCTGATGCGCACCGCCGATGGATTCCGCGCGGCGACATGGGATGAGGCCCTCGATTTCACGGCGCGGCGTTTGCGCGAGCTGCAAGAGCAGTACGGGCCCGATTCCGTGGCTGTCTACGGAGGGGCGTCGCTCACCACGGAAAAGTCCTACCTGATGGGTAAATTCGCGCGCGTGGCACTGAAGACGCGCCACATCGACTACAACGGCCGCCTGTGCATGGTCTCCGCCGGCACGGCATATAAGGCGGCGCTCGGTGTGGACCGCGCCCCAAATCCCTGGAACGACATTATGCAGGCCGAGGTGCTGATGGCAATTGGCGCCAATGTGGGTGAATGCGCGCCCATCACCACCGATTACATTTGGCGGGCCCGCGACAAAGGCGCCAAGCTGATTGTGGCCGATCCACGCTTCACGCCCATCGCGCGCAACGCCGACCTCTATCTTCCGGTTCGGCCGGGAACCGATCTGGCTCTGCTGATGGCCATGCTGCACGTCATCATTCGCGATGGCCTGACGGACCGTGAGTTCATCGACGCGCACACTACGGGCTTCGAGAAGACGGCGGAATCGGTGGAACCCTGGAATCCGCGGCGCGCCGCGGATGTCACCGGTGTTGCGCCGGAGGCCATCGAGAAGGCCGCGCATTGGATTGGCGAGTCCCGCAAAGCGATGCTGATGCACGCGCGCGGACTGGAGCACCATTCGAAAGGCGTGGAGAATTGCGAGGCGGTGGTGGCGATCGCGCTGGCAACCGGCAATATCGGCAGGGAAGGCGCCGGTCCCATCATGATTACAGGGCAAGGCAACGGTCAGGGCGGACGCGAACATGGGCAAAAGTGCGATCAGTTGCCCGGGCAACGCAGCCTCACCGATCCCGCGGCGCGCGCGCACGTTGCGGGAGTATGGGGCATCTCGCCAGACGAGCTGCCTGGCCCCGGATACACGGCAGTGGAAATCATGAACGCCATCCATGCGGGCGAGATCAAAGGGCTGCTCTCCATTTGTTTCAACCCGCTGGTATCGCTGCCCGATGCGAACTTCACCCGCGAGGCGCTGGAGAAACTGGAGTTTTTCGGAGTCATCGATTTCTTTCTGTCGGAAACGGCAGCGCATGCCGATGTGGTGTTGGCCGGCAGCCTGCAAGAAGAGGAAGAAGGTGTTACGGCCAATGTGGAGGCGCGGGTGATTCACATCAAGAAGGCCGTGGACCCGCCCGGCAATGCGCGCCGCGATTCCGAAATCATCTGCGACCTGGCGCGGCGTTTGGGCCGGGGCCAGTATTTCCCGTTCACCGAGCCACGCGAGATCTTCGAGGAACTGCGTCTGGCATCCCGAGGCGGAATCGCCGACTATTACGGCATCACCTACGAGAAGATCGACCAAAACATGGGGGTCTTTTGGCCGTGCCCCACCCTTGACCATCCCGGTACGCCTCGTCTGTTTGAAGGCGGCCGCTTCTTCCATCCCGATGGCAGGGCCCGCTTCATGAGGCTGGCGTGGCGCGATAGCGGAGATCCTGTGGACGCCGGATTCCCGGTCTACCTCACCACCGGCCGGGTGGTGAGCCAATACTTATCCGGCGTGCAGACCCGCCGCATTGGGGCGCTGGTGGATCAAAACCCCGAACCGAAGGTAGAGATCCATCCGCGGCTGGCGGAGCAGCACAAGATCAATACCGGCGATTGGGTTACGGTGACGTCTCGCCGCGGCGCGATTACCTTGCAGGCGATGGTAGTGCGAACCATCCGGCCCGACACGGTATTTATTCCCTACCATTGGCCCGGCGGCCGTAGTGCCAATCGTTTGACGCACCGGACATTGGACCCACGAAGTAAGATTCCGGAATACAAAGTCTCGGCCTGCCGCATCGAGAAGGCCGCGGGACCCGGAGGCCGTTGGTAATGTTCGGGAGGGAATTCTATGTCGACCCTTCGCGATGTATTGGATGCCAGAGTTGTCTGAAGGCTTGCGAGGAATGCGACACGCATCGCGGCATTTCGATGATCAACTTCGATTTTGTGGATCGCCGAGAGTCCATCGCAACGGCGGCTTATGTCTGCTGGCACTGTGACGAGCCCACCTGCGCCCAGGTTTGTCCCGCCGATGCCATCAAGAAGTATGACGACGGAATCGTCGGCTCGTCGTTGAAACCGCGGTGCATCGGCTGCTCCAATTGCGTGCTGGCATGCCCGTTCGGAATTCCCAAGCTCGTGCCGGAATACGAGCAGATGATGAAGTGCGACATGTGCTACGACCGCACTTCGGTGGGCAAGAAACCGATGTGCGCGACTGTATGCCCGAGCCAGGCGCTGACCTATGTCACGCCGGAAACGATTGCGGCGACGCGGAGAGAGAAGCCCGTAAACACCTTCTGGTTCGGCAATCAGAAGATCACAACCAAGGTCTACATGATGGCTCCCGCCGATGCCGGTGAGATCGCCATCGACGTGGCGGACTACACATGGGAGGGGGAGAATGAGCTGGTTCCGCAAGCCTTCTAGCACACCGCTGTGGCGGGACGAGTTCCCGGTGCATACGGCCGACGAAAGGTATGTAAATCGCCGGCAGTTCACGAAGTTCCTGACACTGACGAGCTTCGGCATGCTAGTGGGGAACGTCTGGATTCTGGCGAAATCGGCGCTCCACCGCGCTCCCAATTACCCGCGGATGCCGGTGGCGGCGGCAGATGAGATCGCCGTGGGTGGCGTGAAGATCTTCGGGTATCCTACGCCCGGCGATCCATGCATTCTGGTGCGTACGGGCTACGATTCCTACGCGGCGTACAGCCAGAAATGCACGCATCTTTCCTGCGCCGTGTATTACGAGAAAGAGCGGAGCCGGCTGGAGTGCCCGTGCCATCTGGGATTCTTCTCGATTACGGATGGCTCGGTCTTACAGGGTCCGCCGCAGCGTGCCCTGCCGCGCGTCGCGCTGGAACGGCAAGGCGGCCAACTAATTGCCGTGCGGATGGAAGGAGAGAGCGCATGAATGCCGACCCGCCGCAGAATCGTGGACTCACGGCGATCGATGGCGCCATGGCGCTGATTGCGATTCTGCTGATTATGCAGATTTGGCTGCTCTCGGCGACCCTGGAATCGTACCTCGCGGGCCATCCGGAAGCGGCCCTGCCGGGCGCCATGATCTCCGGGATCCTGTTTGCCGCCTGCCTGGGATTGTACCGGTTTGTCGACCGGATCGATTCCGAGATCCGCCGGGGTTAACCGAGACTGGCCAGTCTACGTAACCGAGGTGAGGTGTTTCCCACGGAGCGCGAACCGAGGACTACCGCCCCTACTCGCCGCAAGGTTTCGCGCGGACCCTTCGGAACAACACCCTGCTAATAGAATCCTTACGTGTTTCTCACATCTTCCTAAGGAAGCCGGCGTTACCGTAGTGACTGTTTGGCGCGGGACGGATCATCCAAATATCAGATAGCGGCGATCAGAAAACTCTATCGAGTCTTAATGCCTTTCTTATGCCTCTTAGGAGAACGCTTTGCCATACTAGCGTCTACCGAAAACCTTTCTCCCTGCCTGAGAGAGTAGTCCTGCCGAGTAGCCGGATCAGAATATCCCCTGTCGACGTCCGGGTTGCGCTGTACCAGGAGTCTGAGAATACACTATGAGATTCATTAACGGTAGTCAGCGGTTTCAGAAGTCGATCTTCAGCCTGCTCGGTTTGGCGGCAGTGGCATTGCCCGGGCGGGCGTTCCAGATTGCGGCGGAAT
>JBEKIM010000182.1:0-12756 GCA_050011755.1 Bryobacteraceae bacterium | reverse complement strand
TCAATCTGATATGGTTTCTTCATAGCGGCTCTCCTTTTTCTCGCGAAAGAAAATTGCTCTTAGCCTATCAAAAGGCATCGAGCGGGGAGTCGCTACTTTCTACGATCTAACGGGCATTCCCCCGCCAATCCAACAAGCCCCTCCTGCCTGGCGCAGATGACAAGCCGCAATCGAATCGTGTTCTCATATAATCAATGAGTTACGAGCGGCGAGGTAGTTGGAAACCATGGTTTGTGGGTTTCAATATCTTACAAGACAATCTCACTATCCATGTACCAGTTCCGTACTTGTGGCATCCAGACCTAACCCATTGATTCACAGTGAAATAGTACGTAGGGCATGGATTTGAAAATTGAATCCATGGGCCCGAAGGCCCCGCGCTGACCCGTAATCAGTCACCGCATTGAGGATGTTTCCGGGTTCGACTTGCGTCCATAATGCGGGGCAAGAGCCCGCGGCTTTGTCGCGTAAGCCGGAGAGTTGGTCCAGGGCATCCCGGACATCGGTGAGAGCCGGACGCAACCGCGCCAGCAGTTGTTCTCCGGCCTCGGCCGGCGCGACGCTGCGCGTCGTCCGCGTGAGCAGCCGCACGCCCAGCGTTTCCTCCAGCCCTCGGATCGCGTGGCTCATGGCGGAGGGAGAAACGGCCAACCGTTTTGGCCGCCTTTGTAAAACTGCGCTCCTCCCCGATGGCGAGGAAGGCGGCGAGAAGGCTGAGATCGTTCCGTACCATTTGTGAATTATGCTCACAAGCCTTTGTCTTTTATACATACCACTGAGAAGTTCCCGAACCGCCTCAGGCGGGAGAATTCGAGTTTCGGTACTCGTATGCCGTGATGCGCTACGCATCCGCCGATCCGGGCGCGGGACACATTTGCGAACGCGGAAACACGTACCGATGAGACAAATTGAGAGGGCCCGCCTGTAATCATTGACGTTCATGCCCGCCAGTTACTTGGCTGAGATTCCCGCAACCGCGGTCCCATGCGGCTCCATAAACTCCGCCACCGAGGGGTGCGGCGTTAAGCGGCCGCTTTCGAATGTGACAGTGCGTCGTCGCGCGCGGGGTTGCCGGGAACGGCGGAGCGTGCGGCGATAGGGCCGGCGCCGATGAGGATGCTGGCGGCGAACAGGAGGGTATCGGCCACGTAGTTCAGCGTCTCGACGGTGGGCTGGGCAAACATGATGGGTACATAAAAGACGGCCACGAGGAGGACCAGGATCGTGCCGAGGATGGTGGCAGCCTTACGGCGTGTCGCATCCCGGCCGAGCATTCCGATGGCGCCGAGGATGAGGGCTGCTCCAGTAACGTAGCCCCATGCCGGGCCGCCGGGCATCCAATCGGGGTTGGGCTTCTCCAGCGGGACGCCGGGAGCGAAGCGCGGGTACCAAAAATGAATGAAGCCGAACCCCAGTGCCACCACAGCCATCCCGCGGCAGGCGTAGCGTTCGACGCGATTCCGCAAATCCGCTCGGGAAGCAGCGACGGCCAGCACGAAAGCTCCGCAGCCGAACGCAAAGTCCCGGCCCGCCACACCCAGGACGGCGCGCCGGCCTGGTGTGGAGAAGAGATGTCCAGCGGCGGCCAGGCGAATGAGGCTGGGAATATGCATCAGGGCTTCAAACAGGAAGAACATGATTCCCAACAAGGTGGTGGAAAGCCGGCGTTGGATGCCCAGGAGGATGCTGAATCCGGCCAGGATGAGGGCCACGCCGACGAAGATGGTCCAGAACATCTTGCCGGGCATCCATGAGGGCACGATGCTCATGACTTCCTTGATGGAAGACAGATGGTCGGCCCCGAAGATGACGAGGGGAATGGCATAGGCCGCGGGCGCCAGGGCGCGCAGCTTATCGAATCCCGGCACGCGCGCGGCGGGCCTCCAAAAGGCGGCGATGGCGACGGCAAGGGATACAATTGCCGCGCAGTACGGCCAGAATACCTGCGGTGGAACCGAGAAAATAGTGGACCTCCCGAAGCGCGAACTATAGTCCAGCCTATCCGGGAATATGGGAGTACAGTTAGTCCATTTTGAGGAGAAGGTTTTGTACCATTCCCGCCGGTGGTCCCGCTAAACAGCGGCTGAAGCGGGACTTAAAAAGTCCCGCCGGCACGCTAATGCGTGCGCCACGGGCTGCGGGCTAGGCGATGGCCTCGGCCAGGTGCGGCTGATAAGTACACCGCGGGTCTTCCGCCAGGTAGTTGCCGGTGAGCGCATAGGCGCGGGAGCGCGAGCCGCCGCATACCTTCTGATACTCGCATGCGCCGCACTTGCCTTCGCGCTGGCTCACGTCCCGCAGGGAACGGAACAGGCTTGAATTCCGGTAAACGTCGGTGAGCGAATCCCGCAGCACATTGCCGGCCGTGATCGGCAGGAAGCCGCTCGGAAAGATTTCGCCGGTGTGGGACACGAACACAAATCCCTTGCCGTCGCTTACGCCGGCGGTGCGCCACATCACCGCGCCGGCCCTTTCGCTCTCCGGTATGGAGCGGTGTTCCGCCTTCATGCGCTGCGCCACATAGCGGCGGTAGTGCATGGCCTCCGTGGTCTTGATGGCGAACGGTGCGGTCTTCGACAATTCGTACATGAAATCGAATACCTGCTCGTATTCGTCGGCGGTTAGGTCCATGTTCTCGAGCGCCCGTCCCGTCACGATCAGGAAGAAGAGGCTCCACATCCTGGTACCCACATCCTCGGCGATTTTGGCCATTTCCGGCAGGCGCGCCAGATTCCGGCGGGTCACAGTCGTCTGGTATTGTGTTTCCAGGCCAATTTTTTTGGCGTGATTGAGAGCCAGCATGGCGCGGTCGAAGGTGCCGGGAATGCCTCGGAAATCGTCGTGCGACTGCGCGTCCGGCCCGTCCAGGCTGATGGCCATGCGCGAAACGCCGCACTCCTTGAACCGATCGATGGCATCTTCGGTGAGCAGCGGGGTGGCACTAGGGGTCACGTTGGTGCGCAGCCCGATTTTCACGCTATGGCGAATCAGTTCGTAGAGATCCGGCCGTTTTAGCGGATCGCCGCCCGTGAAAACCATCAAAGGATTGCCGAAAGACTTGATTTGATCGAGCAACTCGAAGCCTTGCTTCGTATTCAGTTCTTGCGGATGGCGGCTGGATTGAGCGGATGCGCGGCAATGCACGCATGCCAGGTCACACGCCTGGGTCACTTCCCAAATCACCAGCATAGGCGCCTGGTCGAAATTCATGGATTCTCCTCCTCTTGCAACTGGGATGCAACAGGTTGCAATTCCGCAGCCAAGCTGTGCCTATTGAAACAGAAGGACTTACAACCGCATCTGATCGGCGATGGGTGAAATCACCCAGATCTGACGACAGGCGACACACTCGCAGCAGCCGCCGTGCCGGAGCGACCCTACTTGTGCAGATGCCGCACGATGTCCGGCAAGAATTCCCGCGCCAGGTTGAAACCCGCAGTGCCGGCGATGCTGATTCCCATGCTGCGCGCCGTGCCGCTGGGGGTCTGCCAGTTCACCGGCGACCATGCGCGCGAGACGAGGCTGGCTCCGGCGATGCCGATCATGCTGGAGGTGGCGAAGACCGTGCGCCCATCGCTTTTGTGCGCGGTGAAGACGCTGGCCAGCGCATGACGCGCACGGTGCCATGCGCCCCGTTGTTCGGAGGCGAAGTACCGATCGTCTTCCTGCAACAGGATGGACGTCCCAAAGGCCAGCGAATAGCGCACCCCGTTGTACGCCATATCGTTTGCAAACCGCTTGCCGTACCCCGCGGCGCCTTGGCCCCATTGCGATGGGCTATCGACGATCTGGCTCAATCCGGCCGCGCCGGCTTCGGTAACCAGGGTAGCGGGTCCGGCCAAGGTGAGCAGATAGGCGTGCAGGCGCTGCTTAGGCGTCTGAGGCTTGAACCGGGCCTGCGGCTCGAACGATTGCAGTTCTTTATATAGGAAAGCCTCGGGCGAACTCTGACCGGCCGCCACGTGCAGCGTGGAAAGCAGGAGAGCGATCCGGGCGGTCCACACCGCGGGGTGGCCGGTCATAATGAATGGACGCGGCGGCGGCGCGCGGCGGTGCGGGCTGAGGGCTACCCGCGGTGCGTTTACGGACAAGGCGCGGGAAGCTATAAGCGGGGCAGCGCGCGCAGAAGCTCGCCGGCGGCGGCGCCGTTGCCGAGCCGCACGGAGTGGATCGTGTTTCCGTTGGCGTCGAGAGTGCCGATGTACATGGCGGGCTTGCCATCCGCGCCCATCAGGATGACGGTGCAGGCGCGGTCGGGATACGAGAGCGCGCGGTAGCGTAGGCCGCCGGCCGGACCTTGCCATCGGTCGTGCGCGGGCGGGCCCAGTTTTCGCACGACGCCCGCGTAATCATCCTCAGCCGTTAAGGAGAGATAGCCGCGGTCCCTGGAATTATAAGCGATGCGCGGACGCAGCACGCTGTCGCGATAGAAATTCACGACCAGGTACGTAGCTACGATGCCCAGCACGAGGGCGCCGCCTACCAGGCGGAAGATGTGCGACTCGGTATTGGATTCGAGGCGGATGCCGACGACCGGCGCGGGACCGGTGCGCGGCGCAGGCGAGGGCGGCCGCAGGGATGCGCCCACCGCGATGGGCATCTCGATCACGCGCCGCTCATACGGCCACACCGCACCCTCTTTATATTCCAGTTCCTTCAGAAGTCCCACGATCACGACAGGGTCTTCAATGCGGGAGATCTCGCCCAGGAAGCGGCGTGGAATCCAGATTTCCTGCCCCGTGCGAGCATTGACGATCAAGACATCGGACCAGGTGGCCTTGCGATACTGCCACTGGTTGTGCTCGATATTCAGGATGGCCGGATAGAAGGAAAACGGATGGTTGCGCAGGGCTTCGAGCGGCGGCGGAATGACGGGCGACGACATGAGCCGAATACCATGTTAGCATCGCCCTTTTGACGGCCGCTGGTAGGGCACGCTTCAGCGGCCGCCCCCCTGCGGGGCATCGTCGAAAACTCCCCGTGGGGCGGGCAATCATGCCCGCAGCCGCCTTTTCAGGCGGCTAAGCCGGCTGGAAAGCCGCCCCCAGCGGGACCCCGGGCCAAGATTGGCCGCCCCACTACTCTTGGTATTCATCATCTTTGCGGCTCCGAAAAACAACCGCTAACTTATTGAGCCGCTAAAGCGTGCGCCACGGGCCGCCCGGTTAGTTGGTCGCTGGACTGATCAGGAAGAGTGTCCCGTGGCCGGTGCCTCCGGCGGAAGCGGCGCCCCACACGTTGCCCTTGGCGTCCACAAGCACGCCCGCGTAGGGTGTGGCTCCGTCGGCGCCACCGGTGAAGTCGTGCAGGCTGGTGAAGTTGCCGGCCGGGTCGATTTCAAAAACGTTGCCGTATCCATAAGCCCCGCCGAGCGTGGTGGTGCCATATAGATTGCCTTGCGAATCCCAGGTGAGCCCGGCCGCCGGAACGCCGCCGTCCGGTCCTGTAAATGTATGCAGGACGGTTTCTTGCCCACTGGCCAGATTGTATTTAAAAACTACGCCCCAACCCAAGCCGAAATTGCCGGTGCCGCCGGCCGAGGTGGTGCCGTAGACATTGCCTTCACCGTCGCCGAGCAGGCGGCCCAAAGGTTGAGATCCGTCCGCGCCCCCGCTAAAGGTATATAAAGCGGTCTGCACGCCAACCTGGTATATCGTGCCGCCATATTGGTGGGCGTCGCCTCCGCTGGTGGTGCCGTACAGCTTGCCGCTCTCGTACAGCAGGCCGGCCTTAGGAAGCGCGCCGTCGGGTGAGAAGCTTTGTCCGGTCTTGAAGGTTCCCGCGGCCGAATATTCGAACACGGTTCCCCATCCGGTCGTCTTACCGCCCACGTAGGTGGTGCCAAAAAGGTCTCCCAAAGCGTCGAAAACCAGGGTTCCGGCGGGGCCGATCCCCTCAGCCGGCGGACCGCCGAAGCTGTGCAGCAGGGTGAACGCACCGGCGGGAGTCAGCTTGAATAGTGTTCCGTCGTTTTTCGCGCCGCCCTTGTACGCGACGCCGTAGAAGTTGCCGCTGGAATCCTGCACCAGGCCGCCGATGGGATCGCCTCCGTCCGTGGGGCCACCGGTGAAAGAGTGCAGAACAATTTCTTTGCGGCTCTTGAAAACCAACCCGTAAACAGTGCCGTTCCCCTGGCTTCCGCCCCCGGCTGCGGTGCCGTAGACGGTGCCGTTGTATAGAATCGGCGTGGACAAGGGGGCCGATCCATCGGTGCCGCCGGTGAAGGTGTAGAGCACGGTGTAAGTTTGCGCTTGAGCCAGGGGCATGGCCGCGAGAGCCAGCGCCAGGATCGGCGCCAAGGCCAAGGTTATCCGTCGAACGTCGTATGAACTCGAAAATCGCATGTCTCTCCTAAGGATCAGCGCCACCCGCCTTTTCTTTGTTTAACAAATCGGATCGGCGAGCTTAGCTTGTGTCATTCTGTACCTTTTAGTCCTTGAGAGTCAATAGTGACGATTCGCTTTTGGTACGTCCAGGCTTTCTAGGCTGAAAGTACTATAACTCACCAAGACTTGTAAGATAAGGCACCGTTGGAGGGTGAAAAACATAATATAATCGTTTAATTACCGGGCCGTAACTGGTTCCCCCCAGCGATGGGATTTTCCGCGGCGGCCCGGGTTTGGGTGAATAGGGATGCGCCACCATGGACATAGCTAAAGCTCTCGCCGAGCTCCGAGAGCAGCGCGACGACATCGACCAAGCCATTCTGAGTCTGGAACGGCTCGCCAGTGGGCGGCCCCGCGGACGGGGCAGGCCTCCCGGCCGGCCAAACAGCCGCGGCAGGAAACGCCCGAGCCCTCCATCGCAGGCCACCGGGACTGGCGAGCGCGTCAAGGCCGCTTTGGACTGAGTGGTTTGCTAGACTGGGCTTAAGCCATCCCATGATCCCCTGCGGACCCGGCATCACCAGCGAAGAGCGCGGGCGCGTGGTTCAATTGCTGCGCGATTCCGAACGCGAGTTCCTGGCACTCACTCGCGGCCTGACCGATTTTGAATGGACCTACAAGGCCGCGGCGGACCGCTGGTCCGTTCAGGAGACCGCCGAACACCTGATATTAGGGGAGAAGGTGATGCTCGCCAAGGTTCAGGAAGCCTTGGCGGGTCCACCACATCAGGACTGGGAGGAGGAGGACGCCCGCAAAACCCGGTTCCTCGACCGTGTGCTGCCGGATCGCGGCCGTAAAGCCACCGCGCCGTCCTTCCTGGAGCCGCATCACAATTGGACTTGCCAGGAGGCCCTTACCCGCTATAGGGAAGTCCGCGCCACCACGCTGAAGTTCATCGAGGAGGTGAATGCGCCTATGAAGAACCAACTAGCCAGGCACTCCTTTCCGGTTTTTGGCATGCTCAACGCCTACCAGTGGCTGCTTTACATTCCGCTTCATAATATCCGGCACAACCAGCAGATCGCCGAAGCGATCGGGGAAATCATCCGGTGAGGAGCATCGTGGTTACCGGAGGCGGCGCCGGAATCGGCCGGGCAGTGGCGATGCAATGCGCGGCGCGCGGCGATCGTGTCGTGGTGCTGGATATCGACGGTCCGGCAGCGCGCGAGGCGGCTGCGGCGGCGCGGGCGGCCGGGGCGGAGGCTGCCCTGGGTTTGGAATGCGACGTTTCCCGCGAGGAGCACGTCGCGCGGGCGTTTGAGGAGATCGCCGGCATGGGGCCGCTTTACGGCGCCTTCGCCAATGCGGGCCTGGATACCGGCGGATTCCTGCATGAGCTGCCCTTCGAGACCTGGAAGCGGGTGTTGGATACCAATTTGACCGGAATCTATCTGACCTGCAAGTATGCGCTGCGGCAGATTTTGAAGGCCGGCACACCTGGCTCCATCGTTTGCACGTCGTCGCCGGCGGCGACGGTGGGCTTCGCCGCGGGCGCGGCGGGGGCCTATAGCGCATCGAAGGGCGGTATTTCGGCGCTGGTGCGCTCGATGGCCGTGGATTATGCCAGGCATGGCATCCGGGTGAATGCGGTGGTTCCCGGCGCGACCGAGACCCGCTTGATGTGGGCCAATGTGGCCCCGGCCGACATGCCGGAAATGCGCCGCCGTGTCTGCGAAGAGGTGCCGTTGGGGCGTCTGGCAAGCCCGGATGAGCCTGCGCGCGCCGTGGTGTGGCTGTTGTCCGACGAGTCGTCTTATGTGACCGGCTCGCACCTGGTGTGCGACGGCGGCATACTTGCCAAAGCCTGCATCAGTGTTTGAGAATCGGGTGGTGGGTCGGCCGGCTCAGGCCGCCTAAAAGGCGGCTGCGGCCAAGATTGGCCGCCCTCCATGGGACTGGCAAGGAACCGTCGCCGCCCCGCCTCCCGTAAGGCAAACGGGAGGCCGGGCGCGATGATCGGAGTCGCATGGGAGGCTGCCCAAACAGCCTCCGCCGCCGTCCGGGCAACCGCCGTGATTGCCAGGCAAACCTTTCTCAAGGGTTCCGGGTGCGCGATCATCATCAGCCGGGCCTCCCGCAGGCCAGGCTGAGGACAGGAGGAACGCAGGTAGAGGCGCTCCTCGTAAGGTACGCTGCCAAAAGCGCAGCGCCCTTTCTTGACTTAAGAATCACATGCGGAGTTGCGGAGATCGCTTGGCCTTTCACCCAAACCCTTGAAAGGGAAGGCGAAAAAAAAGTGGGTCGATGAGTGACGACGGGATTAGTCGAATTGATCGAGCCCGTCGGCGGGCTCTTCATCCGCCTCGCCATGGATCTCGACCGTATCGTCTTCGGGATCTTCCGGCTTTGGCGGGCGGCGCGATGGATGCTTCGACGAGTAGTTGCTCTCGTGGGGATCCAGGTCGCGCCACTCTGCACCGGTGACGTTCATACAACTGGTATATCGGCGGAAGAATCGCGTGACTTTAGGGGGACGGTCGAGCGAGCGGCCGGTGCTGCCCTGTCTACTTGTTCACTGCCAGCGGCGCCAGATCGCGGCTGGCAATCACCCGGTCGATCATGCCATATTCCACGGCCTGCTCGGGGCTCATAATGTAATCGCGATCCACAACGCGCGCGATGCGGTCCACCGGCTGGCTGGTGGCATCCGCCAGCAGCGAGTTCAAGGTCTCGCGCATGCGCAGGATTTCCTTCGCGTAGATGTCGATATCCGCCGCCTGGCCCGCCAGACCCTGCATGGAGGGCTGATGGATCATGATGCGGGAATTCGGGAGGCTGAAGCGTTTCCCTTTGGTGCCTTTGGCGAGCAGGACCGCCGCCATGGACGCAGCCTGTCCCACGCAAATCGTGACGATGTCTGGCCGGATGAAGTCCATGGTGTCCAGAATGGCCAATCCCGCCGTAATAGAGCCGCCCGGCGAGTTGATGTAGATGGAGACGTCTTTCTCCGGATCCTCGGCCTCCAGAAACAGGAGCTGGGCGATCACCAGGTTGGCGACGTTATCGTCGATCGGCGTACCCAGGAATATGATGTTCTCTTTCAATAAACGGGAATAGATATCGTATGCGCGTTCCCCACGCGAAGTCTGTTCGACAACCATGGGAACCAGGACAGATTGGCCCATTGGGCACCCCCTCATAATTTGATGCAGTAGATTATCTGCGGGCCGCAACGATGCGCTTGGGTTTGCGCTGTTTGGCAAGCGACTTGCGCTTTTGATCCAGAGCCTTCACCAGGTCGGCGATCGTATTCCGCTCCAAATAGTCTATGATACGCGTGCGCAGCGCCACCCAGCTATCGTGCATGGAGCAAGGCATCTCGTCGGAGCATTCCGACAAGCCGCTGGCACAAGCGGTATATTGCGACATCCCGTCCAGCGCTTCTACGATGTCCCAAAGCTTCACGTCTTCGGGGGGCACCCGCAACGCGAAACCGCCGGTGGGACCTTTGCTCGAACGCAACAGTCCCTTGCGGGCGAGCTGCTGCAGAATTTTCGCCAGAAAGTGCGCCGGAATGTCCTCCTGCTCCGCGATGTTCTTGACCATCGCGTATTTTCCATCCGGCACCTGTGCCAAGTGCACGAAAGCCCTAATTGCGTATTCGGCGGACCGAGAATAGATCATCCTTGAACTGCCTCCAATTCGGAGTTATCCACATCGTTATCTTAAAATTATATCAGAGCGTTTGCAAGCGGATTCGGTTCCGCGAAAATACGGTGACAAAATCCGTTATCTTTCGTTCCGGGCGGCCCGCACCATCGCGACGAGCGCCGCGCGGACTTCCCCGCTGTTGCGCACTTCCCCCGGAAAAGCGATCCGGGCGCCGTGCACCCGGTCTCCGCTGCGCAAACGAAGCTGGAATCCCAGCCTGTCTACGGCCGTCATGCTGGCGGTTTCCACGCCCTCTTCCCCTGCCGCGCGCGCCAGCAGCACCAGGGCTTCGGCGTGGTCCTGGTTCATGTGCGACAGAATCCCCGCCGCCGCATCCGCCAGCGGGTCGGGCTGGCCGGCCGCGTATTCCTCCGAAGGAACCCAACCCATCACCCCGAAGCCGCCAATAAAATAGACGCCCGACGGCTGCAGCCGGTAGAAACTAAAATCGTCGAAATCCACCCAATAGCGGGAATTCTCGTAGCGGCTAAGGTACAGTTCGCGCACTGCGGCGGTCTCCCCATCGGGCACCGGAAGCGCTTCTCCCACCAGCGTGATGCGTGCCGCGCCCAGCGGATCTGCGACGTCATCCTGTGTGATGAGCAGGCTGGCGCGCGCATCCGCCTTCAGATTCTGGGTATGCATGGCCATGCTGCTGATCAGGAAGATCGGTTGGCCCTGCGGATCGGCGCTATAAGGCATCACCGAGCCGAAAGGGAATCCGGGATATCTGCGCGAATGCGTACAGAGCGTCCCAATGCGGCCGAGGTGGACCAGCGTACGGCCGCGTTCGGCCAGGCTGGGCTCCGGGACGGCGGCGCGGTCCGGAGCCGACGGAGATGCGTGTTGCCGGGAAGACCCCATGAGATCGGATTTTTTCCTCTCCTTGTATTATTGAAACATAGGAGTCCCGCGCGATGGGGATCGCCGCACTCGGTTGACCGCGAGGGATGGGTCTGGAGACACTGCCGGGTGGCGCACGCTTCAGCGTGGCGGCGGGACTTTTAAGTCCCGCGTACGGCGAACTAAAGTTCGCCGCTGCAGGCTCATCTGAGACCCCATTGCCGCTCAATAAGTTAGCGGTTGGCCGGCCGCGCCGGTCCGCCGCTGGCTAACTGTGCGGTGAGCTTTTCAGTAGGAAGCGGGGTCTGGCTGGTGGCCGGGGGCTTGACTTCGCTACCAGCAGGGGCGATATTGTTGGACGGTGCACCGTCGCTTGGCGGGGGAGCTGTGTCATCCCGCCGCGCTTCTGGCGTTCCGGGAATGTCTATCGTCCTCCCGGTAGGCGGCGGTTCATTATCTGCCCGGTACTCCGTTAGCAGCCAAGTCTTTTTTCGGAGCCGCAAAGATGATGAAAACCAAGAGTAGTGGGCGGCCAATCTTGCCTGCCAATCTTGCCCGCCCCACGGTGAGTTTTCGACGAGGCCCCGCAGGGGTCTCGCGCGCCGCTGTTCCACCCGCATCCGCGGGGGCGCACGCTGAGCGTGCGCCCCGAATGGACGGGTTGTGCAAGAATCGTCTGGAGATGCTCATGACCCTGAAAATCGATGCTGAAGATCCATCGCTCTGGTCGATGGTCAAGTTCTTTCTACGGTTGGCTGTCGCCGCAATGCCGGCTTTCTATCTCTGGACATTTGTGCAATCTCTGCTCGTGCCATTTTGGTTGTCGCTGTTGGGCCACGTTGCGGGTCATTGAGGGCCCGCTTCGTTATATCATTGGTGAGGCTCAGTGCCGTGCGGCCCTGTGAATTCACCGTTCTCATGCCAAGTGCTCCAGAGGCGATCAATAAGCTACGCGCTTCCCGGGGTAACTCCGCGGCCGGCGCCCTATGACAAAGCTGAACCGGGAACAATGGAGCCTGGTTGAACGGCTCTTCGAGCGCGCGGCCGAGTTGCCGCCGGCGGAGCGTCCTGCCTTCCTCGAAATGGAATGCCCCGATGTGGAGGTGCGCCGGGAAGTGGCGTCGCTGCTGCTGCATTCCGGATACGGGCTGCCCACCGCCAGCGCGGCCATCGCCGCATTGGCAGGCGCCGTAACACTCGATAAGGATCCCGACCACCGGCTGATTGGCGCGCGTCTGGGCCCCTACAAGGTCGAAGCTATTGTGGGTCACGGCGGCATGGGCGCGGTCTACCGGGCCGCGCGGGACGACGCCGAATTCCATCAGCAGGTAGCCATCAAACTGGTGCGCGCCGCGGCCGCGTCTCCCAACACGCTGCGGCGCTTCAGGCAGGAACGGCAAATCCTGGCGCGGCTCACGCATCCCAATATCGCGCGTCTCCTCGATGGCGGGTCCACGCCCGAAGGCGTGCCTTACCTGGTGATGGAGTTCATCGAAGGCGAATCCATCACCGCCTGGTGCGAACAGCGCACGCTCGACATTCCGGAAAGGCTGCGCTTGTTCCTGCCGGTCTGCGAGGCGGTCGAATTCGCGCACAAGAGCCTGGTGGTGCACCGCGACTTGAAGCCGGCAAACATCCTGATGACGGGGGATGGCACGCCGAAATTGCTGGACTTCGGGATCGCCAAGCTGCTGGATGCGAGCGCCGAAGACGAAAAAGTCACCCAGACCGGTCTGGAGGTGATGACGCCGGACTACGCGTCGCCCGAACAGGTGCGCGGCGAGGCCGTGACGCCGGCGGTGGATGTCTATGCGCTGGGCCTGATCCTCTATGAGATGTTGACGGGGCAGAAGGCCCAGAAGATCGCCGAGTACAC
>JBEKIM010000181.1:0-20047 GCA_050011755.1 Bryobacteraceae bacterium | reverse complement strand
TAAGGATTGATCGTCCAGCTTCGCGACCGCACGAACGACAGCCCGGCGATGCGGACGTCTCTACAGCACAACAGCAGGATCAGGTGCGGATACATCTGCCCGGTGGGGAAGCCGGATGGAAACGAACGCATCAACGGCTTGCCCAAGGCCTTGGCCAGCAGCATGTTCTCGCGGATCAGGGCGTCGTCGAAGTGGCCGTTGGCCCGCCACATGTAAGTGGCCTGGCCGTCTACGGTGCCGCGGCCCTCAATGGTGATGTTGTCCACGCCTTCGCCATAGAACAGCGCGGCTTTGTCGAAGGCTTTGCCGTCGAGCGAGGCGTAAACGGTCGCGCCGGAATCGATGAGCACGCGGACGTGGCTGTGCAGATGCAGTGTGCCGGACGTGTACGCGCCGGGAGGCATATATACCGTACCGCCTCCGGCGGCGCCCGCCGCATCAATGGCCTGTTGGATCGCGGGACGCGCGTCGTCCGGCCTACGTCCGGTGGCGCCGTAATCTCTGATGTTGTAAGTGGCCTCGCCGGAAGCGGCCAGCGAAACCGGCCCAAAGACAAGGGCGAGGAGGAAGCAGGCCGGGGTACGCATGTTTATGCCGGCAATGCGGGCTCCGGGGGCGCGCTTTCGACAGGCTGCGGCTCCTCAACAGGCGGGGAGGGCTCCCCGGGCATGGGCGTGGGCTCTTCCATGGGCGGCTCGGGTTCGCCCGGCATCGGGGCCGGCTCCTCCACAGGCGGGAGGCTTTCCGGCTCCGGCGGCTCGTGCACCGCCGGGGCGGTGTGCATGGGTTCGTCGAGCGGCACTTCACACTCGCAACAGTCGCTGCACCGGCCGCATTTCCGGCAAAGGTGGTTCGCGCAGGTGTCTTTGGTACACCACACGCAGATGCGCGTGGATTCCTCTCCGCAGATCGTGCAATTGAACGGCATCTACTTTTTCTCCGTCTTGGAACCGGCATTTGGCTGCTTGGCCAGGATGCCGCGGCAGCGCTGCGCTTCGCGATCCATCACGGCGCATTCCTGTTCGTGGGTCGCGGCCAGGTCCAGGATATAACGCTGGAATCGCTCGCGATTCGCGCCATTCTCGGCCATCTGGCTGTTTAAAAGATCCGCCACCGCGGGATTCCAATACTTCCGGATCCCCTCCTCGATCGAAAGCAGGGTCTTCTCGAGCGACTGCATGCGGAAGAAGGTGGCCAGGTCGGCCGAAAGCTTCTCGGGCGAATTGGACAAGGCCAACGCTTCCGTGGCCAGCGCCTTGGCCTGCACCTTGCTCTCGCTGAGTTGGGTGACGTAGGTGTCGGGCATGCCGTTCTTGGTCATCTCCCTGGCGTCGATCTGTTCGAGAATCGGATCGAGGCGCTGCGCGTGCGCGGCGATCTCCTTCAACACGGGCCGGATGTCCCAATCGGTTTCGATCCCTTTGTCCTGCGCGCCCAGGGAGGCCGGGAGGGCCAACGCCAGCCACAAGAGGTGAAAGCAGCAAGCTCGCATATCTCTTTTCAATCTAACATCGTGGGTGATTGGCTTGGAGGCAGGGTCGCCCGCAATGCCTCACTGAATCGGTGCGCTCACTCGATCGCCGCGAGCACTTCGCCCGCCGCCACCGTCGCGCCCACTCGCGCGGTCAGTGAGACAACCTGTCCGGCTTTCGGCGCTTTCATTTCATTCTGCATCTTCATAGCTTCCATCACCAGCAAGCCCTGGCCGGCGGTCACCGTGTCTCCCGCCTCTACCAGCAGACGCACGATCTTGCCGGGCATGGGCGCGGCCACGTTCAGGCGGCCTTCGACGCCCGGCTTGCCTGCCTGCCGCGACCAGCGGCGCGGGTCGCGGATTTCAACCTCGAACCGGTGTCCATCGATGAATACGATGACACGGCCGCCGGACTCCTCGATGCGCGCTTCGTAGCTGTGGCCATTCTGTAGGACGGAATAGACGCCCGGCTCCACGGCGGCTATTTGGGTACTGGTCCCGCCGCCGATTGCATCGAGATCGATTTCGCGAGGCCGCCCGGCGATGGCCACCGAAACTTTCATCGCAGCACCTCGCGGCGTCCGATATCGAGCCATCGGCTGCGCGGCGGCGGCGGCGTCTCCGCCCGTACGCCGCCCTTCGCGGAGTGATAGGCGGCCACCAGCGCCGCGACGGATTCCAGATCGAAGTGCGGCACGAAAGGCCCGCGGCGCGCCAGAAATTCATCCACGAATCCGGTGTGCAAGCGGCCTGCGCGGAACTCCTCGTCTTCGAGAATCTGGCGAAAAAATGTGATGTTGGTGTGGATTCCGGCCACGTCGTACTCACGGAGCGCGCGCAGCATGCGGGAAATGGCGGTCTCGCGCGTGCCGTTCCACACGGCCAGCTTGGCCAGCAGCGGATCGTAGTCGATAGGCACGGTCCAGCCTTCGTATACGCAGCCATCCAGCCGGATTCCGGGCCCGAGCGGACGAGTCAGCCGCGTGAGTTTGCCGGGCGATGGAAAGAAGTTGTTGTATGGATCTTCGGCGTAAACGCGGCACTCGATGGCGGAGCCGCGCCAGGAAATATCCTCTTGCCGCAGGCGCAGCTTTTCGCCCGCGGCCACTTCGAGCTGCAAACGCACCAGGTCATGCCCGGTGACGAGTTCCGTGATGGGATGTTCCACCTGCAAACGCGTGTTCATCTCCAGAAAGTAGAAGTCGCCGCGGGCATCCACCAGAAACTCCACGGTGCCGGCGTTGTAATAGCCCGCGCTGCGCGCCACACGGATGGCAGCCTCGCCCATGGCTTCGCGCATGCCGGGACGCGCGGCGACGAGCGGCGACGGGCACTCCTCCATCACCTTCTGATGCCGCCGCTGGATGGAACATTCGCGCTCGCCGAAGTGCACCATGTGTCCGTAGCGGTCGCCCATCAATTGAATTTCAATGTGGCGCGGCCGCTCGATCAGCTTTTCGACATAGAGCTCGGGGTTCTTGAAGGAGCGCTCGGCTTCGCTCGCGGCGTCCCGAAACGCGGCGTCCATCCCGGCGTCCGAATCCACGCGCCGCATGCCCTTGCCGCCGCCACCGGCGACCGCTTTCAGCAGGAGCGGGTAGCCGAACTGTGCGGCGAATATGCGAGCCTCTGCCGGACCGCTGAGCGTTTCATGCGCCCCGGGAACCACCGGCGCGCCCGCGGCGATGGCCATCCGGCGTGCAGCAGTCTTCGAGCCCATGTGCCGGATGGACTCGGCCGACGGGCCAATGAAGACGATGCCCGAGGATTCGCAAGCGGCGGCGAAATCCGCATTCTCGCTCAGAAACCCGTAGCCGGGGTGGATGGCCTCGGCGCCATGTTTCCGCGCGGCGTCCAGAATGCGGTCGGCGCGCAGATAGCTTTCCGCCGATGGCGAGGGACCCACCCATTCGGCCTCATCGGCCATGCGCACGTGTAACGACGTGCGATCGGCGTCGGAGAAAACGGCCACCGACGCGATATCCATCTCGCGCAGCGTGCGGATCACGCGCACCGCGATCTCGCCGCGATTGGCAATCAGGACCTTGCGGAACATCCAGCAGATTGTAGCAGGGGATGCTATCTTCCTGGCGTTGTTGGCAGATCGGTTAGCGTCTTCGCGTGAAACAGGCATGTTAGCCTAACTCTATATGCTGTTTTCCGAGTCCTTTTTCCCGCAGCGTTTTGGCATCACCACGCGGGATCTGGAGAATTACCTGGCAGAAGCGCTTGCGCAGGGGGGCGCCTATGCCGATTTGTACTTTGAATACCTGTCGAGCAGTTCCATCAGCATCGACGAATCCATTGTGAAGAGTGCGTCCCAGGGGGTGTCACTGGGGGTCGGCGTGCGCGTGATCGCGGGCGAGCGCACCGGGTATGCGTATAGCGACGACCTCAGTCCGGAAAAAATTCGCAAAGCCGCGCGGGTCGCCGCCTGCATCGCGGCGGGGCCGGCCACGGTTGAGAAAGTATCGCTGCATGAGTCGGGGCGGCGCAACCTCTATCCCGTGCTGACCGCGCCCACCGAAACAGCCTTCGCCGAACGTGTGGAACTGGTGAAGCGCGCCGATCGCGCGGCCCGTGCCTACGATGCGCGCGTCTTCCAGGCGCAGGCCACCTACTTCGACAGTTTGCGCCAGGTGCTGGTGGCCACCAGCGACGGCGTGCTTTCCTGGGACCGGCAGCCGCTGGCGCGCTTGAACGTGGCGGCCCTGGCGCGCTTGAACGGCGGCACGCCGCAGCGTGGGCATGCGGGCGGCGGCGGGCGCGTGGAGCTGAGCTTTTTCCTGAACGACAAGACACCTGAGCATTTCGCCGCGCAGGCCGCGCGCGAAGCCATCGTGATGCTGGATGCGGTGGACGCGCCGGCCGGCGAGATGACCGTGGTGCTCGGTCCGGGATGGCCCGGCATCCTGCTGCATGAAGCCGTGGGGCACGGGTTGGAAGCGGATTTCAATCGCAAAGGGGTCTCGGCGTTCAGCGGACGGGTCGGCCAGCAGGTGGCCAGCCGCTTATGCACCGTCATCGACGACGGCACCATCGCCAACCGGCGCGGCTCGTTGAATGTAGATGACGAAGGGCATCCCACGGGACGCAATGTGCTGATCGAGAACGGGATTCTGCGCGGCTACCTGCAGGACAAGCTTTCCAGCCGCCTGACCGGCGCCGCGGAAACCGGCAGCGGCCGCCGCGAGAGCTACGCGCACATCCCCATGCCCCGCATGACCAATACCTTCATGCTGGCGGGCGAAAGCGATCCGGCGGAGATTATCCGTTCCGTCCCGAAGGGTCTATATTGTCCCGATTTCGGCGGCGGCCAGGTGGATATTACCAGCGGCAACTTCGTTTTTTCGGCCGCGGAGAGCTATCTCATAGAAGATGGCCGCGTGACGCGTCCGGTGCGCAATGCCACGCTGATCGGCAACGGTCCGGAAGCCTTGAAGTACGTCAGCATGGTGGGCAACGATCTGAAGCTGGATGAAGGCATCGGCATGTGCGGCAAAGAGGGGCAGAGCGTGCCGGTCGGCGTGGGGATTCCGACGATCAGGATCGATCGCATGACCGTCGGGGGCACGGCGTGACCGGGAACGATTACAGCGGGCTGGCCGTGGAGATCGTCCGGCAGGCGCTGGCGGCCGGCGCCACCGATGCCGAATGCACCGTCAGCGAAGGCGACGAGTTCTCCGCCAATGTGCGGCTGCGGGAAGTGGAGACGCTGAAGGAAGCCGGGTCGCGCGCGGCGGGATTGCGCATCCTGCGGGGACGCCACACGGGGTCGGCGTACACTTCCGATCTTTCAGGCGATGGCGTGCGGCGCATGGTTCGGTCGGCGATCGAATTGGCCGATATTACCACCGAAGATCCGCACGCCGGTCTTCCGGATAGCGGCGAGTTGGGATCGATTTCCGGCGATTTGGGTATGTTCTGCGGCGATGTGGAGGGACTTCCGACCGAGCTGAAAATCGACATGGCGCGGCGCGCCGAAGACGCCGCGTTGCGTGCGGACCCGCGCATCACCAACTCCGACGGCGCGTCCTTCGAGACGCACGTGGGCCGGCACGTATTCGCCAATTCGCGGGGGTTCGCCGGAGAGTACCGGTCCAGCTACTGTTCGCTCTCCACAGTACCGGTGGCGCGCGAGGGCGAGTCGATGGAACGCGACTATTGGTACACGGCCTCGCGCGGCTTTGCCGGACTGGAGAAACCCGAAGACGTGGGCCGCATTGCGGCGGCGCGCACCGTGCGCCGGCTGGGTGCGCGCAAGGTAGAGACGCAGAAAGTGCCGGTCGTTTTCGAGCCGCGCACGGCGCGTTCGCTGCTCGATAACATTTTCGACGCCGTGCATGGCGGAGCGATTTACCGCAATGAATCGTTTCTGGCGGGCAAGCTGGGAGAGCGGGTGGCCTCGGAGAGCCTGACCGTGATCGACGACGGCACCATCCCCGGGCTGTTCGGCACCTCGCCGTTCGATGACGAAGGTGTGCCCACTCGGCGGACCGTGGTGATCGAGAAAGGAGTGCTGAAGAGCTACCTGCTGAACACGTACACCGCACGCAAGCTGGGCCTACGCACCACCGGCAATGCTTCGCGCGGGCTGGCGGGAAACGCCGGAGTGGGCAATGGCAACCTTTATATCGAGCGCGGCGCGGCGCCGCCCGAGCAAATCATCGCGGGCATTCGCGATGGTTTCTATGTGACCGAGCTGATCGGGTTCGGAGTCAACATTGTGACCGGCGATTATTCGAGAGGCGCGGTCGGGCTATGGATCCGGGGCGGGGAACTGGCGTTTCCGGTCTCCGAGGTCACGATTGCGGGCACGCTGCCGCGCATGCTGATGGACCTGGAGGCGATCGGCTCGGACTTGGAATTCCGCGGGTCGATGGCGGCGCCCACATTGATGGTGCGGGAGATGACCGTAGGCGGAAAGTAGGGGCGAGGGTTGAGGTGGTAATATCGTCTCGGTGGCCAACAAAATAGCAACGGAGCAAAAGGGCATACCGGTCGCGGTGCTGGTGGTGGCGCTCGTCGTGATTCTGGGCGCGGGCTTCTTTCTTTACCTCGACCGGGCATCGCATCGTCCGGCGCCGCCCCCCGCGCCGCTTACGGCCGAAGCGAAGGCTTACGTGCGCAACCTGCAATTGGCGGATGTCGATATGCAGAAGCACGAAAGCTACATGAAGCAGGCGGTGGTCGAGATCACGGGCAAGATCGGCAACAACGGCGGGCGCAACTTGAGGGAAGTCGAGATCAACTGCGTCTTCTACGATCCGTACGGCCAACTGGTGCTGCGCAAGCGCGTGCCCATCGTGGGGCAGAAGATGGGCGGTCTGGCGCCAGGCGAGATCAAGAACTTCCGGCTGGCCTTCGACGATATTCCGGATAGCTGGAATCAGGCGTTGCCGCAACTGGTCATTGCGCAGATCGACTTCGACTGACTTTTTCGGCCGGCATGTCCTCACCCGCAGCTATCGGTTTTCGCGCGCATTCCGGATGGGCGGCGGCGGTTGCCGTGACGGGCCTTGCGGACGCGCCCGCTGTGATCATGCGGCGGCGTATCGAAATGCGGGAAACCGCCGCTGCCGGTCCCTCGCAGCCGTATCACGCCGCGGTGGGTCTGGATATCCGCGAAGCGGAACAACTCATAGCCCGATCCGCGGCGCGCGCGGCGGCCATGGCTGCGACCGGTTTGCGCGCCATGGTCGAAGACTTAGGGCAGCTCGGCCACGGCATTACAGGATGCGGTTTGCTGACAGGCTCGGGGAGGCCGCTGCCGGCGCTCGAACGCATCCTCGCGGCTCACCCGCTGCTGCACACCGCGGAAGGCGAACTTTTTCGCGAGGCGCTGCGCGCGGCTATTCGCCAGTGCGGTCTGCAACCGATCGAGATGAAGGAGCGCGAGTTGTTCACGCGCGCCGCGGCCCGGTTGCGTCTTCCCGCCAGCCGGATTGAAGAACACGTGGCCGCCATGGGGAAGTCCATCGGGCCGCCCTGGCGCCAGGACGAGAAGTTCGCCGCGGTCGCCGCCTGGCTGGCCCTCTGCTAGTCAAGTTGTAGTGGGCCTCGTGGCGCGCGCTTTAGCGTGCCGGCGGGACTTTCAAGTCCCGCGAAGAGCAGATCACTACGCGGTGGCCAACGTCTGCCGCTTGCCGCGATGATACTCCGCCAGTTGCGCATTCGCCGAGGCCACAGTTTGCAGGGCTTCCACCACGCGCGCCAGATCGCGCCCCGGAACCACGGCGTACAATTCATCCTCGCCTAAGTCGGTATAGACCCGGTTACCGATACACGCCGAGCTGGTGACTACGCCGCCTGCCAGCGCGGCGGGCAACGCCATGCACGTGGGCCGCGGCAACAGCGGCGCGTTCGCCGAAACGCCGGCCCGCAGCGCCGCTTCGCCCAGCAGCATCAGGCGCGCGGGACGGCCCGCGAAGATCACCACGTCGGGCGCTACGGGCGTGTCGCCAAGCGGCGCGTAAACGACCGCGGCGGGCGGCTCGGGCAGGCGTGGAATGCCGGGCACCTCCTCCATCTTCACGTAACCGAGCGATGCCATCAAAGAAAGGGTCTGCTCCAACTCCGGCGCGCGCTCCGGCGGCAGGGCGATGTTGTGCGTATAGCTGCCGATCGGGCAGTTGTAATGGTCGGCGGCCACCGTGTAGAACGAACGGCCCTCCGCCGCCAGCCGCCAGAAGCTGCATCCGGACGGCATGACGCCGGCAAATCTTTCTACGCCGGCCGGCGGCGCATTCAGAAACGCGACAGCCACGGGGCGGCGCGTGAGCCCCAGCGCGCCCGAAAGCTGTCTTTCGATGTTGACGTAATCGGTCATCATCCCAGTATATAGGCTGCCGTCCATTTTCTTCTTGACCTGTCTATAGCTATCGGGTTGACACTGGGATCTGGATGACGTGGACGATTTCCAAACTCGCCGCGCGCTGCGGTCTGAGCCGCGGCACGCTGTTGTATTACGAATCCATCGGGCTGCTGAAGCCGCCCGGACGGACCGCCGGGAACTACCGCCGGTACGGCCAGCGCGATCTGGAGCGTTTGCAGCAGATCTGCGCTTACCGCCATGCGGGGCTGACTCTGGAGGATATCCGCGCCATCATCACGCAGCCGGATCGGCGCGAGAGCGACGCGGCCGCTGTCCTGAAACGGCGGCTGGTGGCGCTCGACGCCGAGATCGAAACACGGCGCGCCCACCAGCGCGCTATTCTGCAACTGCTAAAAAACGATTCGATAGGGAGAAACAAGATGATCACAAAAGAGAAGTGGGTCTCAATTATGAAAGCCTCGGGGATGACCGAGGATGCCATGCATCGCTGGCACGCGGAGTTCGAGAAGGCCGCGCCCGCGGAGCACCAGGAGTTCCTCGAATACCTGCATATTCCGGCGGCGGAGATCGGCACCATTCGCGATTGGAGCAAGGAGCATCAGCCGCCAGTGAGCGCGGAATCTTAGTAACTTAAGCCGTAGCCGTACGGGTACAGCGGATCGTAGCCTGCGTCGCCGCGATGGACGGTCACCTGGGCCATGGTGCGCGGCCAGGAGAAGCTGAGCTTGCCCGTGGGCTTGTAGTCGCCGAATAGAACGTCCGCTACGCCGTCGCCTTCGGTGCCGGGCAGCCAACCGGCGACGAACGCATCCGCTTTGCCGATCACTTTGTCGAGAATCATGGGGCGGCCGGAGAGCAGAACCACTACTACCGGAATGCCGGCCGCCTTCATGTTGTCGACTGCCGCTACATCTTCGGGCGCCAGGCTCAGGTCGCGGCGATCGCCGTTGGTTTCGGCGTAGGGCTTTTCGCCGATTACGACCACTCCCACGTCGGCGCCTTCCGCGCCTTTGCCGTCCACGGCAAACGTGATTTTAGTCGCCGGCGAAGCCGCCTTTTTGATGGCCGCCAGGATGGTGGTACCGCCGGGCGTGGGGGTCCCGCTGCTGCCCTGCCAGGTGATGGTCCAGCCGCCACATTGATTGCCGATATCGTCCGCGTTCTTGCCGGCGACGTGGATACGTTTCGCCGTCTTTGCCAGCGGCAAAGCCGCGTGGTCGTTCTTCAGCAGCACGAGCGACTGCCGTACGGCATCCCGCGCCACGGCGCGGTGCTCCGGCGATCCGAATTGCTTCCAGAGCGAACGGTCCGCCTGTTGGGAATGGTTCTTATCCATCAGGCCCATGGCGAACTTCACGCGCAGAATGCGCCGCACGGCGTCGTCGATGCGGGTCATCGGCACCGTGCCATCCTGCGCCGACTCTTTTAGCTTGGCGATGAATTCCTGGTAGCGCTCCGGCACCATGACCATGTCCATGCCGGCGTTTACCGACATCGCGATCTTGTGCTTGTAATCGCCGGGCAGCGGTTCGATAGCGGCATAGTCCGAAATCAGGAAGCCTTCGAACCCCAGTTCGTCCTTCAGGACTTCCGTCAGCAGCCTCTTGCTGGCCGACATCTTCAACCCGTTCCAACTGCTATAGGAAGGCATGATGGAACCCACGCCCGCGCGGATGGTGGTGATGTAGCCCTGCATGTGGATCCTGCGCAGCGTCTTCTCATCCATGCGCGTATCGCCCTGGTCCAGAAGATGGGGACCAATCGTGCTGCTGCCGTAGGTGGTGCCGCCATCGCCTACATAATGCTTCGCGCAGCCCAGGATGGACAAAGGATCGGCGAGGTCGTCGCCCTGCAGTCCGCGCACGGCGGCGGCGCCCAACTCCGTGACGCCTTCCGGCTCGTCGGAATATCCTTCGTAGGTGCGTCCCCAGCGAATGTCCCGCGGCACGGTGACGCAGGGCGCGAAGCCCCAGTTGATGCCTGTGGCGCGCACTTCCACCGCCGTGATGCGCTCGATCTTCGCGATCAACGCGGGATTGCGCGTGCAGCCCAGCCCGATGTTATGGGGGAACATGACCGCGCCCAACACGTTATTGTGCCCGTGTACGGCGTCTACCCCGTAGAGTAGGGGAATCGACAGGCGCGTCTCGAGCGCACGCTTGTTATAACGGTCGATCAGGTTGGTCCAGGCTTCCAGGCTGTTGCCTTCCTTGGGATCGGAATCGCCGCCGCTGAGCACCGATCCCAGGTAATACTTGGCGATGTCCTCATCGGACTTCAGGAATAGCTGGTCGGGCTGGGTCATCTGCCCGACCTTTTCGTCGAGCGTCATTTTGGCGAGCAGGGCGTTCGCCTGGGGATCGAAGGAAGAGAATTTACGCGGTCCCGATTGGGAAGTGGCAATCAGGCAACCCAGTCCGGCGAGGCAAAGTATTGCGGGAAAACGCATTTTGACCATAAGAGGGGATCATAGCATCGCGCTCACCATGAAACCGGCCCTGCGGGCCACCAAATGTGATGAAAACTCAATTTGGAGGGCGGCCAATCCTGGCCGCAGCCGGCTTTCCAGCCGGCTTGGCAGTCTGAAAGGCGGCTGCGGGCATGATTGCCCGCCCCCCAATTGGGTTTTCAACGGTGCGCCACGGTCCGAACTCCAGAAGGTGTATGGGCTTATGCTGGAGTGATGCTTCGCCTATGTACGCTCCTTTGTTTCGTCCCCCTGCTGCCGGCGCAAAGCGAGGACATCCGCGCCGTCCTGACGCACTCCGAAGAGGCCTGGAACCGCGGCGACTTGCCGGCATTCGCATCCTACTATGACGATTCGCCGGAGACCACGTTTGTCGGCCGCGACGTAGTGAAGGGAGGCGTGCAAGCCATTCTGGGGCGGTATCGCAAAGCCTATCCGACGCGTGAGGCCATGGGGACGCTTTCCTTTTCCGACGTCGGCGTGCGCATGTTGACGGCTGATTTCGCGCTGGTCACGGGTGAGTTTCATCTGGAACGCAGCGCCGCGGGCGGCGGAAACGCCTCCGGCAGATATACTCTAATCCTACGGAAAGCCGCGGACGGATGGAAGATCATCCATGACCACACCAGTCAACTCGCGCCCAACTAGAATTCGTATACTGGTTCCATGGTTAAAATGCTGCTGTCTGCGTCATTGCTTGTTTTCGCGGCTACCCTATTCGGCGCCGCCAATGTTTACGAATTCACGTTGAACTCTATCGACGGCGCACCCGCGCCGCTGTCCGCCTATAAGGGAAAGGTGCTGCTGCTGGTCAACGTGGCGAGCAAGTGCGGCTTTACGCCGCAATATAAGGAATTGGAAGCGGTTTACGAGAAGTACAAGGATCAGGGCTTGGTTATCGCGGGTTTCCCGGCCAACAATTTCGGGGCGCAGGAACCGGGCACGAATGAAGAGATCAAGACGTTCTGCACGCGCAAGTACAGCGTGACGTTTCCCATGTATGCGAAGATTTCGGTGAAAGGTTCGGACATCGCCCCGCTCTACGAATACCTTACGAAAGCCACGGGCGGGGACATCAAGTGGAACTTTACAAAATTCCTGATCGGCAAAGATGGGGCTATCGTTGCGCGCTTTGAATCGGCCGTAAAACCGGATGATCCGAAGGTCACTGAAGCCATCGAAAAAGCGTTGGCTCAGTAGGCGGCGTTTGGCTCGTTCAGGATGAAGACAGAAACCGGAAACGCAACTGTGGGCTCCGTTTCTGTCTTCCGGTTCCTGTCTTCTGTTTTCTTCCTAGGCTCCCGAATGGGGCTCGTTTCCGGCGGCCGGCGAAACTGGCTCGAGAACGTCGTCGCCGTCTTCCGGCAGGTCGTCTTCCAGGTCTAATCCCTCGTCCGACAAAGCGTCTCCCGCTTCCGGAGAACCCTTCTCCAGCTTGCGTTGGACCCGCCGGGCAGCTTTGTCGCGCTGCTTTTCCTGGCGGGCGAGTTCTTTCTGGCGTTTCTTAAACGTTGTACGCGATCTCATGGCCATAAAGTTCCTCTTTCGCTCTTCTCGTGGACTAAGTTAATGGCAGCCGTTGCGGCTGCGGCGCGCATCACCAGCGGGGCTCACGGCGCTGCCGCGGCCCAGCGCCGCCACCGCCGCCGCGTCCACCGCGGAAACTGCCGCCGCCACCGCCATGTCCGCCGCCCTCGACCTTGGGGCGAGCTTCATTGACGTTCAGCGCGCGGCCACCGAAATTAAACCCGTTCAGGGCCGCAATAGCGCGCTCCGCTTCGGCTGAGTCAGTCATCTCCACGAAAGCGAATCCGCGCGACCGGCCGGTATCGCGGTCCGTCATCAGGCTGACGCTTGCCTACGAAAATCTTCTTCACGTGATCTCCTCGTATTTGAAAGCGAGCAGACTAGGCGCAACTCTCGGCCAGGTTTTGCGGGCAAATCAAATTCGATTCCATGATACCAGATTTTCCGCAACCAAGCCCCCAAAAAGAGGGAAGTTTGTGCGCGTCGAGTCGCTCGAATTGTGCAGAACCCCTCGATTAACTGCTACTTACACATCGAGGATCATGTACGTGATCAATGCCGCCGCCACCGGGCGCTTCTCCGCATCGAAGATTTCCACACGCCCGCAACAAAGCCGCGCGCCAACCTTAACCAGGTGGCATCGCGCGGTGACCTTTCCGTGCGCCACCGGACGGAGATAGTTGATCTTCATTTCGACAGTGGTCGCCGCGCGCGGGCGGCCCAGGTGCCGGGCCAGCGCCATCCCCACGGCCACGTCCGCCAGGGTAGCCGTCACGCCGCCATGCAGGACACCCGAACCGTTCATCAACTCACGCCGCATGGCGCACTCGATGGTGACCCCGTCCTTGTGCATCCGCACCAACCGCAACCCGACGTGCGCGTTGAAGGGAATTTCCTGCAGGAATTGCTTTAGTTTTTCGAATGTCATGGCGGAAATCAAAGTGACTCAATCGGCGGTGCGCCTACTCGCGGCAGATCCCACGCTCGCTGCGCCGCACAAACTCAACCAGGTGGCGCGTTTCCGGGGTCGGGATCTCAATATCTATGCGTGCCAGCGCCTCCTCCAGTTTCAGGCCCTCGCGATACAGCAGGTGGTAAGCCCTTTTCAGCACGACGATATCGGCGTGTTTGTAGCCGGCACGCTTTAAACCCACCAGATTCAGGCCCATAGCCGCCACGTTGAAGCCCGAGTACAGGAAAAACGGCGGAACGTCGCTGTTCACGCGGGTGTTGCCCCCAATCATCGCCAGCCTGCCAATCTTGGAGTATTGGTGCACCACCACTCCCCCGGATATGAACGCCTGATCTTCCACTTCTACGTAGCCCGCCACCAACGCGCAACTGCAGATCACGGTGCGGCTGCCGATCTTGCAATTATGCGCGATGTGGCCAGACGTCATGATGTAGTTCTCGTCGCCGATTTCGGTGACGGATTCCGGTTGCGTGCCGCGCGAGATGGTGTAGTGCTCGCGGATCTGGTTGCCGTTGCCGATTCGTAAATAACTGCGCGCGCCGCTAAAGGCTTTATCCAGAGGGTCTGTTCCCAGTACGGTTCCGGCGGAGATCCGGTTGCGCTCGCCCAGGGTAGTCCAGCGTTTGATATAGACGTAGGGTTCCAGCTCACAGCCGGCGCCAATTTCCACGTCGGGTTCCACGATGCAGAAATCCCCTATCTTTACGTCCGGGCCGATCCTGGCGTCCGGATGAATTCGAGCGGTAGACGCGATCACAGCTTGTATCATAAGACATGCGCGTACGTGAACTGGCGGAGTGGTTAGGCGCCACCTTCGAAGGTGACGGCGAGAAGGACCTGACGGGCGTCGCCCCGCTTGAGACGGCGGGCGGCAGCGAACTGTCCTTCCTCGGCGGACGCAAGGCGATGGCCCAGTCGGATGCCAGCGCGGCCGGCTGCCTGATCGTACCCCCCGAATATCCCAGCCCCAGCCGCCGTACGGTGATTCGCACACTTGAGCCCCGGACGGCGTTCGCGCGCGCCATGAACCGATTTTATCCGACGGTGGAAATCAAGCCGGGCATCCATCCTACGGCCGTGATCGGCAAGGATGTGGAGATCGGCGCGCTGGCGGCCGTCGGGCCGCACGCCAGTATCGGGAACAGCACGCGCATTGGAGTGGCGAGCAGCATCGGGCCCGGCTGCGCGATCGGAAAGCGGGTGGTGCTGGGCGAGGGCTGCGTGCTGCACGCCAACGTCACCATTTACGACAATGTGGACCTGGGACGCGGCGTCATCCTGCACTCCGGCTGCGTCATCGGCGCGGACGGCTTCGGCTATGTCTTCGAGAACGACCGTTACCACAAATTTCCGCAGGTGGGCCGCGTGGAGATCGGCGACTTTGTGGAGATTGGAGCGAATTCCTGCGTGGACCGGGCGGCGCTGGGCGTCACGGTGATCGGCGAAGGCACCAAACTCGACAATATGGTGCATGTGGGGCATAATTGCCGGATAGGCCGGCACGTCGTGGTGGCCGCCCAGACCGGGTTTTCAGGCGGCGTCGTAGTGGAGGATTATGCGGTGATCGGCGGACAGGTCGGCATCGGCGACAAAGCCCGCATCGAATCGCGGGCGGTTTTGGGATCCGGCTGCGGCATCCTGACTTCCAAAATTGTCCGCTCCGGGCAGATTGTCTGGGGAACGCCCGCGCGTCCCTTGAAGGAGCATCTCGAACAGCTCGCCAATCTGGCGCGGCTCCCCGAGATGCGGCGGCAGTTCGTGGATTTGAAGCGCCGCCTGACGCACCTGGAATCGTCGATGCCCGGCCGGGACAAATGAAATCGCAACCCTAATCGGCCATGCTAATCGTGGTGGGCGGGCATACGCGAAATATCGGAAAGACGTCGGTGGTGGCGGGTCTGATCCAGAGCTTGCCCCATTGGGAATGGACTGCCATGAAGATCACCCAATTTGGGCATGGCATCTGTTCCGCTTCCGGCGTCGAATGCGACTGTTGTCTGGCCACCGACCATCCCTTTGCCATCGCCCAGGAACGCCGCCCCGGCGGTTCCGACACGGGACGGTTCCTGGCCGCCGGCGCGCGCCGCTCCTACTGGGTGCGCACCGCGACGGGCCAGTTGGCTAACGCGGTGCCTACCGTGCGAGAGGTATACGCCGCCAGCCAGAACCTGATCGTCGAGTCCAACAGCCTGGTCGAGTTTCTGACGCCAGACTTGTTCCTGGTGGTGCTGGACTTCGCCCGGGACGATTTCAAGGCATCCACACGGCGCGTCATCGGTCATGCCGACGCGTGCATCGTCGTGGACCGTGAGGCGGTGGAGCCGTCCTGGAGGAGTTTCGCCGGCGCGGAGTGGGCGGCCAAGCCTCAATTCCGCGTCCGGGCGCCTCAGTATGTTACGCCAGAGCTTGCCGCATTCGTCGAGGCGCGGCTGGAGGCGCAATCTTCCGCGGGTCCATCGGGATGCAGGTCCGTATAATGCAACTCAACCAGGGCTTGATGCAGGATGCGGTTGGCCTCGCCCACCTGCTGTTGTAACAATTCCAATTGTTGCCGCGCCCGGTAATCCGCCTGGGGCAACACCAAATTCAGATAATCCGCGCAGGCATCGATTACGCTGAGTGGTTGGCGGAGGTCGTGAACCAGTCCGGTCATCATGGGCCAGACCCTTTGCTGCACGGCATCGGAGAGCGAAGCGGAGGAATGTGGAGAGAGTGTTGGCATGTGGACCTGAACTCGGGGGTGACGACGATTATAACCCAGGGATACCTCCGCGCAAGTAGATTTATGCAGATTTCTTGACGTAGATCGGATGGCGGTTGCAATGGGCGTGAAACACGATTGGCCGAAGGAAGCCAAAGGTAAAAATTGGAAAGATATAACGTTTTGTTAGTTAATGTTGCGAGGATTAGTTAAAGTTTCACTTCCTGGCTAGCCAAGGTTACTCCTGCAGCTTCCACCCGGTTCCGGCCCTGTCGTTTGGCGCGGTAAAGGGCCGCGTCGGCATCGCGCACCAAGTCGTCGGCCGGCGGAATCAGGGGCGGAATCGCACAGGCGGCGCCCAAACTACACGTCAGCCGGATTTCAGTGTCGCCGGGCAGAAAGCTTTCGGCTTCAATGGCGTTGCGAATGCGTTCGGCGAGCGCAATGCCTCCCGGCAATTCGCAACCCGGCAGCACGATCAGAAACTCCTCGCCCCCGTACCGGCCGACCGAATCGTATCGCCTCACGGAGGCTTTCATCCGCGCGCCCACCTGACGCAGCACGGCATCGCCGGCCATGTGGCCGAATTGATCGTTGACCGGCTTGAAGCCGTCCAAATCGGCCATCAGAACAATCAGAGGCTCACCGCTGCGGCCGGAACGGGCCAGTTCATTCTGGAGAATGTCGAAAATCGCGGTGCGATTCCACAATCCAGTGAGCCCGTCGCGGGTGGCTTGTTCGCGCAGCGCCTCGCGCGCTTCGACCAGTTGCTGCTGTAACGCGAGCACGCGCTCGCCGGCCCGCAGGCGGGCGTGCAGTTCATCGACTCGAAATGGTTTGACAATGTAATCGTCGGCGCCCGATTCCATGCCGATCACGACATCCTCCTGATCCGCGCGCACGCTGAGCAGCAGCATGTACACATACCGGTCCCGGATGCCCTCTCGCACCTTCCGGCACACTTCCGCGCCTTCCATTCCGGGCATCATCCAGTCCAAAAGGGCGAGGCGCGGCCCATTCTCCTGGCAGAGCAGATCCCAGGCTTGTTGGCCATCCGTCACCACGATCACGTCGTAGCCCCATTCGAGGAGCAGCTTTCGCAGCAGGTCGCGGAATACGGGACTGTCGTCCGCAACTAGAATCCGATACTGGGGTTTATCAGGTAAGACCGGCAAATCCATCTGACCGCACACATTATAACCTTATAGGCCCGGGCCCGGCGGAAAAACACCAGATTGCTGCTTTCCAATCACAGTGGTGGTTTTCAGCCATCTAAGGGCAGGGAATCGAACCGCATAAGTCCCGATAATTCCGTAAGTTATTACTCTGGGCATCGAATTGCCAAGAGAGACGGCAGCAGAAGATTATGCCACGCGACGTGCGCCATTCCCGGTACCTTGCACCTGCTGCTTTGTTGCTGGCGGCAGCTTCCGTCTTAATCGCGCAGGACGCAGCCGGCCCTCCGCAGGATCCTGGCGCGCCTGAACGCAGCGTAGCCCGTCTCAGCATCACCAGCGGAGAAGTTTCTGTCCGCCGCGGAGATTCCGGGGAGTGGGTGGCGGGCGTCATCAATGCACCGCTCATGGCGGAAGATCGCGTATCGACCGGCACCGGCTCCCGCGCCGAAGTGCAGTTCGATTCCGCGAACCTGATCCGCGTAGGCGCCAATGCCGAGATTCGCCTGGCGGAGTTAGGCTTGAACCACTACCATCTGCAGGTGGCCCACGGCACGGTGAGTTTCCGGGTGCTTCGGCCGTCTCAGGCCAAAGTTGAAATTGACACTCCCACGGTTTCTGTAAGGCCTTCGCATGTAGGCGCTTACCGTATCTATGTTCAAGAAGACGGTCAAACTGAAATCACGGTTCGGCTGGGCGATGTGCAGGTCACGACGCCGCGCGGCACGGAGCAGTTGCAGGCCGGGCAAACGATGCTGGCCCGGGGTACCGCGGACGATCCCGAATTCCGCATCGTGCCCGCCATTGCCATGGACGTCTGGGATACGTGGAACGAGGAACGCGACCGGGAGATGTTGAGTTCCCCCAGTTACAGCAACGTTCCGCAGGATACGTATGGCTCGGAAGATCTCGATAACCACGGCCAGTGGGTGGATGTGCCGTCGTACGGCCAGGTTTGGAGCCCGTCCGTAGATCCGGATTGGGCACCCTACACAAACGGCCGCTGGGTCTGGGAAGACTATTATGGTTGGACCTGGGTCAGTTACGACCCCTGGGGTTGGGCGCCATTTCACTACGGCCGCTGGTTTTATGCCGCACCGTATGGCTGGTGCTGGTATCCGGGTGGTTTCGGGCATCATTATTGGTCGCCCGCGCTGGTAGCGTTCTTTGGATTTGGGCCGGGGGGCGGCGTCGGATTCGGATTTGGAAATATCGGCTGGGTGGCGCTGGCGCCCTTTGAACCCGTATACGCATGGTGGGGCCGCGGTTTCTACGCCGGGTTTCGCAATCCCGGATACTTCAACCGCGGCGTGAGTCTCACCAATGTAAATGTAGCCAACGTCTATCGCAACGCGCGCGTGGCGAACGGTGTTTCATCGGTTTCCGCGACGGATTTCCGGCAGGGTAGATTTAGCGGAATCTCGCGTATGAGCGGGGCGCAGATTCATGATGCCGGGCTGGTGCGCGGGCAATTGCCTGTCGCGCCTACCAGTGCGAATCTGAGGTACTCGAACCGCCCGGTGGTGAATATGCCGCGCAGTTCGGAAAACGTGCATTTCTTTGGCCGCGGCGCGTCATCGGCGGTGCAGCGGGTTCCATTCGCCGAGCAGCAGCGCGCCATGCAACAGTTCAGCCGGCAGTCGAGCGCCGTAACAATGACTCGTAGCACGGCAGGCGGCGCCACCGGTGGGTGGCGCAGTACCGGCAGCCCGGCTACTTCTGGGGCGGGAGAGGCGCGCCGTACGGGCGCCTGGCGGCCTTCGAACGAGCCTTCTCAGGCAGGCGCGGCAGGTCGTGGTACCGGGGGTTATGCTCCTGGTAATAGCGGCAGTGGATGGCAGCGCTTCGGCGAGCCGCGTTCGAATGTGTCGGGCACGCCGCGCGCCTATCCGACAGCAGGCGCGCCGGGAGATCGTCCTTATGGGTCGGCCGTGGCCGGCAGCAATGCTCACCCGCAGTCGATCCGTGTGGCGCCTCCGGTGGTGCGGGAGAAATCCACACAGAGCACGACGCGGAGCCAAGGTTCCACTAGCCGCGCTTCCGGCGGGTCGCACGCCGGCGGGGGCGGGCATGGCGGTGGTGGACACAGGTAACGCGATCATCAAGTTTCTTCCCTCGGGCCCGTTCCGGCAGTACATGGCACGGGCCCGTTTTTTGTTGACATAATATTCGTTATAGGAAGCTGGATCAAGGCCATGGCCCCCAACAGTACACCATCCCATCCCGCATACCACTCAGGCTAAACTGGAGAGAAGCAGTCATGACCATCGAAGAACGCCTGAACCGCATCGAACACTTCAGCGCCGCGGCCGACGAACAACGCCGCAAGGACCGCGAGACGGACCGCGCCCTATGGCGCGACACACAGCAACAACTCAACGACCTCGCGCTCAAGCTGGCCACCCTCGGCGACCGCATCCAAGAGATCGCCGAGGAATCCCGCGCCGCGGATCGGCGCTTGGGCGAGCGCATCGCCGAAACCGACAAACGGCTCGGCGAGCGCATCGAAAGCATGATCTCGGCCATGGGCGGATACATCCGCGAGCACCCGCCCACGGCATAAGTTCCCGATCGGGATTCGGAACGGACGGCCCGGACCCGCCAGCACCAGGCCCGTAGCACGACGGCTATACTGGAGAAAGCATGACCATTGACGAGCGGTTCGCACTAGCATGGCCAATGGCCGCGACCGGCGCAAACGCGCGCAGAAGAAGGCCACTGAACCTCGGCAGAATTCGTAGTTCAATCAAACGGGCCGCGCCGTCTCGCGGGAGAATCACAAAAGGACAATATGGACAAAGCAGGACAAGCGGGTGCCGCTGCGGGCGCGCCTCCGCCAGCAGGGGCGGCAGATGCGCCGCCAGCATGGTTTTCAGCGGCCTTCGAAACGCTGAA
>JBEKIM010000180.1:0-12941 GCA_050011755.1 Bryobacteraceae bacterium | reverse complement strand
CGCGGCCTGGTCGGCCTCGCCCATAATCATGGCCGCGTCGCGCGACAACTCCACCGTATTGGCCCAAACCGGGGTCGGCAAGAGCCGGCTCAATTCGTTGATGGCGTCCAGATCCAAACGTGTACGGGATCGGAATTCTTCCAGCAGCCGGGCGCGTGCGCGAGTATGGTCGATCTTTTTGTCGAGAGCGGCCGCGCGCGCCGCTTGCGGCCGGATCTGCGCGACTTGAGTGTCCAGCTCCTTTAGGTACCGGCCCTGTTCGTAACCCGGCCATGCCAGCGTTGCGCCCATCACGATCAACAGCGCGGCGGCTGCCACGGCCGACGGGATGAAGATGCCTCGCGACGCCGATTCGCGGCGCTCGGGAGGCAGCAGATTCGCCATCGGCGCCAGCCGCGGGCAGGCGCTCGCCAGCGCCGCCGCGTAAGGCAGCGGATTGCGCGCCAGATCGTTCTCCACCGGATTCACACGCGGAGCCGGCAGCAGGCTCTCGAGCGCCATTGGCGCCGTATCCGGCGCCAGGCGCAACTCGGCGGCGGCCATGGCTGCGGCCTTTCCGGCTGGCAGGTCGAACTCCGCCGAAAACACCGGACGCGACTGGCTCTCGCCGTAAACCTCCACGCCGGCTCCCCCGGCTTGGCCGATCGCCACAAAATCGCGAGGCGGTAGGGCGGTCAGCCGGATTGCCCCGTGAATCGCAGCCGCCACGAAAGTGAAGCACCCGTTGGCCACCCCGGCCTCTGTAAAGAGCTCAAGGTAGCGGTCTACGACCTCGCGCCGTACGATGCCCACCAGTACGCTGCCCGCATCCAGCCGCGTCCAGCCAAACAGCACTTCCTGGTCGCCATAGGGGTTGATCCCGTCCAATTGAAAGGCGATGGCCGCCTCCAGATCCTTGGACTCCACGCCGCGCAACGCCATCTGCCGCACCACCACTTCCGGCCTCGGCAACACCACGGTCGCGCTCAGATGCGGAGTCCCCAGCCTACCCAGTAACGCGCTATACTCGGCGCCCCATTGCGCGGCGGGGCGTTCGCGAAAGCGCGCAATCGTGGCACGGGCCAGCACCTGCACTCCCGTGGGCCGTACCCGCGCGATCGCAATTTCCAGGTCGGGTCCGGCGATTTGAATCCCCGCGCCCGTACCAAAGGCTACCAGTTGCCGGACTTGTGAGTAATTCCCCAAATCGTTCAGACGCGCGAAAACCGCGAAAAGACGAAACCAGCCCGGCGCACCCTCTCAGCGCGCCGTCCCCTCGTGGATATCGCCATAGACCTCGTCCCGGATGATCTGATCGGTGGCCTCGTTCAGATAGCGGTTCAAAGCCTCCCTGAGCTGCTGATATTCCGGCCACAAGGTGCGGTTCACGAACGTCTTGGGAGCCCGCACCACCACCGTCGTGTAACGCTGGCGCTTGTAGCGGAAGGGCTCCAGACCGTAACGCCGGCAGAGGGCGCAGAAGAGTCGCCTCTGCCAAAGGTCGGGCAGCATGAATTGGAACTCGGATGGCTGCTCGGTTTGCGCGATGGCCGCGATAGCCCGCTTTACGCGCTCGATGGCCGCCGCCGCGGCGCTGCGTTCTCCGGGCGTGGTGGCGCCCTCGAATAACGCGGAGATCTTACGTAACTGGTCCCGGAGCTGTTGTTCTGTCAATCAAACTATAATAAACGGGAGCGGCTGACAGCCGGGGAGACGCATGAAGAAATATCTGGTTTTGTATCGTTCGGAAGGCGCGCTAAGCGGGATCACCGTATCGGAGATGTTCGCCAGCTCAACGCCTGAGCAGTTGAAGGCGGGAATGGGCGCCTGGCGAGCATGGCACGACAAAAACGGCGGCGCGGTCGTCGATTTAGGAGCGCCTCTCGACCACTCCACCGCAGTGGCGGGGAGCGTAGCGACCCCCACCAAGACATCCATCACCGGCTACACATTCCTTCAGGCGGGATCCATGGAAGAGGCGGTGGCCCTGATGAAGGATCACCCCCACTTTCACATGCCGGGCTCGTCGGTTCAGATTCTCGAGTGCATTCCGATGCCGGGAATGTGAGAATCATGGCTGCCTGAGGCGATCACGGCTGTCTCGGCGCGGCGGTTAGACCTTCTATGACTACGCCCGCGTTTATCGCGTGGCCCGCCTGCATGTCCTTGAATTCGAGGAAGCTCACGCCCTTGTCTTCCCGGTCGAACATTTGATCGAAGGTACCCAGTTCCTGTCCAACTGCGAGGGAACTGCCTGATCTTGCGCGGCGTCTCACCGTGGGTTTCAGGCTCGCGTCGAACGGCTGCGTCACGCCGTTCACTTCTATAGTTTCCAGCCTGTACGCCACTGCCAACGATTCGGACGTCGCCCCGTAAAGCCGCTCGATATGCAGAATTCGCCCCGTGACCGTCGCTCCCGCGGGCACTAGAACATCGCCGGACTTTGCTTTGATTGGGCCGGTCAGTTTACCCTTGAGCGTATCGCCTGCCGCGGCGGTCGCCGGATCGATCGCCTGTGTAAGAGCGATTCTGAGTGAAAGCCTGGGAGGCAAGAAAAGGGATTTGGCAACAGCTTTCGCGGAGTCCGTTGTGTCTTGAGGCGCGGAATCGAAATGGATCGAAGATTCAGTATGGAATTCGTGGCAGCCCGAGAATACGGTACGGTTCTCAAGCTCGCTCCCCTCGCGGTCGACGATCTGCAGCCGCGCGTTTGTTGGCAATAGAAACCCGGCATTGTTAAGCTG
The DNA here is from genome assembly GCA_050011755.1 of Bryobacteraceae bacterium. Taxonomy (GTDB): domain Bacteria; phylum Acidobacteriota; class Terriglobia; order Bryobacterales; family Bryobacteraceae; genus Bog-159. Next base: position 10,218 of record JBEKIM010000180.1, on the reverse strand, counting down.
CACGTTGGCGTAGTCGAGCGTCGTGATTTCTTGGCAAGCGTTAATCTCCTCCGGAAGCCGGTCGGCCATCACGGTCAGACGCACCAGGTCGAAAGTCTTGGGATCCACCACAAACGTGCCCTCGTAAGCCACGATGGCACTATGCAATTTGTCTCCAATGCGATGGCTGCTCATCGCGCGCGACACGCTAAAGCCGAATTCCGCGAGCGTGCGGCCGGCCGCGTTCACATCGCCCTGATAAGTGAAGTCGGCCGCGCCGGTACCGAAGATCGACCCTAGAAATGCCGAGAAGGCGCCCGTCGACGTAGTCCCGCCCCGAACCAGATCGCCCAATTCGCGATCCTCGAAGCGATTGGCGCCGGCCCATGAATACATTTCGTTCGCGCCCCCGGTGGCCACATCCAGGCGAAACCGGTCGGACTTGGATTTGCGGACCTTCCAGTCCGCGCGCTTTCGTCTGCTCGCCAGATCGTCGCAAGATTTGATAGAAACCTTCCTTTCAGGCACCAGGGTGATGCGATCGGTGGTTTCCGTGCACATGTATTTCGGCAGCCGGTTAACCGTCTGCACCACCTTGTTGCGGACCTCAAAGAGCAGGGCTTTCGCATCATCCCCCGAGGCATCTTGCTGGGCGGCTATAGGAGCCGCGGATATGTAAAACAGCAGCAAATACCGCATCGACCGTGAGGATATACACATCGGTAGCTCAGGGCCGCGGGGGCCGCGCGAACTTCTGCAATCCGAGCTTGTCCCGGTCCTCCTCGACCACATAGAAAGCATCGGCCGCAATATCGTGAAATGTCTGTCGCAGGCCGCTGGGCCATTGGATCTCCAGAGTGTCGGCCTTGGCCGCGCGTCCCAGTCCGAAATGCGCGCGTAAGTCGCTTTGCGAGAGATAGCTGCCGCCCGCGGCGATTTCCCGGATTTGGGAGATTCCGCCGGCCTGCAGCCGCAGACGCGCGCCTAAGGCATCGCGATTGCTTTTCTTGCCGATCAGCTTGAAGTTCACGAAGTGGTTGCCGGCTGCCCCGCTGTTGCGCAGCAGCAATGGCGGATCGTCGTTGTTCCCGACCACGATGCCGATGTTGCCCTTGTTCTCGAAATCGGCGAAAGCCGCGCCGCGTCCGGCATGCGGAACCGTGAAGCCGCGACCCGCCTCGCGGGTTATCTCATTGAACCTGCCGGCGCCGTTGTTATGGAACAGCGAGTTAATCTGTTTGTAAGTCGTATCCGGAAAGACTTTATCCACACCTTCATAGACATGCCCGTTGGCGATGAACAGATCGAGCCAGCCGTCGTTATCCATGTCGAAGAAGCCACCGCCGAAGCTCAAGACGTGCCGGGTCGGCGCGGTGATTCCCACTAAGTCGCTGACTTCTTCGAAGAAGCCTTTGCCGTCGTTGCGCCAGATATGGTCGGAAGCCAACTGAAAATCGGAGATATACAGATCGAGCGTGCCGTTGTTGTCGTAGTCGCCGAACGAAATGCACATGGCTGCCATGGTGCCTCCGTCCCCTGTAAGCGCCATGCCGCTGGGCACGGCGATCTCCTTGAACGTGCCGTTGTGCTGGTTGCGGTAGAGGAACGCTTCCACGCCGTCGTTCGCCACAAACAAAGACGGCCACCCTTCGTTTTGATAGTCGGAGGCTGCTACGGATAGGTTCAGCCCGTTGGGTTGATAAATGCCCGCTTTCTTCGTGACATTGGTGAAAGTGCCGTCGCCATTGTTGTGATAGAGCACATCGGGCGTGCCGCCGTAGACCATGGGACGGCAACTGGAAGGCATGCCGGCGCCGATATTACAGTATCGCTGGCTATTCGGCCCGAAATTCGCATAGCCGCCCACATACAAATCCAGGAGCCCGTCGCGATCGTAGTCGAAGAACGTGGCGCCGGTATGAAAGAGGGTGCCGAAGTCCAGGCCGCCGACTCCGGCCTTGTCTGTCACATCGGAGAAGGTTCCGTCGCCGTTATTGTGGTACAGGATATTCTTGCCGTACTGCGTGACGTAAAGATCCGGAAAGCCGTCGTTATTGTAGTCGCCCCATACGCATCCGAGGCCGTAGGCATTTCCGGGCACGCCCGCCTTCTCCGTGACGTCGCTGAATGTGCCGTCGCCGTTGTTGTGGTACAGGGCGTTGCGCGACGGGATGCCACGGCCGTATAGGTCGCGGCCGTTCACGAAGTAGATATCCTGCCACCCGTCGCCGTCATAGTCCGCCACGCAAACGCCCGGGCCGGCTTCTTCCAGAATCGTGGATACACCCTTGCTGCCTTTGTAATGGACGAACCCGATATGCGCCGCCTTGGCGATGTCCGTGAACTGCACGGGAGCCGCGCCATAGAGGCAGGTGAGGGCCGCCGGCAACGCGGCCGCGGCCAGGATTGCCCGCCCCACCATCTAGGGTTCCGGCTCTTGCGGGCCTACGATCCCGGAGTGCACCTGGTCCGCCAACTGGCGGTTCTGGTCGGAGATCTCTTTGCGGAGGGCGAATTCCCTGGCGGCATCTTCTTTGCGTCCCGTGCGTTGGTAGACTACACCCAAATGGTAGTGCGCGGCCGCGTTCTTAGGTTCTAGTTTTACGGCTATCTCGAGCGGCGCGAGCGCATCGGCCACCTTACCGTCCGCGACCAGAGTGCGGCCCAGGCCTATAAATGCGTCCGCAAACGTGCGGTCGAGCCGGGTGGCGCGCTCGAAATGTCCGATGGCTTCGGGAAGGTTTCGGGCTTGCCGCGCCAGTTCGCCCAGCACGTACTCCGCGCCGGCGTTAGTTGGATCGATTGCCAACTCGGCCTCAAACTCCCTGCGCGCTTCCTCGCTGGATGTGGCCGTGGGTGGCTTCGAAAGGATGATCCGCCCCAGGCGGTAGTGCATGCCTTTGAGTTGCGGATTCTGTTTCAGCACCTGTAGATATTCCGTGGCGGCATCGTCCCATTTCCCCTGCGCTTCCAGGGCTTCGGCGTTCAATTGGTGCACCTGGTAAGATCCCGGAGCCGTATACAACAGGGTCTGCGAGGCGCGAATCGAAAGATCCGAGTAGACGTGGGTGGCGACATACAGCACTTGCGGATCTTTGGGAAAATCGCGCTGCAGGATGCGGACGAAATCCGTGGCGCCATCCATTTGGTTCGTACTCATGGCGCACCTGATCCCATCGAACCCCGCGGTCTTCTCGAGATCGCCGGCGGTCAGATGGCCGATCGATTTGGTCAGCAGCGGCAGAGCCTGGTCGCAATGGCCGCTCTCCGCAAGCTGCGTCCCGCGCCGGGCAGTGGCGGATGCATCGGAGGGGGGTGATTTGCGGGGGGCGTCCGCGGCGAAAGCCATCGCTGCGAAGGATATCGCGGCAATCCATGCTCGGGACAAGTTCAGGCTGTGCATCGTCGAACTCAATTTCAATGGTAGCGCATACCGCGAAAACGGCAAAGGCTTCAGCCTGTAGGTCTACAGACTGAAGCCTTTGGGTGCGGGTCCCGGAGGACCCGCGCAGACATGCGACCTCCCGCTAATAATGGAACTTCAAGGCAAACTGGATTTGCCGGCCGAAATAGCCGTAGGCGCCTCCAGCCCCCTGCAGAAGCCCAAGCGTAGGCGAAACTCCGGTATTGGGCGAATTCAGAATGGGCGTATTGAAGAGGTTGATCGCTTCACCTCTGAACTCCAACTTGAACCGTTCTGAGAAGTTGAAGAACTTGGCCGCACTGGCGTCCAGGGTGCGCAACCCAGGACCGCGCACCGTGCCTACACCGCAGGTGCCGAACTGGTTGTTTGTCTCGGGTCCGAAATCGGAGGCATTAAACCACTGATACCCGCCGCCCACGGAGGCCGGCGCGTTCTGTTCGCCGTAGATCTGCACGGGGGCCAGGCAGTTGGCGCGCGGCCCGCGAGATCCGGTGCCCGTGTCGTCCGACGCCGAGATGGTCAGCGGGAAGCCGGTGTGCAGTGAGAGAATCGTATTCACCTGCCAGTCGCCGACGATGGCGTTCAGGACCGGGTTCATATCTTTTCCGAACTTACGATCCTTGCCGAGGGGCAGGTCATAAGTGACATAGCTGGTCAGGACGTGTGTGGAATCGTAATAGCAAGGACCCCACTCGGCGCGCTGATCGTACAGGTTCTGGAAGTAAGGCGATGTAGGATAGGCCGCGCCGCCCCATGAGCCGTAGTAGCCGCTGGAATCGGTCATGCACTTGGAGTAGGTATACGCGACCTGATACTCCAGACCTTCAGTCAAGCGCTTCTGCAGGACCGCCTGCAGGGCGTTGTAACTCTGATTGCCGTTCGAGGCCGTGCCGGAGATCTGCGTGATCTCGCTCACCAGCGTCGGATTGCCGGATAAATACGGGCTCGGGGCCACCGTACCGTTTGGCTCCAATTGTCCTTGAAGATAGGGCATCGGAACCATCAGGTGCGTGGTTTTTTGGCCGACGTAGCCAACCTGGAAGGTCGTCGAATTGCTGAGCTGCTGCTGGATGGTGAAATTCCATTGATTGGAGACCGCCGGCCGGATGTTCGGATCCCAAACGCGCAAGCCCGCTCCCGCAAACGGATTGGCAGGGTTGGCTTCCAAAGGCAGGAAGCCCTCGCTCAGTGTAGATGGCGGTACGGACGCCGTGTACTGCGACAGAGTATAGTTAGCGTCTGTCTCATGCGCATAGGGAGGGTTAATCGGCAAGCGCAGGTTCGTGCCGGTGCCCTCCAGGTAATTAGATAGCGTATACGCGGTGCGCACCACGGTGTGCTTCATGGGATTCCATGCAATTCCGAGGCGTGGCTGGAAATTGGTGATGCCGTTATATTGGTTGTACAGCGCGCAGTTGTTTCCGTCCTGGCCGGCATACTCTACGGTGCCCGAGATCAACCCGAAGTTATCCTGCCGGTTATCCACTTCGCACCAGGGAGTGTGCAGTTCCCACCGCAACCCGAGGTTCAGCGTCAGGTTTGGCTTAATATGCCAGTCGTCCTGGAAAAAGGTTGCGAAAATATTGGCGCGCTGGCCCCATGTCCCGCCATTCACGCCTTCACCGACCTGGGAAGCCAGTCCCAACAGGAAGTCCGCCTCACCGGCTCCCGTGGCCAGCCCGCCTACTTTCGTGCCCCCAGTATCGCCGGGAACCGGGGTGGTATAGCGGCCATCGAAAGTAAACGATCCGGCTTCGCCGTTGTTGCCGGAATAGAAAGTATCGATGCGGTCGCGCCAGTATTCAAAGCCCAGATGGAAGACATGCGAGCCATGCGTGATCGACATGGTGTCTTCGAGCTGAATCACGGTATCCGCAAAGAGTTGATAAACGTCCGAGTTCCCGATGCTGCTGGCGTACCCGTTCGAGAACCCCATGGACGGGAGAATGGTCGAAGGGATGCCAGGCAGACCGACGGCGGTGTTCAAATCTCCGGTGCCGTTGCCGGCCGCGCCGTTATTGATGAATACGTAATTCACACCTGCCCGCGCATCGTTGACGATGGAAGGCGACACCGTGCGCACCCAGTCCACCACGCCGGTGTGAACCGGATAGTTGGCGAAGGAGTTATAGAAAATCGGCACGTTGTTGGTAGAGGGATTTGTGATCATGCTTTGCGAATAACGGCCGAAAATGCGATCCTTGTCGGTCACACTCCAATCGACGCGGGCATCGCCCTGGTCGCCGTTAACGTCGGTGTGTGTGGCGAACAGGTAGTTGTCCACCAAGCCCGGGCCGGTAGGCAGGGGGTAGATGCTGGTGTCGCTGAGGATTTTCTGCGCCACGGGATCCAGCAGGTTGCTTGGAATGACGTTATTCGGAAAGGGCGTGCGCTGTCCGCCGGACACCGAAAATGGATTGTAAAGCTGGATCGGATTCGCGGCGCCCAACAGGGCCGAAAAGTCACCCCCGCGTTCGGCCGACGTCAGTACGCTGGTCGCGCCGATGCTGGTGGGCGTATCGAAGCGCTGGCCCTGGTAATCGACGAAGAAGAACAGTTTGTCCTTCTTAATGGGTCCGCCCAGCGTGCCGCCAAATTCGTTCCAGCGTAATTTCGCCTTGGCCGCGCCTTCGAAGTTGTTCTCCCAAAGATTGGAGTTCAACACATTGTTGCGGAAGAACTCGAAAACGTCGCCGTGAAACGCGTTGGTGCCGGACTTAATGGACGTGCTGACGATGCCGCCCATGAAGTTTCCGAACTCGGCGGGCGCGTTCTGCGTAATCAGGTCGAATTCCTGGATGGCGTCCACGCTGGGCGCATATCCCACCAGGTTGTCGGACACCTGGTTGTTATCCATGCCGTCCAACATAAAATTGTTGGCCTGCTCGCGGTTGCCGTTCACATATGGGCGTCCGCTGCTGGAAGTGGTCAGGCCACTCTGAAACGTGGAAGGATCGGGGTGCACGGTACCGGGCGCCAGGAGGGTCAACTGCACGTAATTACGGGTGGCCAGAGGCAGCGTGGCATCCGTGCGCGAGTCGATCACCTGGCCCAGCAATGTCTCCTCCGTCTGGAGTAGGGGAGCGGCCCCCGTCACTTCCACCGTCGTCTGAACGTTGCCGACCGCCAGTTGGAAGTCCATCTTGGCGACCTGGTTCATTTCCAGCGTGACGTTGGATTGCGTGGCAGTCTGGAAACCGGGGTTCTCAACCCTGACGTTGTATGCGCCGATGGGCAGGCTCGGAAGGTTGAAATAGCCATCCGTGTTGGATGTGGTGGGGTATGCCACCCCGCGCTCGACAGACGTCGCCGTGACCTTTGCGCCCGAGACGGCGGCTCCCGATGGATCCGTGACGCGCCCTGTAATGGTGGCCGCTACCTGCTGCCCCCACGCGCAACAAGCTAAAGCGCATACCAAGAGGACGCAGGTCCACAGCCTGCAGCTAAGCAACAGTTTTCGTAGTTCCATGAATTCCTCCCAATTGCCCGGTTGTTGGGGAGAGGTGCGAACCTCCCCGGCCTCAAAATTAACGGACCATAGTGCGATCTCGCACAAAGAGGCCCGCAAAACCCCTAACCGCAAAAGCTATATAGCAGCAATCTACTATGGGGCAAGTATAAATCCGCTTGGCGGGTCGCGTCAAGCAAAAAAAATTCTACATTTTTTGGAATTTCATTGCGTGGTTCGGTTAGAATAACGAAAGCTCTATAGCACTGTGTTCCGCCTGCAAGCTGACCAGCGGCAGGGTTTGCCGCCGCGGGGGACGGAGTTCTCGATGGCCCAGCACACACTCGCCGCCAAGCCAGCTTACAAACGCATCCAAAGTGCGTTGCAAAGCCGCATCGAAGCCGGCGAACTACAGCCCGGCGATGCCGTACCCTCGGAGAGAGAACTGGCGCGGATGCACGATGTGAGCCTGATGACCGCGCGGCACGCTCTGGCGGAGATGGAGCGGGAAGGGCTGGTCGACCGGCGCCGGGGCTCCGGAACTTTCGTCGCGCTGCCCAAGATCCACTTCAACCGCCTGGCCAGTTTCACCGAGCAAATGGCCAGCCGCGGATTGCCGGCGCGGTCGCGGATTCTTTGCGCCGCTGTGGTCGAGGGCGAACCCGAAGCCGCCGCCCGGCTGGCCCTCCCAGCCAATAGCCGCCTGGTTAAAGTGGAACGGTTGCGGCAATCCGGTGAACAGGCCTTCGCCCTGGAGAGTTGCTACCTTCCGGCGGACGAGTTCCCGGGCCTGGCCGCCCTACCCCTGGATCGCCGTTCGCTCTTCGCCACGCTGGAACGTGAGTACGGCATCGAACTGGCCTACGCCGACGAAGAGGTGGACGCCACTGCCGCCGGAGCCAATGTCGCGAAGTTGCTGGGGATTCATGCCGGCGCCCCGGTCCTGCGCATTCGCCAGGTCATTTACTCGACCCAGGGCAAAGCCAGCCTCTACGTAGTCGGCTTCTACCGGTCCGAGCGCTATACCCTGTTGATCCGGCGGTTCCGGCGTTAGCCATCGCCTTTCGCGGCGCGGACGCGCCTGCGACTCGCCTCAGTAAGCCCATCGCCACAGGCTGGCGCCCGCGGTGTACCCGGCTCCGACCGCGGCGAACATCACCAGATCGCCTCGTTTCAACCGGCCCTGCTCGATCACATCCCGTGTGGCCAGCGGCAGCGTAGCCGACGTCGTATTGCCGTACCGGTCGATATTGATGATCACCTGTTCCGGCCGCAAGCCCATGCGTTCAGCCGCGCCCGTGATAATCCGCCGGTTCGCCTGGTGCGGGATGAGGATCTTCACATCGGATGGCTTCAGCCCATTGCGCTCCAACAGTTCCGCACACACCTCGTACATCTTTTTTACCGCGTACTTAAAGACCTGCTGTCCCTGTTGGTGGACGTAATGCTGCCGCTTCTCGATCGTTTCCGCGGAAGCCGGGAGGCGGCTCCCACCCGCCGGCATCTTCAGAAAATCGCCGCCCGAGCCATCTATCTCGCCGATGAAATCGATGAATCCCGCGCCGTCGTCGGATTCGTCCGTCGGCTCCAGCAGCATGGCCCCCGCGCCGTCGCCAAACAGAATGCAGGTGGCCCGGTCCGTGTAGTCGATGATCCGGCTCATGGTGTCGGCGCCCACCACCAGAACCTTCCGGTGCGTGCCTGCCGACACCAGGGCCGCTCCCGTCGTGAGGCCGTAAAGAAAACTGGAACAAGCCGCGATCAGGTCGAACCCCCACGCGTGATGTGCGCCCAGCCGGTCCTGGATCAGGCAGGCCGTCGCCGGAAACAGCATATCGGGCGTCACCGTGCAAACCAGGATCGCGTCCAGTTCGTCTGCCGTGATGCCGCGGGCCGCCAGCGCCACACGCGCCGCTTCAGTTCCCATGTCCGACGTCGCCATGTCCGGAGCGGCGATGTGACGCTCGCAAATGCCGGTGCGCTCCACGATCCATTCGCTGTTCGTATCGACCATCCGCTCCAGGTCTTTGTTGGTGAGCACACCCGGCGGCACATAGCAGCCCAGCGCGCTGATTTTCACTTTCGACAAGTTTCCTCCAAGGTCCACGTGACCCTGATGTGCTAAATTGTTGAGAAATGCAAGACTGCGGCTCGGGCCTCGCCGTCACCGGATTTCAGAGCGCCTTGCTTTTCGAAAGCCCGGAAGAAATTTATGCCCGCGTCTTCCGGGAATTTAAACCTCGTACTCCACCGCCCAAGATCGCCGTGGAGTTCTGCCGCTTCGCGAACGCCGACAGTTTCATTCGTATGGAATCCGGCTCCATTCATGTGCGCATTTCGGACCTGCTGGAGGGCGCTCCAGCGCCCGTCGCCGAAGCCCTCGCCTATATTCTATTGGGCAAGCTCTTTCGCCGCCCCGCCGCGCGCATCTACTCTCACCGCTACCGGCTTTACCTGAATCGCCGCGACATGCGGCGCCAAATGCACCTGGTCCGCCAGATCCGCGGCCGCAAATTCGTCTCCGGCCCACAAGGAAGCCATTATAACTTGGAGGCGGTCTTCGAGGCGCTCAATGCGGAACACTTCCAGAATATGCTCGCCCGCCCCCAGTTGGGCTGGAGCCGCGGTGTCTCGCGCAACCGCTTGGGCCATTTCGATCCCTCCCACAATGCCATCATCATCAGCCGGATCTTCGATCGCCCCACCGTCCCCGGAATCGCCCTGGAGTACGTGATGTTTCACGAAATGCTGCACTTGCGCTATCCCGTGGAGCACAACGGCGTGCGGCGCCGGGTGCACACCCGCGATTTCCATCAGGCAGAACAGCAATTCGCGAAATTGAAAGAAGCCAAGGAAATCCTGAAGAAGCTGTAACTGTCTATGACTTTGGCTGCGTGAGCCGGCCTTCGAACAGAATTGCTCCGCTGGTGCTGTCGCGGATAAAGAATACGAACGGGTGGTCCGCGCGAAAGACCACGGGTTCCTCGGTCCGCCGCATCGCCAGGGCGTGCATGGTGACACCGGTGGCCGCCGCCGCTTCCGTCCCTTCTTCCGATACGTCCACGAACGCCTTGTGCACGACATTACCCACAGAAAGGTCGCGGCGGCCGTCGATGCCCGAGAAATCGGCGTCTCGGGTGAAAGCGTCCGCCATGCCCATGCGCGATAGCATATCGCCCAGCGAGAACGACGATTCGGCGCGGAATTTGGGGATGGCCGCGTCGACTTTGCAGCTTTTCAGCGCTCCAAACCACGTCGCCAGTGTATCGGGCTTGATGGACTGCTCCACCTCGGCCAGCCCGCCGGTGGTCTTCGGCAGCAGGATGTCGAAAGCCACCGGAGTGCCGGCGTATTTCATTTCCAGAAT
>JBEKIM010000179.1:0-12965 GCA_050011755.1 Bryobacteraceae bacterium | reverse complement strand
CCAGCTTTCGCCGGAGAAGCAGCAGATCGTCCGCCGCCGGCTGCAGGAGTTCCGCGAACTGCCGGCGGCGCGCCAGCCGATCGTGCATCGCGAAGTCGAACGGGTACGCCTTTTGCCGGAAGCCCAGCGCGAGGCTACCTTCAACGGCGAGCCATTTCGCAGCCAGTTCTCGCCCGCGGAGCAGGCCATGATCAGGGATCTTTCAACTTATCTCCCCAATTAGCCTTCGGCGCTCTCGCCAGTCACGCCGCAGCGCGGCGTACAGACATGCTCCGGAAAGATCCGGGGAAATGTGCGCAGCAGGTAGGCCGTGGCGCCCTTTCTTGTGCGAAACTCCTTGCCGCCTTCCAGGGTGCGGCCCCAGTGCCGCGCCAGGAAATTACCTGTCCGCAATTTCGTGATTCGGGAATAGAACGGGCCGTCGAGGGTGTAGTGGACGAAATTGTAAGGTTCGATGGCGTTCAGTTTCGTCCGGCACTTCTGGCATATCAAAAGGTGTTGCTCGAAGGCAGGTATCCGGGACGAATCCAGTCTTCCCAGCGAATAATCCTCCAGGTCCGCGCCCGATTGGTGGCCGATGTTCTTTTGGCCCATGTCCTAGAATACCTTCAGTCCCCAAAATCTTAAATAGAGCTTTTAGGCTAGTTTGCGGGTTTGGTACTGTGTGCTGATCGGGCGGGCCGGCCTGTTCTGTGATAGGTTAGAGATTCATTCCGAACTGGAGGCAAAATGGAGGCCCTTGGCCTGATTGAAACAAAGGGACTGACGGGTGCGATCGAAGCAGCCGACGCCATGGTGAAGACGGCCAATGTGGTGCTTACCGGCAAGGAATTCATCGGCGCCGGTTACGTCGTGGTGAGCGTCCGCGGCGACGTGGGCGCTGTGAAAGCCGCTACGGACGCGGGCGCCGCCGCCGCGCGGCGGGTGGGCGAACTGGTGTCCGTACACGTGATTCCCCGTCCGCATGAAGAGACCGAAAAGGTGCTGCCGGGCGCCGGACCGGTCAAGAAATCTCTGGGCTGATGCTCGAAGACAAAGACCTCGTCTCCATTCAAGAGGTCCGCACCAAGGTGGAAAAGGCCTACGCCGCCTGGCAGAAGTACCGCTCATACACCCAGGCGCAAGTGGATGCGATCGTGGAACGCATGGCCGCCGCGGGTCGCGCCAACGCCGAGCGGCTGGCCGCTATGGCCGTGGAAGAGACCGGCTACGGCAACGTCAAAGACAAGATCGCCAAGAACCTGTTGAACGCGGATCTGCTGCCTCGTAAAATGCGTGGCATGCGCACCGTCGGGATGTTGCGCGAGATTCCCGAAGAGCACATGGTGGAATATGCCGTTCCGGTGGGCGTAGTGGCTGCGATCCTGCCCACCACCAATCCCACTTCCACCGCCATCTACAAGATTCTGATCTCACTTAAGGCCGGCAATGCCATTGTTCTCAGCCCCCACCCGCGCGCGGTGCGATGCACCTGCGCTACGGCGGACCTGCTATACCGGGCGGCGCTCGAAGCGGGGGCGCCGGAAGACATCGTCCAATGCCTGGGATACGCAAGCCTGGACGGCACTAACGCGCTGATGCGCCACGAGCGCACCGGCGTGATTCTCTCCACCGGCGGGCACGGCATTGTGCGCGCGGCTTACTCCAGCGGCAAGCCCGCCTTCGGCGTGGGACCGGGCAACGTACCGGTGATGATCGAGCGCACGGCGGATGTCCCGGACGCCATCGCCAAGGTGATCGAAGGCAAGTCGTTCGACTATGGGACGGTTTGTTCCAGCGAGCAGGCCATCGTGGTAGAAGACGTCCTGAAGGATCGTGTGTTGGCCGAATTGAAGGCCGGCAAAGCCCATTTCTGCGGAGTCGAGCAGAAACAGGCGCTGGGCAGGCTGCTGGTGACGCCGAACTGGACCATCAATCCCGCGTGCGTGGGTCAGTCTCCCACCAAGATCGCGACCATGGCGGGCTTCACGGTACCGGCGGAGACTTCCATCCTGGTCGTCGAACTGGACGGCGTCGGTAAGCAGCATCCCCTTTCGATGGAGAAACTGTCGCCGGTGCTGGCCGTCTATTGGGTGAAGGATTTCGCGGCCGGGATGAACATTTGCGAAGGCCTGCTGCGCTTCGGCGGGTTGGGACACACCTGCGGGATCTACTCGAAAAACGATGCGCGGATTCGCGAGTACGCGCAGCGCATGCCGGCCAACCGGGTGCTCGTCAATACTCCCACGCCGCAAGGTTCAACCGGCATTACCACGAATGTGTTCCCTTCCATGACCCTGGGCTGCGGGGCGGCGGCGGGCAACATCACCAGCGACAACGTGGGGCCGCAACATCTATATAACATCAAGCGGCTGGCCTATGCCGTGCGCACGCCGGCGGAGGCGTTCCAGACTCCAGTGGGGCAGGCGGTTCCGGCGGCAGCCACGCAGCATATCGCTACAGACATCGTGGACAGGTTCCTGGCGCGGCGAGGCGGAGCGGCTCCTCCTCCGGCCGTGCTCGCGAACGTTCCCGCGCCGGTCCCGGCGCCCGTACCGGCGGCAAAGCCAGATCCAGCGCCTTCCTGCGGCTGCGGCGGCGCCGCACCCGCTCCCCCCAACCCCCCGGCCCCACCGAAACCCCAAATCGTAGATTTCGTCTGCGAGGAGGATGTGCGCACGGCCATCAAGCAATCCCGGAAAATCTACATCGGGCCCAAAACCATCGTGACACCGGCGGCCCGCGATTTGGCCTTGCCCTCTGGTATTCTAGTGTTGGCTTAAGGGCAAAGGAGGACCAATGGACCTGAATTTGGACACATTGAAGCAGGAAATCCTGGCATACCTCGAGCATTCGGAATTCGCCGTTTTTCGCAGCGCTCCCGGGGGGTTGGAAGGGCTGCCCTTTGTACTCTGGGACGCCGAACGCTATCCCGATTACGTGATGTTCCTGGATACCGCCCGCAAGACCGGCGCCAAAATGGTTCTATTTGCCGCGCGCGAGTTCGAGTCCACCGAGGTCGACGAAGCGGTCGAGGAACTCGATGAGTGCGATTTGAGCCGTGAAGAGCGCCGGGACCTGGAATCCCGGCTGCGCGAGCTGCGGGTGCACGAAGGCGTCACCTGTTCGATCGAGCTGGCCTTCGATCACCACGCGCGCATGTACGTCTATGAAATCCGCCCCGACTGGTACGACGAATTCCTGAGCATCGGCGATGAAATCTCGGTGCATCTGCCGACCGGCCAGACCGAGCAGGACGACGACGGTTCTTTCGGTTATTTTTCGAATAACTGACGCGCGGCATGCCCATTCAGGCCCGCTGGCTGATTCCCGAAGGCAACCCGCAGGCAGCCCAGGCACTAGCCGCGGCATTGCGCATCGGTCTGCCTGCCGCGCGCGTGCTGCTGGCCCGTGAGTTGGGCGATCCGGAAGCCGCGCGCCGTTTCCTGGCCCCATCCCTCGCCGACTTGCACGCTCCGGCCGCGCTACGGGGCATGACCGAGGCGGTCGCGCGGCTGAAGCGGGCCATCTCGGGCGGCGAGCGGATCCTGATCTATGGCGATTACGACGTGGACGGGACCACTTCCGTGGTGATCCTGAAGAAAGCCATCGAGATGGCCGGGGGGACGGCGTCATTTTTCATCCCACACCGGCTGCGCGACGGATACGGGATGCGGGCCGACGCGGTGGAAAAAGCCGCCGCCGAGGGGATCAAGGTGATTGTGAGCGTGGATACCGGCATTCGCGCGGCGGAAGTCGTGCGTCGCGCCAACGAGCTGGCCATCGACGTGATCATCACCGATCACCATTTGCCGGAAGCCGAACTGCCCCCGGCCCTGGCCGTGCTGAATCCCAACCGGCCGGATTGCGGGTATCCCGACAAGAATTTGTGCGGGGTAGGGGTGGCGTTCAAGCTGGTGCAGGCGCTGCTGGCGTCGCTCGAATGGCCGCCGGAAAAGCTGCGGCGCGTCACCGAATCGTTTTTGAAGCTGGTGGCCATCGGCACGGTGGCCGACGTGGTGCCGCTGATGGGCGAGAACCGCATCATCGTGAAGTACGGCTTGAGCGGACTGGGAACGGTGCGGAATCCGGGGCTGCGCGCGTTGCTGGATGTGGCGGGCTTTAGCGGAGGGCGGGTGCCCTCATCCACCAGCGTGGCTTTCCGCATTGCCCCGCGGATCAATGCGGCGGGGCGCATGGACACCGCCAACGCCGTGATCGAGATGTTCCTGACCGCCGATCCGGAACGCGCGCGCGTACTGGCAGGGCAATTGCACACGCTGAATGGCGAGCGTCAGCAGGCGGAAGCGGAGGTCACCCAGCAGATCGTGGAGGAGTGCGCGCGCGTTCCGGTCGACGACGCGCAGCGGGCGCTGGTGTTCGCGGCGGACCACTGGCATCGCGGCGTGCTGGGCATCGTAGCATCGCGGCTGGTGGAGCGCTTCCACCGGCCGGTTTTCGTGCTCAGCCGGGATCCGGAGGATGGCCGGGCGCAAGGCTCCGGGCGCAGCATCCGGCCGTTTCACCTGCTGCAGGCGCTGGAGGCCATGCCCGAATTGTTCGAGCGCTTCGGTGGGCATCGGCAAGCCGCGGGGGTGACGCTGGCCTCCGATCGGATCGAGTCGTTCCGCGCGCGGTTCAACGAATATGCGGCCGCGCGGCTGACGCTCGAGGATCTTGCGCCGCAGGTGGAAATCGACGCTTTGTTGGAATTCCGCGAGATCGACGAACGCAGCGTGGCCGAAGTGTTCAGGCTGGCGCCTTTCGGGTGCGGCAACCCCGCGCCTCTATTCGCGGCGATGAACGCGGAGGTGGCCGGTCCGCCGGTGCCGATGAAGGAAAAACACCTGCGCGTACCGCTGCGGCAGAACGGGCGCACCCTGATCATGAAGGCGTGGAACTTCGCCGAACGCGCCGGCGAATTGCAGGCGGGCGCGCGCGTGGACGTGGCCTTCACGCTCGAAGACGACTCTTACGCGGCCGCCCGCGGCCTGCCCGCGTGGGGCGCGGTGATGCGGGATGTGCGGCCGGCGTAGTCCCGTTGGGATCACTCCACGCGCAACGCCACCACCGGTTCGATAGCCGTGGCGCGGCGGGCGGGGATGTAGCTGGCGAGCAACGCGGCGGCAGCCAGGACCAGGGACACCGCACCGTACGTTACAGGATCGAGCGGGCTTACTTCGAACAATAAGGCAGTCATCAGGCGCGTCAGCCCAGCGGCGGCAGCCACACCGCACGCCACGCCAATAGCCGTCAGGATCAGCCCCTCCCGCACGAACATGCGGCGCACCGATTGCTGTGGCGCGCCGAGCGCGATGCGGATGCCGATTTCCCGCGTGCGCTGCGAAACGGCATAAGCGATGACGCCGTAGATGCCCACGATACCGAGCAGCAACGCCATGCCCGCCGCGATACTCAGCATTACCAGTGTGAAGGCGGTGCGGGCCATGGAGCCATCGTAGATTTCCCGCACGGTGCGCACGCCCGCGATCGGGAGGTCCGGATTCACGGTCCACACGGCTCGCCGGACTTCGTTCAGGAGGCTTGCGGAGCCGGTGCGGGTACTGCGGATGGCGAAGGCCTGCCCGCGCTGCGCGACCAGCGGCTGGCCCCAAAAACCCCTAACCAGCATGGGCCAGTATACGATGGTGGTGGCTTTCTGGTCCGCGCCATCGTCGCGCTCGCTGCCCACTACCCCGACCACTTCGCGCCAGCCCGATTTGGGGTTTTCGCGAATCCGCTTGCCCAGCGCGGAGACCGGATCGCGCCAGAGTTCGCGCGCCAGGGCTTCGGAGACGAGCACCACCGGACGAGTCTCGTAGATATCCGTCCAGGTGAGATCGCGGCCTGCCAGCAGCGGGTTCCCCATAGCCTTGAAGTAGCCGGGAGAAATGAATTTGTACCGGCGCAGGGCCGGCACCTGCCCATCGGCATAGGATTTATCCGCCGCGAAGACCGGATCGTTGCCGGTATTGCCATCCATGGTGATCGAATTAGTCAGGCCGGCGGCTGTGACGCCCGGGATGGCGGAGATCTTGTCGAGAATGTTGTTGTAAGCGCGGATCGCCTGTTCGGGTTTAGGCACTTCCGCGTCCGGGATGGAAACGCGCAGCGTAAGGATGCGATCGGGCTGGGTGAAGCCGGGAGGCACCTGCTTCAAGGCCCGGACGGTGCGAATCATCAGACCGGAACCGATCAGGAGAACCAGCGCCAGGGCCACCTGCACGACCACCAGCACGCTACGCGCACGATGCCGTTCGCGGCCAGCGCTCGAATTGCGCCCGCCCTGGCGCAAAGTGTTGGCCAGGCGCGGGCCGGCATATTTGAACACGGGAATCAGGCCGAACAGCAGGCCGGCCAGGAGCGAAATGGCGAGCGTAAACAAGAGCACCGCCGGATCGATCGCGATCTCTTCGAGGCGCGGCAGGTTGGCGGGGCCAATGGCCACCAGGAGCTTGAGCCCGGCATAGGCGAGAGCTACACCGAGAACTCCGCCGGCTACTCCCAGGGCGACGCTTTCGAGCAGCAGTTCGCGGGCAATGCGCGACCAGCCCGCGCCCAGGGCGGCGCGAATGGCGAGTTCCTGCTGGCGCCCCTCGGCGCGCACCAGCATCAGGTTGGCGACGTTGGCGCAGGCGATGAACAGCACCACGCCGATGGTCGCCATCAAGACCCACAACACTTTGCCGATGTCGCCGACGACATCAACTTTGAGGGGGCGCACCAGCGGCCCGAAGCGCGCTTCCTGGAACATCTTGAGACTGATGCCGGGCGCGGGCGGGAACTTGTCGAGCATCATGGGGAGCATGCGGGCGACGTCGGCATTGGCCTGGGCCAGGGTCACTCCGGGCTTCAGCCGCGCCACTGCCCGATAGCTGAAATTCCCAACGAAGACTTTGCCGCGATCGAGTTGCATAGGTTCGATCAGCGCGGCGTGGGCGTTCAGGAAGCGGAAGTTGGGAGGCAGGATACCGATGATCTCGGTGGCATCGCCATCGGCCACAATGCGCCGTCCGATGACGGACGGGTCGCCGCCGAATCTGCGTTGCCAGTAGCCGTAGGATATGACCGCGGTCTTAGGGCTGCCGGGCAGATCGTCTTTGCGGCTGAACCAGCGGCCGCGGATGGGTTGCTCGCCCAGCATGGGAAGGAGGCCATCGGTCACGTCCGCCGCATCCACCTGTTCGGGCTCGCCGGTTCCCGTGACATTAACCGAATCGTTGCGCCACAAACCAATGTCCTGGAAGGTCCGGCTCTCCTCGCGGAAGGTGAAGTAGGTGGCGGGAGAGGCATTCACTTCCGCCATACCCTGCAGATGCGCCGTTTCCCAAACGCCCACGAGGCGGCCGGCATCGGGATAAGGGAGCGGCTTCAGCAGAACGCCGTTCAGGACGCTGAATATGGCGGTGTTGGCGCCGATACCGATGGCTAAAGTGGCCAGGATGATCACCCCAAACATCGGCGTACGGGCAAGGCGGCGAAGGATGGGTTTCATAAGGGCCTCACAAATCCATACGCGGGAAGCGCCGCATAGTTCCGAAATCTTGGCTGGCGGGCCGTCCCATCCGGGATCACGCGCATGATTCAAGGCGAACAGCTACGCCGATTCGTCGGTCAACATGAACATCGGCGAGTCTTTCAACGAGCGGCAAGCCCGGATTTCTACCCTTGATGCAGTGATCGGCAAGCTGGGCAAAGAGGAAAAGGGCCGGTTCGGGAAGCTCCGTGATGAACTCCGGGATGAGGCGGAACCCGATCAGTCGTCGTGAACTTGCCGTCACGGTTGTTCCCGGTGAACCGGCTTCGGCAGCCGGCGGTCTTCGGTGCCGTCATTCAGCAGAAACGCCTTGTCGGTTTCATGCTTCAGTCCGGCAGCGAACTCGAAAAGTCTTGGCCGGTGACGGCCATTCAATCCTTCAGTTTTTACCATGCTCGCGGAAGCACGCCCGTCGGGAAGCCGTATAATGAAGGCGATGGAAAAGCACGTACGAGCCGGCGGGGTTCCACAATAGCGCACAAGGTCGAACGACGGAACGATATCGCCCATTTTGAGGCCGAGGTGATGCACAAGGCCAGCGATGGGAAAACTATAGCGTATGCAATAAAGAAGGCGTCCGGCAAGGACATCGCCAAGACGGTGTTCGTTCCAATAAAGTCGAAAGCGAAATTGGGCGTGACAATAGAACCCATCATCGAAAGAATCGTCGAGGGCATCGGTAACCGGGAGCAACCTATGCGGTGGCTGGGAACTCCGGTGCGAGCGCTCGACTTCGCCACGCCGATCTCAATGCTCGGCGCAACGGAAGGCGTGGAGAAAGTCATGGATGTCCTCGGCCAGATGGAGCACGGGGTCTGGTAATTGATCGTCCGGATTTGCAAGGCAGCATTTCCGGCGAACGATGGCGAAGTCAACAGCGCACTTCATCCCGCGGACAGGGTCATCATCGAGGCCCACATCCCGCCCAGAGTTCCGATGGAAGAAATCGATATCGCCTCTCTACCGCCTGATTGGAAAAGTCCTGTCCCAACGAATTCGACGAAAGACATTGGGACCGACTGGGCGAAGCGGATGGACACAGCCGTGTTGTCGGTTCCTTCCGCGGTCGTGGACCGTGAGCGAAACTTCCTGCTCAATCCGCTCCATCGCGACTTTCAACTCATCAAATTCGATCCTCCCGAGGCGTTCGACTTCGATCCGAGGCTGAAGTAGACATCCCAACCAGATTTGACAAGCCTTCTCATGCCTATTTAGAATAATGGTTTACACGCTCATCCGATCTGGTTGTGCGCGTCCTTCAATGACAACCGTGTTTGTCTTGTCTGGAATCAAACTATGATCAAAGTACAGGGCTTGACGAAGCGATACGCCCGCACTGTCGCCGTCGACAATATTTCCTTCGAGGTAGAGAAGGGGCAAATCGTCGGCTTTCTGGGGCCTAACGGCGCCGGCAAGACCACTACCATGCGGGTGCTCACGTGCTTTCTCCCGCCGACCGCGGGCACCGCGACGGTGGCCGGGTTCGACGTTCTGGAGAATCCCCACGAAGTCAAGAAACACATTGGATATCTGCCGGAAACGCCGCCGCTCTACCCTGAAATGGAGGTTTCCGAGTACCTGACCTTCGTGGGCAGGCTCAAGGGCATCTCCAGTGCCGATATCGGACGCCGGGTCGGCGAAGTGACCGAGCGTTGCGCGGTGGGGGACGTGCGCGACAAGCTGATCGGCAAGCTTTCCAAAGGCTACCGCCAGCGCGTCGGGTTGGCGCAGGCCATCATTCATAACCCCGACGTACTGATTCTCGACGAACCCACCTCCGGCCTCGACCCCAAGCAAATTATCGAAACCCGCGATCTGATCCGCCAACTGGCCGGCGATCACACCATCATTTTGAGCACCCACATCCTCCCGGAAGTCGAACATTCGTGTGATCGCGTTGTCATTATCAATCAAGGCAAACTGGTGGCCACGGATTCCGTGGAGAACCTGACCAACCGCCTGCGCGGCGCCGAAGCCGTGGCATTGGAGGTCGCTTCCGCGAACGGACCGCTCGATCCGGCCGTGGTCCAGCAGCAGCTGGAGCAGGTGGCCGGCGTGAGCCGGGTGCTGCCCCGGGAAGCCAAGGACGGACGCCTGGCGTTCGAGGTTGAGAGCCTGCAGGGCCGCCACATTCGCGCCGACCTGGCCCGCGCCGTGGTGCACGCCGGATGGAATTTGAACGAGCTGCGCGCGGTTGGGCTCAGCCTGGAAGACATCTTCCTGCAATTGACCGGCGCCGAAAAGACCCCGGCGCCCGACACCCACAAACCCACAGAAGGATAACCATGAAGAACGTTTGGATTATCTGCCGGAAAGAACTTAAGAGTTACTTCGCCTCGCCGATCGCGTATCTGCTGATGGCGTTTTTCGCGTTGATCTTCGGATTCGGCTTTTTCACCGCAACGCGCGACTTCGTGCGCTTCGGTTTCGTGGCCCAGATGCAGGGGCAGAATACGCCGATGAACGTGAACGAGCAAGTGATCCGGCCGCTGCTGGGCTTTGCCAGCACGGTGGCGCTTTTCCTGATTCCCATGATCACGATGCGGCTTTTTGCCGAGGAAAAGAAGACCGGCACCATCGAGCTATTGATGACCTCGCCCATTTACGACTGGGAAATCATTCTGGGCAAGTGGCTGGGCGCGCTGCTGCTTTACTTGTGCGTGCTGGGGATGTCGGCCATCAACATCGCGGTGCTCTTCGCCTTTGGCAAGCCGGATTGGAAGCCGATTTTGATCGGCTATCTGGGCTTGATCCTGCAAGGCGGGACGCTGCTGGCCATCGGGGCGTTTATCTCCACCACCACCAAGAACCAGATCATCGCCGGCGGTGTCACTTTTTTTGTGTGTCTGCTGTTGTGGCTGTTGAGCTGGTTTACGGCCTTCGACAGCAGCGGCTATGGCCAGGTGGTGAATTATCTGTCCATCGTGACGCACTTTGAAGGATTCGCCAAGGGGGTACTCGACTCGAAGGACGTGATCTTCTACCTCTCCATGATCTTCTTCTCGCTATTCATCACGTCCCGTTCCATGGAGTCGCTGCGCTGGAGAGCCTAAATGAAAGCAGACTGGATGAAAGCAAGACAAACGAAGTATTCGGCCTACATCACCGTCTATGTCCTGGTGATCCTGGCCGTGCTGGGCGTGGTTAACTTCCTGGCCAATCGCTACGACAAATCCTGGGACTCCACCGCCAACAAGCAGTTCAGCCTTTCCGAGCAGACTGTGAAGGCCGTGAAAGGCTTGCAGAAGAACGTCTCCGTTACCTATTTCGGCGAGACCACGCAGTTCCCGCAAGCCCGCGATCTGCTGGGCCGGTACGCCAGCCTCTCGCCAAGACTGAAGGTGGATTACATCGATCCGGTGAAGAAGCCGCAGTTGGCGCGCGCCGCCGGCGTCCGGCAGTTGGGCACCATCGTGGTGGATTCGGGGGAGCGCAAGGAAGACGCCAAGAGCCTTTCGGAAGAAGAAATCACCGGCGCGCTGATCCGTGCGGTGAAGGGCGGCGAGCGCACGGCATGCTTCCTTTCCGGGAGCGGCGAACACGGCCTGGACGACACCAACGGCGCGGGCTTTTCCACCTTTAAGGATGCCCTGGAGCACAACAATTACAAGACTCGCACGGTGGACGTGGCAAAACCGGCCGCGCCATTGGCGCCCGGCGCGGCACCCGTGATTGGCCAGGCGCCGCAGGCTAGCGTGGAGATCCCCAAGGATTGCACCGTGGTGGTGTCCGGCGGTCCGAAGCTGGCCTATACGCCCGCGGAAGCCGCCGCGATCAAAGCATTCGTGGAAGGCGGAGGCAGCGCGCTGTTCATGATGGATACGCCCCTGCGCATCGGCGGAGAGGCCGGTATAGAGAATCCCGAAGTAGTCAAGATGCTGGCCGATTGGGGCGTCACGATGAACAACGATCTGGCGCTCGATACCAGCGGCGTAGGCCAGATTTTCGGCCTTGGGCCGGAAGTCGCCATGGTCACCAGTTATGAATCGCAGCCCATCGTGCGCGATTTCAAAGAAGAAGTGCCTACCGCGATTCCTTTATCCCGCACGCTGACGATTGCGGGCAATCCAAAGGTGACCGTCGAGAAACTGCTGTCCACGACTGTGAACAGCTTTGCCACATCCAGCGTCGAAGGGGGTCACGTCGATCCCAAGAAAGGCGTCAAAGGACCGCTGGTGCTGGCGGCGGCGGGAACCTATACTACCGGTAAGCCGGGCGGAGCGGGCCGCTTTGTGGTCTTCGGCTCGTCGCAATGGGCCGTAAACAGCTTCCTCGGCTCGCGTTCGGTGGCCAATCGCGACCTGGCCCTGAATAGCGTCAACTGGCTCACGGCGGACGAAGACCTCATTTCCATCCGGCCGAAAGAGCCCGAAGACCGGCGGCTGAACATCAGCGGCAATCGCATGAGCCTGATCTTCTGGTGGAGCGTCGTGCTGCTGCCTCTGAGCGTAGTCGGCGCCGGGCTGATGGTTTGGTGGCGCAGGAGGTAGCCGATGAAACCACGCGGACTGCTTGCGGCGGTGATTGTGCTGGCGGCCTTGGGTGGCGCGCTCTACTGGTCCAACCGGAAACAAAAGGCCGAAGCGGCCAAGCCGGCCACCGATACAGCCACTAAGATCCTCAGCGTTCCCGAGGATCAAATCAAAGAAGTCACGCTTAAAAAGACCGGCGCGGAACCTACCGTGCTGCGGAAGGGCGCCGACGGGAAGTGGCAAATCGCCGCACCGAAGCCGGAACGCGCCGATCAGGACACGGCCAAGACGCTGGTCAGTTCGCTGGCCACGCTGAACGCCGACAAAGTGGTGGAAGACAAGGCCACGGATCTGTCGGCATATGGCCTGAACACGCCCACGCTGGACGTCACGGTAACCAAGAAGGACGGCAAATCGCAGGAGCTCCTGGTGGGCGACGAGACGCCTACCAGCGGCGGCACCTACGCGAAGCTGGCCGGCGACCCGCATGTCTACACCATTGCCGGCTACGTGAAGACCAGCATCGACAAGACTCCCAACGACCTGCGCGACAAACGCCTGCTGACCTTCGATCAGGACAAGCTGACGCGCGTGGATCTGCAGCCGGCCAAAGGCGAGACTATCGAATTCGGCAAGAACAACCAGAACGACTGGGAGATCCTGAAGCCCAAGCCGATGCGCGCCGATGGCTCCCAGGTGGAGGAACTGATCCGCAAGTTGAAAGACGCGAAGATGGATGCCACCGTCTCCGATGAGGACGCCAAGAAGGCGGCGGCCGCGTACGCCTCGGGGACCAAGGTGGCCGTGGCGAGCGTCACGGATTCGAATGGCGCCGAACAACTCGAAATCCGCAAAGATAAAGACAAGAACTACTACGCCATGAGCAGCGCGCTGGCTGGCACGGATGGTGGCTTATATAAGGTTACCGCCGATCTCGGCGACGGCCTCGACAAGAAGGTCGACGATTTCCGCAACAA
>JBEKIM010000178.1:0-13678 GCA_050011755.1 Bryobacteraceae bacterium | reverse complement strand
TCTGGCATGCGCCTATTGCAACGAATTCGACGACCACTCGAAGCCGGTGCCGCTCGAGACTATGCAGCAGCGCCTGGATCTGCTGGCGGCTTTGGGCACCACCATCGTCACCATCAGCGGCGGCGAACCCCTGCTGCATCCGGATCTGGATCTGATCATCGCGCACATCCGGCGGCAGGGCATGATCGCGGGCATGATCACTAACGGCTACCTGCTCACCGCCGAGCGCATCAAACGATTGAACCGCGCGGGGCTGGACCACCTGCAGATCAGCATCGACAATGTGACGCCCGACGAGGTTTCGAAGAAGAGCCTGAAGGTGCTGGACAGAAAACTTCAGCTTCTGGCCGAGCACGCCGATTTTCACGTGAATATCAATTCCGTGGTGGGAGGTGGCATCCGCAATCCCCAGGACGCCCTGACCATCGGCAACCGCGCCGTGGATCTGGGGTTCACGTCTACGGTGGGCATCATCCACGACGGTACCGGCCAGTTGCAACCGCTGGCCGACCAGGAACGCGAAGTCTATGCGGCCATGCGCGGCATGGAGAAGAGCAGTTACGCGCAGTTCAACTATTTCCAGGACAATATCGCGCACGGCAAAGAGAACCAGTGGCGCTGCCGGGCCGGCGCGCGTTATCTCTATATCTGCGAAGACGGGCTGGTGCATTACTGTTCCCAGCAGCGCGGATATCCGGCCCGGCCGCTGGCTGAATATACGGTAGCCGACATCCGCCGCGAGTTCCTCACCGAAAAATCCTGCGCGCCGCGCTGCACGGTCGCCTGCGTACACCAGGTGTCGTACCTGGATTCCTGGCGCGCCCCGCAGACCCTCAACTCGGCAGGCATTCCGCACACGGGCGATCGCCTGGTGCAGATTCGATAACCGCATACCCGCTTCCATCTCACCTGGTGAACTGTTCCGTTTCGTTTCAAATTGATGACCAATATTTCCGATTTAGGTGTATACTATCCCCCACTGGCACTCATACCGGTTTCTTGAAAGTTTGCACTGGAGAGGAGAACACAGATGAAGGTAAGAGGGTTTACACACACGGGCGTCTGTTGGCTGATGGCCGCGGGCGCCGCCAGCATATGGGGGATCGCCGCCGGCCAGGATGCCGGGGACGCCAAAGCCAAGCTTACTGCCGTCGCCGCGGGGAGCGACTTCTTACAGACCGGGCCCGGCACGGAGGCTGCCCTGCCAATCGGAGGCAAACTGGTCAAAGTCAAGTTGCACGGCGTGCCGATCGTTGGCAGTACCGGCAAACCGATGGGTAACACGGATACCATCGTCCAACGCATGCAGGATGCGGTCTTTCCCGCGGCAGGAGTGACTCCCGACGCAGAGCCCGATGCGGTTACCACCACCGTCCCGGTTACCTTAACCGCATTGAACCTGCAGGGTACCGTGCCGGGGCCGAATAACAACACGTGTACGGTCACTCTCACGCTGGCGCCTACTCCGGCCAGCACCGGGACTTTGACACTCACCAGGACGTCCAACACCGGAGGCACTTATACTTCGTCGGTGACGGTATACTTCATGGCCACCTTCACGCCGGCGGCCACTTGCTACCCACCCATCACCGGCCATTGCGTGATGAACCAAAAGGGTGGTAGATGGAGCACCGTTCCGGTGGCAGGTGAATACCTGATATCGGGTGCGTATCCGAATCCATCGGTCAACGTACATACTGCTCTGCCGCCCGGGTACGCCGACTTTTATATCACCCAACTGCAAACGGATTCGGCTGCTACCGCCGCCCACGCTACCTGCGAGGCGCTGGAAGCCGCAGGCGCCACCTGTCCTACAGCGCAGTGACGGGATGTTAGCCGGGGACTGGCCAATTGGAGGGCGGCCAATCTTGGCCGCAGCCGCCTTTTAGGCGGCCAGAGCCGGCTGAAAGCCGGCTGCGGGCAGAATTGCCCGCCCCACAAAAACCAGACTGACGCACCACCGCATTCGCGCCGGCGCATTTCGCACTGAAAGGTAGAATCCATGGGGTGGCTGACTAATCGATTGCTGAGCATCCCGGCGCGGGAGACACTTGTCTCGCGCCGCGGATTCCAGGTGCGTGAACCGGCGGTCGCAGCCCGTCTCGAATCGATCGGCCAGACTTTTCTTTGCGGATATCACGCCGCGCTACGCCACCGCGGCGGCGCGGATCTTGCCCACAGCTTGATGGCGATTGACTCCGAATTGCACGGTTTCGCATTCGAAGGCGCGGGCATGGCGCTGACGCTGCTGGATCGCATGGCGCCCATAAACCGCGGCTACCTCCATCGATTCCTCGCCGGGGATGGCGCGCCGCACATTTATATGCTGCACGTGGGGGCCGGTTGGGCCATGGCGCGGCTCCCCTGGCTACGCCGGCGCGTGGACGCGTTCGTCGCGACTCTCCATCCCCTGGCGCGATGGCTGGCGCTCGATGGCTACGGTTTCCACCAGGGCTATTTTTATTGGCCCGAATCCGTGCGCCGCCAACAAGTCCCGCGCGGCGTTGCCGGATACGCCCGCCGCGCCTTCGATCAGGGTCTGGGGCGTAGTTTGTGGTTTGTGGAGGGTGCGGATACACCGCGTATCGCCGCCGCCATCTCCGCCTTTCCGCAATCCCGGCAGGCGGACCTGTGGAGTGGTGTTGGATTAGCCTGCGCCTATGCCGGAGGGGTCGACCGGCGGCGCTTGGAATTCCTGCGCGAGGCGGCGGGGCCTTATCTGGCGCAAGCCGCGCAGGGAGCGGCCTTCGCCGCCAAGGCCCGCGCCAGGGCCGGTAACCCGGCGCATCAGACCGACCTCGCCTGCGGGGTGTTCTGTGGTATTCCGGCGCATGCGGCGGCGGCGGTAACCGACGATGCCCTCGACGATCTGCCGCCGGATGGCGCCGTACCCGCGTACGAAACCTGGCGGCGCCGCATTCAGGAACGATTGCTGGTTACCGGCCGGCATAGCTGCCAGCCGGCCGGAGGTTTGATGAGATGAACTCCTTCTTTGCCCGGCACGCGCGCCGCATGCTGGCCCTCGGGCTGATTGCGTGTCTTTATCTTCTGGCGCGTCTTCCGGAACTGTCGACTTCCGAGCGTTCCCAATTGGCCTCCCACTTCCGCTTCGAGAAATCGCGGCTGCCCGAAGTGGCCGGACCCGCCATGCGCTCGGTGCGTCCCGTGAACCCGAGTTTGCAACGGATTGCGTCGTGGATCTCCTCGGTGGGCGCCGCCGTCGCGCTGAACGACCTGGATGGCGATGGCCTTCCCAACGACGTCTGCTACGTGGATGTACGCACGGACCAGGTGATCGTGGCGCCGGTGCCTGGCACATCCGCCCGCTATATCCCTTTCGCCTTGAATCCGGCGCCGCTGCGCTTCGACCGCGACACCATGGCGCCCATGGGCTGCCTGCCCGGCGATATGGACGAAGACGGCCGCATGGATATCCTGGTTTATTATTGGGGCCGCAGCCCGATCGCCTTTTTGCGGCGCGGCGCGCAAATGAACGCCGCCGCATACGTGCCGTTGGAAATCGACAACCGCGGCGAACGCTGGTTCACGAATGCCGCCACTTTCGCCGATCTGGACGGCGACGGCCACGCCGACCTGATTGTCGGCAACTACTTCCCCGATGGCGCGCGGGTTCTGGATGCGCACGCCACCAGCCGGGAGCAAATGCAACACTCGATGTCGCGCGCCTACAACGGCGGCCGGAAGCACCTGCTGCGCTGGGTGGGACCCGCGCAATTCCGCGAGCAGCCGGACGTCCTCAGCGACGAAGTGTCGCGCGGCTGGACGCTGGCGATCGGCGCCGCCGACCTGGATGGCGACCTGCTGCCCGAGATCTATTTCGCCAATGACTTCGGTCCCGACCGGCTGCTCTACAACCGTTCCACACCGGGTCATTTCCGCTTCGAATTGCTGCACGGCGAACGGACCCTCAC
This sequence comes from Bryobacteraceae bacterium, assembly GCA_050011755.1. Lineage (GTDB taxonomy): Bacteria > Acidobacteriota > Terriglobia > Bryobacterales > Bryobacteraceae > Bog-159. The sequence goes on along the minus strand of JBEKIM010000178.1, from coordinate 9,746 downwards.
GGTGCCCCGTTCGAAAGTGCTGGGCAACGATTCCTTCAAAGGCATGGGCGTGGATTTTGCGGATCTGAACGGAGACGGCTGGCCGGATATTTTCGTCAGCAACATCTCCACGAAGTATGCGCTGCTGGAGAGCCACTTCGTATTTGAGAGCACGGGCCATCCGGAGCTGATGAAACAAGGTATCGCGCCGTACGTGGACCGCAGCGAAGATCTGGGTCTATCGCGCAGCGGGTGGGCCTGGGATGCCAAGCTGGCGGACTTCAATAACGACGGCACGTTCGAAGCTCTGCAGGCGGTGGGCTTCGTGAAAGGCCAGGTGGACCGCTGGCCGGAACTGCAGGAACTCGCCATGGGCAACGACGAATTACTTCCGGATCCGCGCAGTTGGCCGCGCTTCCAGCCCGGCGACGATCTGTGCGGCAACCTGCACAATCCGTTCTTCGTCGAGTCGGCCGGCGGCCGTTATTATGACGTGGCGGTGGAGATGGGCTTGGGCGAATCGCATGTCAGCCGCGGGATCGCCATTGCGGATGTCGACGGCGACGGCCGCCTGGATTATGCCGTGGCCAACCAATGGGAGCCGTCTCTGTTCTACCACAATCTCAGTCCGCATCCCGGAGAATTCATGGGACTGCGGCTGAGACTGGCGCCGGATCGGCCCGCCATCGGCGCTACGGCGACAGTATTCCTGCCGGACGGGAGGCGCATGACCGCACAGGTGGATGGCGGCAACGGCCACTCAGGCAAACGCAGCCAGGATATCCATTTTGGCCTGGGCAGCGTGCCCGCGCAGTCGCCGCTGCGCGTGGCGATACGCTGGCGCGACACTTCCGGGGTTCACGAGCGTAATGAACGATTGCTGCCCGGCTGGCACACCGTGCGTCTCACCGAGGCGCCGGCAAAATTGGAGGGCAGGCAATCATGGCTGCGGCCAAGATTGGCCGCCCCACAAGTGGAGTTTTCAGCATCATCGCCTTGGAGGGCGGGCAATGATGCCCGCAGCCGCCTTTCAGGCGGCCAAGCCGCGGGAGGCCAGAGCTAATGACTGCCAGCCAAACCTGGACCCCATCGAACCGCCTGGCCGGCCTGCGGCGCTTCGCCGCCGCCATCACGCTGCTGAATATCCTGGGCCACACCGTTTTCGGATTCGAACAATCCTGGGCGCAGCCACTGGTGTCGCTGGCCGCCGCTTATAGCATGGAAATCCTGCTCGAGTTAGTCGGCGGGCGCCGCCGGGCGTGGCTCAGTAGAGGCACCATCGATTTCCTGCTGCCCGCCCACATCACCGCCCTGGCGGTGGCCATGCTGCTCTACGCCAACGACCGCCTTTGGCCCATCGCCTTCGCCAGCGCCGCGGCAATCGGCTCGAAAGCCATTTTCCGGATTGGCGCGGGGCCGCACACGCGCCACTTCTTCAACCCTTCGAACTTTGGCATTACGGTCACGCTGCTGCTGTTTCCCTGGGTGGGCATCGCGCCGCCGTATCATTTCACCGAGAACCTGGTGGGTGTAGGCTCGTGGATACTTCCCGGGGTGATCGTCTTCTCGGGCGCTTTCCTGAATGCCCGGTTCACGCACAAGCTCCCGCTGATCGGGGCATGGCTCGGCGGCTTCGCGCTACAGGCGCTCATCCGGAGCTGGTGGTTCGGCACGCCCCCAGTGGCTGCCTGGCTGCCCATGACCGGCGTCGCGTTTCTGCTCTATACCTTCTACATGGTCACCGATCCCGCCACATCGCCCGGCAGCCGCGGCGGCCAGATCTTCTTCGGCCTCGCTGTGGCATTAGCCTATGGGATTCTGATGATGGCGCACGTGGTGTTCGGGCTGTTCTTCTCGTTGACCCTCGTCTGCGCTTTGCGCGGCGGGGTCTTGTGGTGGGAAGCGCGCCGATCCATGGCACAGCGCGGACCCAGCGAGGGGGCGCGCGCGGAAGTCGAATGGGAGGCCGTCGCCGCCGGAAGCTCACGGTCATGACGCCGGCCATCGCCATCGTCGGCATGGCGTGCCGCTATCCCGACGCGCGCTCACCCGCGGAGCTCTGGGAGAACGCCTTGGCCAAGCGGCGCGCCTTCCGCCGCATACCGCCCGAGCGTTTATCCGCCGAGGATTATTACTCACCCGACCGCGATGCGCCCGACCGCACCTATTGCCTGAAAGCCGCGCTGATCGAAAACTACGAATTCGATCGCGCGCGTTTCAATATCTCCGGCAGCACTTACCGCACGACCGACCTGGCGCACTGGCTGGCGCTGGACATCGCGGACCAGGCGCTCGCGGATGCCGGGCTCGGCGAAACCCTGCCGCGCGAATCCACCGCCGTATACGTCGGAAACACATTGACCGGCGAATTCTCGCGCGCCAACACCCTCCGGCTGCGCTGGCCCTACACGCGGCGCGTGATGGCGGCGGCGCTGGCGGCCGAAGGCTGGGAGCCGGCCCGGCTGGACCGCTTCCTCGATAGCCTGGAGCAATCCTACAAGCGGCCATTTCCGCCGGTGGGAGAAGACACCCTCGCGGGCGGGCTCTCGAACACCATCGCGGGACGCGTTTCGAATTATTTCGATCTGAAGGGCGGCGGCTACACGGTGGATGGCGCCTGCGCATCGTCGCTGCTGGCCGTGACCACGGCGTGCTCGGCGTTGGCGGCCGGGGATATCCAGGTGGCCCTCGCGGGCGGCGTGGACCTGAGTATCGACCCGTTCGAACTGGTGGGATTCGCCAAGAGTCGCGCGCTGGCAGGGGAGGAGATGCGCGTCTTCGATGCGCGCGCGAACGGTTTTTGGCCGGGTGAGGGCTGCGGCTTCGTGGTCCTGATGCGCCAGGCGGACGCGCTGGCCCGGCACTGCCGGATTTATGCCGTGATTCGCGGCTGGGGCGTCTCTTCCGATGGCAGCGGGGGCATCAGCCGCCCCGAGCCGGAGGGTCAGTTGTTGGCGATCCGCCGGGCTTACTGCCGTGCCGGTTTCGCGGCATCCACCGCGGCTTACGTCGAAGGTCATGGCACGGGAACCACGGTCGGCGATACCACGGAATTGCAGGCGCTTACGCGCGCCCGGCGGGAAGCCGATCCCACCGCGCCGCCCGCGGCTCTCGGTTCGATTAAGGCCAATATCGGCCATACTAAAGCGGCGGCGGGCGTGGCGGGGCTGATCAAAGCGGCCATGGCCGTCGATAGCCAGATCCTGCCGCCGGCCACGGCCTGCGAGACGCCGCACGAGGAACTGATGGACAATGCGCCCGCGCTACGAGTCTTGCCCAAGGGAGAATCCTGGCCCGCCGGCCTGCCCTTGCGGGCTTCCGCCAGCGCGATGGGATTCGGCGGCATCAATACGCATGTCGTGCTGGAGGGCGCCGCAGCCGCGCGGCGGGAACTAACCGCGCGCGAGCAGGCCCTGCTCTCTTCCGCGCAAGATGCGGAGTTGTTTCTCTTCACCTCCGAGGATCGGATCGCGGATCTGGCGGCCATCGCCGCGCGCCTCTCGCGAGCCGAGTTGACGGATGCCGCCGCGGATCTGGCCGCCGTGCCTGTAAGAGGGACCATGCGCGCGGCAGTGATGGCATCCACGCCCGAGGAACTCGCGGACCGGCTGGCAAGGCTTTCGGCGCGGGTGCAAGCTGGTCAGACTACCCTCAACCCGCACGACGGGGTTTTCGCCGGGATGCCCGCTTCCCCGCCCCGCATTGGGTTCCTATTCCCGGGCCAAGGCTCTTTGCCGCCGCAGGATCGGGTGCAGCCGGCTATTGTGAAGGCATCGCTAGCCGCGCTCGGCGAACTGCGCCGCCTGTCGCTGGACGCTTCCGTCGCCATCGGTCACAGTTTGGGCGAACTCACGGCGCTCTGTTGGGGTGGCGCCCTGGATGAAGAGGCGGCCATCGATATTGCCGCCGCGCGCGATCGGATCATGGCGGGTCTCGCGGGGCCGCCGGGAGCCATGGCGGGCATCGCGCTTTCCGCCGCTGAAGTGACGGCGCTGATTGGGGATGAGCCGGTGGCCGTGGCGGCGCTGAACACTCCACGCCAGACCGTGATTTCCGGCGAGGCCGCGGTCATTGCGCGGATCATCGCGCGCGCGCGGGAGCGAGGCATCGCGGCGGTCGCATTGCCTGTCTCGCACGCGTTCCATTCGCGTCTCATGCAGCCGGCCGCCGCGCCGCTGGCCGAATATCTCAGCGGCGTCAGTTTCGCCCCATTGCAGCGGAAGGTCGTCTCCACCATCACTGGCGCTGCGCTGCCGAATGCGGACCTGCGGGACCTCCTGCGCAAGCAACTCACATCGCCGGTGCGCTTCGCGGACGCCGTCGCGGCGGTGGGCGGCGATGTGGACCTGTGGATCGAAGTAGGGCCAGGGGCGGTCCTCAGCGGCATGCTGGGGGAGCGCGCCATTCCGATGGACGCCGGCGGACGCTCAGTCAAAGGACTGCTGAGCGCATTCGCCGCGGCCTTCGTGCTGGGCGCGCCGGTCGATTGCGGCGCGCTCTTCGCCGCCCGCCTGACGCGGCCGTTCACCGGACTCCCGAAGTTCTTTTGCAGCCCTTGCGAGTTCGCCCCCACGGGCGCGCCAGTCGAACTCCGCGCGGCGGAAATTCGCCGGGAGCAAATGCCGCCGCTCGAGCTGGTCCGCCAACTCGTCGCCGAGCGCACGGAACTTCCGCTATCCGCTATCCAGCCGGGCCAGCGCCTGCTCAGCGATCTGCACCTGAACTCGATCACGGTCGCGCAACTGGTGGCCGAGGCCGCGCGGCGTTGCGGTGTGCCGCCGCCCGTGTCCGCGCTGCGCTTCGCCGATGGCACGCTGTCGGAAGTCGCACGCATGCTGGAGACGGCTCCCGCCGCGGCTCCCGCGGAACAAACGCCGACGGGCGTGGATTCCTGGATCCGCACGTTCACCGTTGATCTGCGCCCCGCACCGCTCGATAAAAGGCAGGCCGGACAACGCGGCGGCGGCAGCATACCGGCGGCCCCTTTGCCGTGGCAGCCGTTCATTCCGCCCGGCTACCCGCTCGCGGGCGTGGCGGACCTGCCGTCCACCGGCGGAGTGCTGCTGTGCCTTCCACCCAGCCCGGACGAGACCCACGTTCCGTTAATGCTCGCCGCGGCGCGCGCCGCTCTTGCCTGCCAGGCTCCCGCCCAATTTCTGCTGGTGCAGCAAGGCGGAGGCGGTGCGGCGTTCGCGCGCACACTGCATCTGGAAGCCCCCGGCTTGACCACCTGCGTCGTGGACCTGCCGTTAGATCACCCGCGTGCCGCCGAATGGATCGCCGCCGAAGCGCACGCCGCCGCCGGTTACTGCGAAGCGCATTACGATGCGGAAGGACGCCGCTACGAACCGGCGCTCGAACTCCTTGAGCCGGAAGATCAAACGTCCGCCGAATTGGGATCCGCGGATGTCCTGCTGGTGACCGGCGGTGGCAAGGGCATCGCCGCCGAATGCGCCTTAGCGTTGGCCCGCGGCCGCGGAGTGCGGCTGGCGCTGCTGGGGCGATCCGATCCCGCCTTGGATGGCGCCCTGGCAGCGAATCTCGAACGGATGCGGGCGGCCGGCGCGCAACTCCGCTACGTCGCCGCGGACGTCACGAATCCCGCCGCCATGGCGGCCGCATTCCACGAAATCGAAACATCGCTGGGGCCGGTAACCGGTATCCTGCATGGCGCTGGAAACAACCAGCCGTGTCTGCTGGCCGGTCTCGACGAAGCCGCTTTCCTGGGCGCGCTCGCGCCCAAATTGCAGGGCCTGCGCAATGTGTTGCGGGCCGCAGATCCCGGCCGTTTGCGCCTGCTCGCCGCTTTTGGCTCCATCATCGCCCGCACAGGCCTGGAGGGGGAGGCGCACTATGCCGTGGCCAACGAGTGGATGGCGCGGGCGGTGGATGGCTGGCGCGCGGAACACCCGCACTGCCGCTGCCTGACGATCGATTGGTCGGTATGGTCGGGCCTCGGCATGGGCCAGCGGCTGGGAAGAATCGAGGAATTGACGCGGCGCGGCATTACCCCCATCACTCCCGAGGAGGGCGCGCGCATCTTCAGTTCTTTGCCGGCGCGCGCATCGCACCATTCATCCATCATAGTCACGGGCCGCTACGGCGACCCTCCCACCCTCCGGCATCGAAGCGCCGAATTGCCGTTTGCGCGCTTCCTGGAACGCCCGCGCGTTCACTATCCCGGCGTGGAGTTGATCGCCGACGCGGAACTCTCCACGCATTCGGACCCATACCTGCTTGACCATGTATTCCAGGGCGTACCGCTGCTGCCGGCGGTCATGGGATTGGAGGCCATGGCGCAAGTCGCAGGCGCCCTCTGCGGCGCCAACCAGCCGCCCGTTTTCGCCGGCGTACGGTTCTCGCGGCCCGTACACATTCCGGATGGGACCCCGGTGACCGTACGGCTGGCGGCTCTGGCGCGCTCGCGCGGCGTAGTGGACGTGGTGCTGCGGTCGAGCGAGACGGCCTTTCAGGTGGATCACTTCCGGGCCACCTGCCGTTTTGAGAGCAGCGGCCTCCCGCAAGCCGCGCAGCCGGCCGTTACCGCCGCTCCCAGCTTGCAGATCGACCCCGCGCGCGACCTCTACGGCGCAATCCTGTTTCAGTCGGGACGTTTCCGCCGATTGCGCGCCTACCGCCGGCTGCGCGCCACCGGTTGTGTGGCGGAGATCGCCGCGGAAAGCGCCGGCGACTGGTTCGCGCGCTATCTTCCCGCCACGCTGGCGCTCGGCGATCCGGGAGCGCGCGATGCGTTCATTCATTCGGTGCAAGCGTGCATCCCGCACGCCACGGTGCTGCCCGTGGGGGTCGAGCGGATCGCGATCGCGGCGCAGCATCCCGGCCCGCGGTTCGTCGATGCGCGCGAGCGCAGCGCCCATGACGGCCTGCTGACCTACGATCTGGACGTGACCGATCCGGATGGCACGACGGTCGAGCGGTGGGAAGGTCTCCAATTGCAGGTGATCGGTACGGCCCCCCGCAAGATTCCTTGGATTGCGCCGCTGCTGGGGCCTTACCTCGAACGGAAGATCCGCGAAATGGCGCCCGGCGCCCGGATCGCCATAGCCATGGGGCGAAATGGCTCCTCCCAGCACGCCATCGAGCAGGCCCTGGGCTTCCAGGCTGCCCTAAGCCGGCGGCCCGATGGCAAGCCGGAAGTAAATGGGCACTGCGTATCCGCCTCGCGCGCCGGAGACTTAGTGGGAGCGGTCGCGGGCGCCACGGCCGCCGGCTGCGACCTGGAAAGCGTGATCGCGCGGCCTCCCGCGGTGTGGAGAGACCTGCTGGGGGCGGCGCCTTTCGCCCTCGCCGAACTGATCGCGCGCGAAAGCGAAGACGATGCCGGCACCGCCGCCACCCGCGTATGGTGTGCCCTCGAATGCCTCAAGAAAGCCGGCGCGCCGCAAGACCAGCCGCTAATGCTCTCGGCGACCCGGCCGGACAGGTGGATCGAGTTGGCCGCGGGGCAGGCCAGGATCCTCACATACCGGTTTGCCATGCGCGACATGGAAAACCCACTGGCCTTCGCCGTGATGCTCGAGCCTCTTCCCGTCACCTTGCCAGCATGACGCGCGCATACGAATACCGGCACGTGGTCGGCTTTGAAGACACCAACCTGGTTGGCAACGTTTACTACGTGAATCATCTACGCTGGCAGGGCCGCTGCCGCGAGATGTTTCTGCGCGAGCACGCGCCCGGTATGCTCGCGGAATTCGCCGCGGACCTGGCGTTGGTCACGCTGTTCTGCTCCTGCGAATATCTGGAGGAAATCGCGGCCTTCGACGAAATTGCGGTGCGCATGACCCTGGGAGCGCTTACCCAAAGCCGCCTCACTCTGCAATTCGAATATTGGCGCGGCGCCCAGATGGTGGCGCGCGGTGAACAACAGATCGCGTGTATGCGCAGGCGCGACGGCAAACTGACGCCCGCGCCCGTGCCCGAATCTCTGCGCGATGCCTTAAGCGCCTACGCCGGATAATCGCCGCGGCTCAATGGGTCCGGCTGTTGGCAGCCGCTTTGCGCCGCGCATCGCCGTTCTTCAAGCCGTCCAGGTTCGAGTCGAGACCCAGCCGCAATCCGGAGCCGGGCGGCACGCCCATGAGGGTCAGCGTATCCCCGTTCTGGATGAATGTGGTTAGTTGCGCCTGCGTAAATGGACCCAAGCCGGTGGTGTCGGTTGCATAGTTGTTGGTGGCCGGCTGATAGAGCAGCCCGTGGATCTGTCCCTGGATGGTTCCATTGGCGATCAAATCGATATTAGCGGGGTTGGTGGCTGCCTGGCTCTGCAGAGTGCTCCAGTCGCTCTGCGCGGCCGTGGTGTTCACGCTGGCGGCGGTGAGCGTCCGCGAATAGCCGACGGTGGGGGCTGTCCCCGTGTTGAAGCACAATACGTAGGCCGACAGGTTCGCCTTGGCGCTGGGATCGCTCTGAATCGGGGCGAATTCCGGTCCGCCGAGGAACTGGAAGATCCCCATATCGGTGCCGTCGTTGTTGAAGCCGAAACCGTTAACGCTTACCGCTCCTTTTGCGAAGTTGGCATTCGTCTTCTGGTACTGGTTGCGCAACTGCGAATGCTTCATGGGCTGGCCGGCGGGTTGGGTGTTCGCGGCGTCGATGCGGCCATTGGTGCCCGTCCCGGGATTCGCGGGGTGGCAGAAGATGCAGGTGTGGCCGCTGGTGCCGGTGATCGTGTTGATGTAGGTATTCAACCCCGCGGTCGGGTCGCCGGCCTGCGGAGAGTTCGGCACGGGCAGCGTCGCCGGCAAAGTTCCATCCAGGTTCAGGTTGGGATTCGGTTGGAAGGCGATGGTGTTAATGAAATTCGTGAAAGCCGCCATCTCCGCGACGGAGAGCTGCGACCCGCCCAGCAAGCCGGCGAAGGCCGGATTGAATGCCGCGAAATTCGGCTGATCGCCCCGCCAGTGATACGGCTGCGTATTGGCCGTAGAGGAAGCCGCGCCCATTCTTAATAATGGCCGGCGTCGGATCGAATGAGCCCGTGGGAATTTCCGCGGTCACCGTCAGGCTGGACGGGTTCACGATCGAGATGGTGTTGGAGATTCGATTGAGTACATAAAGAAGGCCGGCGCCGGGATTCAGCGCCAAGCCCCGCGGCCCGCGCTTACTGGCCGGGTTGATGTTCGCGCCGGTGGCCTGCGGATCGATCTCGATGAAGTTCTTCACGGCGCCCGCGGTGGTATCGAAAATGCCCACGCGGTCGGTGCCGAACGCAGCGATATACAAATAACGGCCGCTGGGCTCGAAAACAATCGCCGCCGGCATGGCCAGCGCGGTCGCCAGCGCCGACGGATTCGGCAGTTGCGCGTAATTGATTCCCGGATTCAGGTTCCAGATCTGCGTTTGCCCGGTGGTGGGATTTACGGAACTGATTTGGTGGTTGACGATATGCCCGTTCAGGGCAGTCTCAAACATCACCAGGTTGAGCGCGTCGGTGTTGGCTACGTAAACGTTGCCCGAACTTGGATTCACGGCCAGTCCCAGGTTGACGGTTCCCAGATGCGGATAGTACTTGGTCACGGCCAGAGTGGTCGTGCTGATGGCAGCCACGTCGTTATCCGGCATCGTGTACTTAATATTCTTGGTCCAGGCCGGGTCGGAAGCGTCGATGATCAGCGACACTTGCGGCGGGGGAGGCAGCGCCGGATTGACGGGCGGCGGAGGGGGCGGCGAAATCTCGTACGGAACGATGGTGGTATGGTTGCCGGATAGGGCAAACGCCACAAAAACCGTGCCGCCATTCGGGCTCA
>JBEKIM010000177.1:0-13057 GCA_050011755.1 Bryobacteraceae bacterium | reverse complement strand
GTCCTGCAGATCGGACAGCAGAATGATCACCGCATCCCCGCATGCCTGCGTAAAGGCGTGAATCGGAGAGCGGATATGGCCGAAATTCCGGGTATTCTCGATCACTTTGACGTTATGGTCGCGGGCCGCCAGCCGCCGCAAAACGGTTACGGTGCCGTCCGTCGAGCAGTTATCGATGAAAATCATCTCGTAGCGATAGCGTCCCAACCGGCGCATCACCGCCAGCACGCGCTGGTATAGTTCCTCTACATTGGATTCCTCGTTGTAGCAGGGACTTACCACGCTGATGGTCTTCATTTTCATCGCCGGCCTCCAGCGGCTGCGGCCGGAGCACAGTATGGCTCCTCCTCCAGTCCGCTTTCTTCCCGATCCCTGACCCGGATTACAGTGGGAACCGGCAGCTTCGCGGAGCCGCTGCCCTCGTGTGGTTCCAGGCCCCGGCTGTAGATCAGATCGCGCAGGGAGGGGATACTGGCATAAGGGCTCTCGATGGCGTCGATAAGAATGGGCTCGTCCCGCCGTACCGGCCTCAGCAGCAATTCGCCGCGCATCAGCTCGCGGCACGAAATCTGGCCTTTCAGTAGCGGAATCGCCAGGTATACGTCTTCGTCGGAGAGGATATGACCTTCCGGCAGATCGCGCTTCGTGTAGACTCCGCGCACCAGGCCGTCGAGGTAAGCGACTTCCTTCTGTGGCGCTATCCTCCGGTGCGATCCCGGCGCGCCGCACATTTCCTTGGCCTTGCGGAACGCCTTGAACCACGCATCCACCTGGTGCGGCAAGGAGCAATAGGGCGAGACCGGAATCCCATCGGCTTCGATATCGATATGGCGTTCGAACGTGCGCGCCCCTTTGGCGTAGGCAATCAGGGTGGAGTTGTGCCAGTCATGATACTCGTGCGTGGAGAACCCGATGGTGTGCATGGGATAGCGCGCCCGTAGAAAATCGATCTGGTTCAAATCCAACTCGCCGTCCTCGGTGGGGTAGATCGAGACGCAATGATTGATGGCCAGCGAGATGTGACGGTTCTGGAAAAATGTAACCAGGTCGTCCAGGTCTTTGAGCGACGAGCCTCCGGTCGAAACAATCACCGGCTTCTTGGTTTGGGCGATTCGTTCAATCAGCAGCCAGTCGTTCAGGTCGGAACTCGCAATCTTGATAATCGGGATGCCGAGGTCGCAGCACAGGTCCACCGACTGCTCGTCGAACGGCGTCGCCATCGGAATGCAGGAGGCCTGCCGGATGGCCTTCACCAACGCCGCGAAATGCTCGGCGGGCATGCGCGTTTCCACCGTCTTGCGAATGTAACGAATGTCCGTGCGATCCACGAAATCCTTGTGAATGAAGGAATCCACATCGCGAAACTGGAGCTTGATGGCCGCGCGCACGCCGTTGAACCGCACTACCTGCGCGAACGTGCTCGCGATCTTAAGGCCGCGCTCCAGGCGGCCCCAATGGTTGTTGGCCATTTCCAATACGAACAATTCTTCGAAGATGTCCCGATCGATCATGCGATTTCACCTCGCGGCGACTGAGCCGTCGCTTGCCCGGCAAGCTGTCCGGGCATTCCTTTCGAACTGGTTTGGGAACCGGAAAGAAGAACCAAGACGTCATGCAGGCTTTCCAAGCTGCACCCGGCCGGAATACCGGACGATCCACCGTAGCCATTGGCCACGATGAACGCGGGCATGCCGGTTTCGATAGCCGATACGTAGTCCTCGACCGTATCGCCAACCATCAGGCAGACCCTGGGATCCAGCCATTGGCGCCGCAGCAACGATCCCAAAACTTCCGTCTTGGACGCAAAGGCAGGCGTGCGGGAATCGCGCGTGTACACGCCGGCAAAGCAGCGCCGTATCGCGAGCATCGCCAGGATTCTTCCGGTGGCAAACGCGGGCTTGTTCGTGACCAGGAATATGCGCCGCCCGCGGTTGCGCAACTCGGCCAATAGTTCGTTGGCTCCAGGCTGCAAAGCGGTATGCCGCCAGCCGGTCGAGTCATAAGCCTTGCGGAATCTCGCCGTCAGCTCATCCAGTTCAACTTCATTCAAACCGGGTTCGAGGCGGCCCAGGATCGTCCGGATGGGCGGTCCGACCAGCGGTCGCAAGGGCGGAATCGGGCGGGCCAGCGCGAATCGAACGGAGTCTTCAATGCCCGGCAAGGAGTCCACCAGCGTTCCGTCCAAATCGAAAATAAAACTCTCGATGGCGGCGCTCATGGCACAAACTCCTCCACCAGAAGGTTGGCGTTCAGTTCGTCCGGCTCCAGGAAGGGATACATGTCTTCGAGCGCAGGAGTTGCGATGGATCCGTCCGCCAGCCGCCGCGATTTAAGGCGGGGCTCGAACTCCTGCGACGGATCCAGACGAACATCGCAGAGCGCCGGTCCGGGACTATCCAGGACTTCGCGAATGGCCGCGAACTGCGTGGTTTGTGCCATGCGCGAGGCGCTCACGCCATAAGCCTCGGCGACTTTCACCATGTCGGGAAAGGATACGCCGCTGGCGGGACCTTCGCCTACCAGCCGGCCGAAGAAATTCGACTGTGTACTGCGTATGGAAAGGTATCCGCCGTTGTTGAACACGAAAATCTTCACCGGCAACCGGTGATGGACGATGGTCTGTAACTCCTGGATATTGAGATTGATGCTGCCGTCTCCCGCCAGGCATACCACGCGCTTGCCGTGGGCAATGGCTGCGCCTATCGCTGCCGGCAAATCGTATCCCATGGAAGCGCTCCCGGAATTAGAAAATATGCGTTGACCTCGCCGCAGCTTGGCTACCTGGAAGGGAACGATGCAGGCCGTGGCATGGCCGCAGACCACCACGTCGTCGTCGGCCAATTCTTCAAACAGCCGCTCGACGAAATGGTAGGGGTTGATTTCAACGCCCTGGCGCTGCTTCTCCCGGACCACGGGGTACCGGGCCACCCGCTCGCGGCACCATCCCAGCCACTCCGCGTGCACGCCCGCGCGATAACCGGCCGGGTCCAATTCGCGGAGGAGTGCGGGCAGAAAGAGCTTCAGGTCGCAATGCACGGGCAGATCGGGGCGAACGGTCGGTTTCAGCAACTCGGCCGCATCCACATCCACTTGGATTTTGAAAGCGCGGCGGGCGAACGATTGCCAATTGTAGCTGACCTGCCGGATATTGAGGCGCGACCCGAGCACCAACAGGCAGTCGGCGTTCTGGACCGTGAAATTACCGGCCCGTTCGCCAATCGTCCCCGGCCGGCCGCAGAATAACTCGTCGCCGGAAGCGATCAGGTCGTGCGTCCAGGCGGTGGTGACGGGAACCCCTAACCGAGGCACGAGAGCCTCGAATTCAGGTAAAGCGCCGGCGGCACGGACTCCGCTGCCGGCCAGGATTACCGGCCTGGCGGCGTCGCGGAGACGGGCGGCAATGGCGCGGCACGCAACGGATATAGCCTCCGCATCCCAGCACGGCAGGTCTTCGGTGGGATCGTAGGGCGGCAGGTCGGCTTCCTCGATCATGCTGGATTGCACGTCCACAGGGATATCCAGCCAGCAGGGTCCCGGCCGCCCGCTGCGAGCCAGAAACCAGGCGCGTTCCAAATGGTAGCGGATCGACAGGGGATCCTCGACCAGCACGGCATACTTGGCGATGCCCTTCACCATGCCGACGATATCCGCTTCCTGATCGCCCAGTTGACGAAGACCGGGAATCGCGTACGTGTGCATGCACGTCTCGCGCTTCACTTGTCCGGAGAGGATCAACATGGGTATCGAATCGGTCCAGGCGCCGAAGACGCCATTGAGCGCGTTGATTCCTCCCGGGCCGGTAGTCACATTGATTACGCCTGTGGACTCCGAAATGCGCGCATAAGCCTCGGCCGCCATCGCCGCGGCCTGTTCATGTTGCGTGCAGATGTAGCGGATTTCCGACTTTCCGATCGAATCGTTCAGGTGCATGGCGCCGCCGCCGGTCACCATAAATATGTGGCGCACGCCCCAGCCGGTCAGCCGTTTCACGATGTAATCGGAGAGTTTAATCATTGGGCCGGCACTCCCTCCGGGTTGTGGCTCGCGAACCATTTCTCGGTGCGGCGCACGGCGGACGCCAGCGATACCGATTCCCGCAGCCCCATTTCCCGCTGTGCACGCGCGGTACAGGGAACGTAGCGTTCGCGGCCGGCGCCGGGTTCCGGCCGGAGTTTGATTTCGACCCCGCATGCGCTGCGCATGCCGGCGACCGTGGAAGCAATCTCCGCAATCGTGAAGTCGCGAGCCGATCCCACGTTGTAGGGCCTCCCCGGCTCTCCTTGCGCCAGAATCGTCCACAGCCAGATCATGAGGTCGGCGGCGTACAGGTACGACCGGACCGGCGTGCCATCGCCTGTAATCCGGATGGGCCGCCCCTGAAGCGAGTCCCGAATGAAGTTTCCGATCGCGAAGTGCGCATCGAGCTGCATGTACGGCCCTACGAAGGCGAAGCCGCGCGCGATCTTGGTCTCCAGGCCGAAGCTCTTCCGGTAAATGGCGCAGAGCAGTTCAGCTATGCGCTTGCCCTCGCCATACGCGGACCCGGGATCCATGGTGTCGGGCGCGCCCGTGTAGGTTTCCGGCACGCGCGGCAGGTCCGGCGGCTGTTTCCCGTAAACCGCGCCGGAACTCGCCAGAAGGAATTTCCGTGCGCCGCAGGCCACCGAGAAATCCAACACGCGCCGGGTGCCCTCGACGATGGTGTCCAGCATGTCCAGCGGCCGGTCCCGATTGAGTAACGCGCTGGCGTCCGTGGCGGCGTGCATGACATGCGAAAAGTGACCCTCGGGAAAGGCGAACGATCTGACATCGCCGGTGTGCAGACGAATCGCGGGATGATTCGCCAGGCGCGGAACGCGTGCGCGGAAGCGGTCCGGATCGCGCGTCAGCACGGTCGCCGATGCGCCGAGATCCAGCTTTTCGTTCGCCCAGAGAAAGCTCTCCAGGATCCAGCAGCCGAAGAATCCGGTGCCGCCGGTGAGGAATAGCGCGGCCGAGCGCAATTCGTCCCAAACTGGGGCCGTGTGGGCGAGCACGTGGTCGAGGTCCTGCGCCAGGGGGTTTAGCATACCGCCAGGCTGCGGGCCGCCAGTTCGCGGACGCCGTGCAGCGCCTCCACCATGTAGTCCAACATGGACTCCGAAAGCCCTGGATATACACCCACCCAAAAAACCTGGTTCATGGCAAAATCGGTGTTCCGGAGATCGCCGGCGGTGCGGTGCGCGATGCCCTGGTACGCGGGCTGCCGCACCAGATTGCCGGCGAACAACAGCCGCGTGGCAACCCGTTTTTCTTGCATGAGCCGCTGCACCTGGGTGCGTGAGAAGGGCGCGCCGGGTCGCACAGCGATGGGGAAACCGAACCAGCTCGGATCGGAGTCCGCGGTGGCTTGGGGCAGAATGAAGAATTCCTCGAGATCCTGCAAGGCTGCGTGCAGCAATCTGAAGTTGCGCCGCCGGCTCTCGACGAATGCCGGCAGCTTGGATAGCTGCGCCAGTCCCACGGCCGCCTGCATATCGGTGGCCTTCAGGTTGTAGCCGATGTGGGAATAGGTGAACTTGTGGTCATAACCGCACGGCAGGCCGCCCAATTGCCAATCGAATCGCTTGCCGCAGGTATTATCCTTGCCGGGCTCGCACCAGCAATCGCGGCCCCAATCGCGGAAGGATTCCACCAGCGTTTTCAGTAACGGCTGGCCGGTCAGCACCGCGCCGCCCTCGCCCATGGTGATGTGATGTGCCGGATAAAAGCTGACGGTCGCCAATTGCCCGAAGGTACCGACATGGCGCCCCCGGTACGTGCTGCCGAGCGCATCGCAACAGTCTTCCACCAGCCATAAATCGTGCTTGCGCGCGAAGGCCGAAACCGCGTCGAGATCGAACGGGTTGCCCAGTGTATGCGCCAGCACGATAGCGCGAGTGCGGCTGCTGAGCGCCGCTTCCAGGCGGCTTACATCGATGTTGTAGGTAGGAACCGTAATATCGACGAAGACCGGCGTGAGCCCGTTTTGGATAATCGGGTTGACCGTGGTCGGAAAGCCGGCTGCCACCGTGATGACCTCGTCTCCCGGCTGCAAGCGCCGATCGCCGAGTTTGCGGGAGGTCAGTGCGGAGATTGCAACCAGGTTGGCGGAAGATCCGGAATTCACCAGCATGGCGTGGCGCAATCCCCAGAACTTTGCGAACTCCTTCTCGAAGCGATCCGCGAAACGGCCCGTGGTCAACCAGAAATCGAGAGAGGCGTCCACCAGGTTGGTGAGTTCGTGGTCGTCGAAGACGCGGCCGGCGTAAGGTACGGCAGACCTGCCCGGTTCGAAGCCGCGGTCGGGGAATGCCGCCTGGTAGTATTCGCGAACCAGGAAGAGAATCTGTGCGCGTAAGCGCTCGGCGTCGGTTAATGGAGTTTCTACCATCGGCATGCTCGATTCAGGCTACGGCGGCCGCGGAGAACGGCCTTGACCAAGTCAGGTCGCGGCGTAGACGACCTTCGGCCACCAGCCCGACCAGCGTTTTCAGGCGGATGAAGCGCTCACGCTGAAATTCCGGCCGGTTTGCCCCGGCGAGTTCCAGCCCGGAAGCCAGATCGGCAATGCTTTGCTCCAGGCTCACGGACGGCTGGTGATGCGGAGCGAGCCGGCGAAACAACTCAAAGCTCACTTTGTAAGAGCGCTTGTCCGGCTGAGCATCCTTATTGATCCGGATGGAGGTCCCGGGAATCAGTTCCGCCACGGCCGCCGCCAGATCTTTCACCTGATAATTCCACGCGTCGCTGCCCGCGTTGACAGCCAGGAATGGACCGCCCGCTTCGTCGGGACGCGCGACCGCCCAATCGATGGCCCTGGCCATGTCCCGCACGTCGATGAGAGGCCGCCATGGCGAGCCGTCGCTGAGGATGCGGATTTCCCGGTCCTGGACCGCGCTGGCCACGAAGTCGTTCAGCACCAGGTCCAGACGCAGCCGCGGGCTCATCCCGCAGGCCGTGGCGAAGCGCAGGCAAGTGACGGTGAAATTGCGATCGGCCAATTCGGCCAAGCCGCCTTCCGCGGCTAGCTTGGACTTGGCATAAGCGGTAAGAGGATTGACGGTCGATTGCTCGGTGCGCGCGCCATCTTCGGCGAATCCGTAAACGCTGCATGAAGACGCAAACACGAAGGATCGCACGCCGCTACGCTTGGCTTTGGCGGCGAGTGCCACGGTCGCCTCATGATTCACTTGCGCCGTGATGTCGCCGAAGGCATTCCCGATGGGGTCGTTCGAGATGCCTGCCAGATGGACCACGCCGGTGAAGCCTGCCAGTTGGCGTTCCTGCAGATCCCGCACGTCTGCGAGAATCTGTTCGACTTGCACGTCCGGGCACGCATCCGGATTCAGCAGGCAGCCCGCGAAGTAACCAGCATCCAGGCCGCATATGCGCGCCGCTGCGTGGCTGGCGCGCAATTGCCCCACTACGCCGGGCCCCACATACCCCAAGTTTCCGGTGACCAGCACATTCATACGGCGATGGCCTCCCGCTGGCGCGTCCATACCGCCCAGGGCGCCTCGCCGCTGTTCCAAAGCTCGTTCAGTAGTTTGTGCTCGCGATAAGTGTCCATGGCGAAGAAGAACCCGTGGTGCTGGTAAGCCATCAATTGACCCTCGGCGGTAAGGCGCTCCAGGGGTTCGCGCTCCAGAATGCAATCGTCGCCGCCCAGATAGTCGAACACCCTCCGGTTCATCACGAAAAACCCGGCGCTGGTCCAGTGATCGGCGCGCGGTTTCTCCATGAAATTGCGCACGTGCGCGCCATCGCTCGCGAGGTCCAGAATGCCGAATCGGGAAGTGGGGCGTACCGCGGTCACCGTGGCCAGTTTGCCGTGGCTCTTGTGAAAACGCAGCACGCGCGCGATGTCGAGGTCGGTCACGCCGTCACCGTAGGTGAGCATGAAGGTATCGCCATCGATGTATTTCTTGATGCGCGCGACGCGCCCTCCCGTCTGGGAGTCCTGCCCGGTGTCCGCCAGCGTCACCCGGAAATCGCGCTCGGGATAGAAGCCGTCGTACTGAAATTTGAACTTCTGGCCGAGGCAAATGGTGAAGTCGTTGTTCATCGCGTCATAATTCAGGAAATATTCCTTGATCATGTTGCCGCGATAGCCCAGGCAAAGGACGAAGTCGCGGAAACTGTGGTGCGCATACAGTTTCATGATGTGCCAGAGAATCGGCTTGCCGCCGATTTCAACCAGCGGCTTCGGTCGAAACTCGGTTTCCTCCCGGAGACGAGTACCCAAACCACCACATAGAATCACAATCTTCACTACGCGCCTCCTCGTTCGATCCAGATCCAGGGCTTCTTAATTACAAATAGATATTAAGGTATGAATATGATTATTACCCGTCCGCAAATAATAGGAAACGTTTACTTTAGTTACTACGCATCGTGGCAGCGGGCGGTCCCGAAGCCCTGCCGAACCTCCGTTTTCCTCGGAATCGTTCAAAATGATACAAATGATGCGCGGAGTCGAGCGCCCGGCACCCCGGCCGCGCAGGGCGGGCGGAGCACTTCCATCAAGCGGATTGGGATGTTACGGTGGAAGGTACGCAATCGAACGATTTTCAAGTCTGCGTTGCGCCATTTGGGGGGAATCGCATGATCGAAGAACACGAGTTCAAGAAGCACGCACACGAAGCCTTGACAACCTTGCAGGGAGATCTGGTCCTGGCCGGCGACGACTACGGTTTCGAATCCAGTCTGCAGGGCGGAGCGATCGCCATTTCTTTCGACCGGCCGCCGGGTAAATTCACAATTTCCCCCGAAGCCGGCGTCCGCCAACTCAAGGTGACCCTCGGAGCCCGCGCCTATAAGCTCGATTGGGACATCGTCGAGAACACCTTCGTCCACACCGAGACCGGCCAGACCTTAAAGGAACTGGTGGAGCAAGCCATCAGTAAACACCTCAAGCGGGACGTAGAGCTCTAGCCGCGCCGCGCGATGTATCCCCCGGAACAGGATCGCGCCGATCTGGGCCGCTTCGGATACGCCCAGGAACTATTCCGCGGCATGGGCGGCTTTTCGAACTTCGCCATCTCCTTTTCCATCATTTCAATTCTCACTGGGGCGGTCACGCTGTTCGGTTACGGCCTTGAAATGGGCGGGCCGTTGGAGATGACGCTCGGCTGGCCCTTGGCCACTGTTTTCACGCTGGTGGTGGCCGCCAGTATGGCCGAGTTGTGTTCGGCCTATCCCACTGCGGGCGCCACCTATCACTGGGCGGCGGACCTGGGCGGCAAAGGGTGGGGCTGGCTGGTGGCCTGGCTGAACATCCTGGGGCTGATCGCCGCGCAGGCCGGCATCAACTATAGTTGCGCGCAGTTCATCCTTCCATTTCTGAATCTGCCTTCCACGCCCTTCGTCCTCTTCGCGATGTTCAGCTTCATCCTACTCACCCAGGGGCTTCTGAATCATTACGGAATCCGCCTGGTTGCGATCTTGAACGATTGCAGCGTGACGGTCCATATCGCGGGCGTGGCCGTGGTCGTGCTGGCGCTCTTCTTTCTGGCGCCCAAACAACCCGTGGCATTCCTTTTTGAAGCGGCAAACAGCAACGGACGCTCGCCTTACTGGTGGGCCTTCGTGCTGGGCCTCCTGCAGGCGCAATGGACTTACACGGGCTTCGACGCCTCGGCGCACATGGCGGAGGAAACCCACGACCCCAGGCGGAGGGCCCCATGGGGAATCGTGCTCTCGGTGGCGGTTTCCGGCGTGGCGGGCTACTTCCTGCTGCTGGCTCTGACGTTGGCCATCCATAGCATTCCCGCGGTGCTGGCGGCCAAAGACGCGCAGGGCAACCAGATTCCGGCGGTCATCGCGATCCTGCAACAGGCGCTGGGCGCCAAGGCGGGCAACGCCATGGCGGCCCTGGCGTCCATGGCCATGTGGTTTTGCGGCGTAGCGTGTATCACCTCGGCGTCGCGCGCGCTCTATTCGCTCGCCCGCGACCACGGCACGCCGCTCGCGGAACAGGTGCGCTGGGTAAGCCCGCGCCACGGTACGCCCGCCCCGGCCATCTGGCTGATCGTGGCCGCTTCGATGGCCGCCATGCTCTGGACCAAGGCGGTGCCGGTGGTGACCTCGCTCAGTACGGTGGCGCTATATCTTGCTTATACGATTCCCATTGCGCTGGCCTGGCGCGCCCGGCGGACGGGCTCGGATTGGCCCAGCCACGCGGTTTGGAGTCTGGGGCGATTCGGTGCGCCGCTGAATCTGGTGGCCGTGCTGTTCGCGGCTTTCATTTGCGTAGTTCTGGTGATGCCGCCCAATGAACTGGCCGGGAAAACGCTGGCGGGCCTGCTGGCAGGGCTGGGCTTGTTATACGTGGCGGTAGTGCGGAAGAGGTTTAAGGGGCCGGAGTGGAGCCGGCACGGCGGCCAAGCGGCGCCCGCGGGCTCGCGCGGTGGAGAGACTTAAACCAGCACGCCTTTAATCCAGCCGGGGATAAGCTCCGGGCCGCCTTCAAGCGCACGGGTGCCTGCAATGTTGTCGCGGAATCCCGTCCGTGGCCGCGCCTGACTGGTTGGGATCGTCTGCGCTTTAGTTGGTTTCCAAGCTCTCCGCCGGATCGCCGGGCAACTCCGGGACGTCCTCTTCGCTGGGGAGGAATATGATGGGGTTCGCTATCTCCTCCGCCTGGTGGTAGTCCATCGGTCCCCCGTTCCGCGGGTGGCGCCCCAGGCATTGCGACATGGTTTCCGCCCACAGGTCCTGGCGTTCCTGAATCATCCGCTCCAGCACGGCCGGGTCCCTGTCCCAACACATTTTGGGACGGTTCTCCTGCCACTGTTGGAGAATCTTTTCGCCTTGTGGGTTCAGTGGCATCCGCCTTTATAGTCGGCTCTTTTGCGGGCGTTGGCAAGGGGGCTGCCTCCGCGGCAACATCGAAGCTTCCGGCCGCCCGGCTAACAGCACACAGACCGGCGAATGCGAGTCAACTACCCTACGCGAAGTGCAAGACTTCCCCACTACCCGTGCCGGATCACCAGCACGTCCCCATCCTTCACGATGTATTCCTTGCCTTCCAGGCGCAACATGCCTTTTTCACGCAGGCCCGCGTACCCTCCCAGGTCCACCAGCGACTTCCAGTTTACGACTTCCGCCCGGATGAACTTCTTCTCGAAATCCGAATGAATCGCGCCGGCGGCTTTCACCGCCGTGCTGTGGAAGGGAATGGTCCAAGCTCGGACTTCGTCTTCACCCGCGGTCAGGAACGACATCAGGCCCAGCAGCGCGTAAGTCGCCGAAATCAGCCGCTCGAGGCCGGATTCGCTCAGACCGTAACTGGCCATGTAGTCCTTCAGCTCATCGGCGGGGAGTTCGGCCAATTCGGCTTCCACCTTGCCGCAAATCGCGGCGACCGCCGTATGCTTGCGCCCGGCCAGCGCGCCCTCGCGGTATTCCCGCTCTTTGTCGTGCAGCTTCGGCGCGTCCGCTTCGCCCAGGTTCAATACGTAAAGCATGGGCTTTTGCGACAGGAACTGGAACCCGCGAATACGCTTCTCGTCCTCCGCGTCCAGATCCAACACGCGTAAAGGCTGGTTGGCATCTACCGCCGCCTTGCACTTCTGCAGCAGCTCGAATTCACGATCCAGTTCCGGATTTTTGATCTTCTTGCGGTCCTTGTCCAGCCGTTCCAGCCGTTTCTCGATCACCACCAGGTCGCTCAGAATCAGTTCCGTCTCTACGTCTTCCAGATCCCGCAGCGGATCGAGGCTGCCCTTCTCGTGCGGGATGGTATCGTCCTCGAACAGGCGCAACACCTGCGCGAAGGCGTCCACCACGCGCAAGCTGGCGACGTAGCTCGCGTCGCGCAGGCTCTCCTTCGAGATCGCCGGCATATCCACGTATTCCACGGCGGCGTGCGTGACTTTCTTGGGTTCGAACAGTTTGGCGAGTTCCTCCAGGCGCCGGTCGGGCACCTTGGCCACGCCCACGTGCACAGCGGTCGAGCCGATGCGCGTCTCCTGGTGTGCGCCTGTGAGGATGGTGAATAACGATGTCTTGCCTACCATGGGTAGGCCGATGATGGCGGTTTTCATATTTTGTAGGGCAGGCCTCCAGGTCTGCGCGGGTCGCTTAGAGAGGCACGTCCGTCAGGCTGAGTATCTCTTCGATGATGCGGTCGCCCAAGTCGGATCGTCGTTGTGCCAGCGCGGTACGCGTGGAGACCATCACGCGATGGCCGAAGACCGGTGCAGCCAGGCGCTTCACGTCATCCGGGATGGCGTACTCGCGTCCTTCCAGGAGCGCCAGCGCCTGGACCGCGCGGAACAGCGCTTGCGAGCCGCGCGGGCTGACCCCCAGCGTGAGCGATTCATGCGCGCGTGTCTTCTCGACAATGGCCAGCATGTAGTCGACCAGCGACTCCTCCACCGTCACCCGCTGCACCGAGGCCTGTAGCCGTATGATGTCGTCGCCCGAAAGCACCGGACGCACGGCGTCACCCGCGGCCATTTCGAAATTGCGCAGGATTTCGCGCTCACTCGCGGAGTCCGGATAGCCGATCCGCAGCCGCATCAGGAAGCGATCCATTTGCGACTCGGGCAGCGGGTAGGTGCCGTGGTGTTCGACCGGGTTCTGGGTGGCGATCACCATGAAGGGCCGCGGCAGCAAGTGCGGCCGGCCGTCGATCGTCACCTGGCTCTCGTTCATGGCTTCCAGCAACGCCGATTGCGTCTTGGGCGTGGTGCGATTGATCTCGTCGGCCAGCAGGAAATTGGTGAAGACCGGTCCCGGCTTGAATTCGAACGCCTCGGAATGCGCGTTGTAAATGGTGACGCCCAGTACGTCGCTGGGCAGCATATCACTGGTGAATTGCAGGCGATGGAATCCGCAGGCCACTGCCCGCGCCAGCGACTGTGCCAGCGTAGTCTTGCCCACGCCGGGCACGTCTTCGATCAACAAGTGGCCGCGCGCCAACAGGCAGACCAGCGAAAGCCGCACGACTTCGGGCTTCCCCCGGATTGCCGATTGCACGGCCCTGTCCAGATCGGCTAGCCTGGAGAGCAACTGGGGCGCAAAAGGAACC